>JALSPG010000089.1 GCA_026986115.1 Thermodesulfobacteriales bacterium
CTGATGGTTTACAATGTCCGGATGAGTTTGTGCGACACAAAGCCCTAGATCTTTTAGGAGATCTTTATCTCCTCGGGGCGCCTCTTTTGGCAGAGGTACAGGCAGAGAGGGCTTCGCATTGTTTACACCTCAAGGCTGTGAGAGCAGTATGGAACACTATCTATGCTTGGCGTTGGTATCCTTCCCCTGCCAGGGTCCCTGTTTTCCCTCTTCAGCCAGCTTCGGTGGCTGCTTAAAAGCTTTCATCAAACTTCATTAGGCTATGGTCTTGATATTTTTTAATTAATGGGCAGTTCAATCAGCTTTTCTAAATAGGTCATGAGACCTTGTAAAAATTGTCGAGGCCAGTATTTAAGCACAACTGCGAAGGATTCGTCCTCATTTTTTGGAATGAATATTAGGAGGTTTTATAGATGTTCGAAAAAAAATTTAGACTGATATTTAGCGTATTTCTACCCAGATACTATCAGAAGGCTTTTGGGGGTTCTGTCTCAATGATACGCAAAGGTACCCTGGGAAGGAGCTCTTTAAGTTTTTCTTCGAGATGTACGTTTTTTGCTGGCACCAGGATCATTACTCCCTGGTGCTGGTAATTCTCTGGTACTTCAAATCCCAAAATGGCCCCCTGCTCAAGCAACGAGAAGAGGGCCTGTTCTATTTCTTCTTTTTTAAGCGAATTCAAAACGTACTCCTGGAATATAGATACAATCTGGTCTTCTAAAGGATAACACGCTTAGAGTCCCGCTTCCTTCGGTTTCTACCCTTAATTTACAGGTTAGTTCGGCAATGACCCATTTGTTAGCACCTACAGTTAAAGGGTCTGAATATATACTTTGGTAGCGGTCAATACGATTGGCTACGGATATGTTTCCGCCGCCACGATTAAAAATGTGGCTTCTTTTCGTCGGACCCCAATAATTCTGATAAAGACGTACCTGAAAGGTAATCCTTGCTTTGGCTTCTTTGGAATTCCACCATTTATCGTTGGAGCGCAACTGATACCATCCTTTAATTGCCACTGGCACATATACCCGTACGAATCCATTGTTTCTGGGATAAAAAAGATAATAAAATTTGCCATACACCGTGACATCATTGTCATCGGTAATTCCAAGTCCTGCACCTTTCGCTCTGGCGTAAAGAAACATTTTTCTTTCCGAACGGATAAGGATGGCAGAGCCTTGGGTAACTCCGCCTTCATTATGTCTATATACTCGTCCCCAGGCGTGATAGGGGAGGGTATCCCAATAATGTCCTGGTCTATCACCTATTACGGACTGGGTTTCTAAAATAAACTGGTCTAATTCTTCTTCTCCTAAAACTTCCACATCGATTTCCTGTGTTTGCAAATTTTCTTCGGCCTGCCGGGCAAAGATTTCTGCTTGTTCATCTTCTTTGGCATTTTCCGCTTCAATGGCTTCAGTTTGAAACTTTAGATGGCGGATAAGCTCCCACATTTCAGCTTCGTTTTCCCGAGCCATTTCTTTTGATTGTGCGATTTCTTCTTCAATAAGGGCCATAGCCGCCGATGTTTCTTGTTCTGCACTTTCTTCTAAGAAATTTTTATCTATCCTTTCCATGAAAGGCCTCCTTATTCTTTTTTGTTTTAAGCGGTAACCAGCCGCACCCTTAAAGCGAGCAATACGTTATGAATATTGTTGTGGATGGTAACAACTGAAGAGCCCGCAAATAAAAGTCCTACTCCATAACCATCGCTTGATAAAAGTAATGACCCGGAATCCCCTCCGCGGGACATATTAGTGGTGACTATTTGATTGCGAAAATAGGCTTTTTTCCCTGCGCCGTAGCGTACTGCTATGGTAGCGTCTATACCTCTTATACGACCGCGGGTAAATTGCGTAGTACGGCCGAATTTGAAAACATTCATGCCAAGGCTGGCAACTTTGGTTCCTTTCGGCACGAGACCATTTGGGAAATAGGGAATGACCAAGCTCGAGCCTAGAGGAAGCGCCACGGCGGCATCAACCAAGTTGTAAGCGCCGCTAGAAAAGTTAATGGGTACAAACGCCGCTAACCTAGCAATAACTTTGGGGTTGCAAGGCCTGTTGTCATAAGGACCTGGCTGCACAATGGGATCTCCGATACGGGCTTGATTACTGTTAGCTAATACGTGATTGTTTGAAAGGATATAGCATCTTCCAGTGCGACAGCTTTTTACCAGGCAACCAAAAGTACCCGCGGTGATGCGGTAGTGTCCGATACTGTAACCAGGTCGAGCTGGACGTACACATGCTGTGTAACTTTGGGCTTCGATTATACCTACTTCAACAACGTCAGTAGGGAGCTCAGAAATACGTTCCGGGATCAGGGCTTCAGGAGAAAGCTCTTTTGGTGGTAATTTTGTCTCCACGTAAACTTGCAGACAAAGATCGGTAGTCTCTTTGCCGCCAACTTCTTTGAATCCCACCCCTAAACCCACTACATTTGTTTTGGTCAAAAATTCTTCTTCTACTTCGGCCTTTATTTCTTGAATGCGTAAAATTATCTCTTCCATGACTTGTTCTTGCTCCATAGTCTCCTCCCTTGATAATCTGTAACTATATGTAACTATACGATTAGGACGAGAGGGCTCACTGATAGTTCACAAGAAACTCACAAAATTAAAAAAACTTGGCATTTTTTTCTGAGAATTCTGGCCCTAAAACTGACGAGGCTTTTTCTTGGAGTAAGGGGGTTTCTTCAGGAAATTTTTTTGCCAGAAATTGTAAGGCTTGAAATATTATTGTAGCGGCCGTTTGGGCAAGGGTCTTTCTTTCATAAATAATGGACGGGCTATGGTAGCCTGGGAGAAATTCGTCATATAAGTCAAGTACTTCTTCGGTGAGAAGAAAGGCTTCGGTGGCAGCCTTGCGTCTGATAGCCTTTTTAATCTTTTCGAGTTTATTTTTGAGTTCCCATATATCCACATAACAGTTATCGGCGTTAAGACTTACAGTGCGCCCACGGCTTTTAATGAAGTCTTTATGGCCAAGCATTTTGCGCAGGCGATAAATAGTAGTTTCAAGGTTGTGATAAGCTACATCAGCTTCGGTTTCGGGCCAGAGGATGTCTAAGAGATATGATTTTTCTATCTCTCCCTTGGCTGCGACTAGAATGGCAAGCAATTCGAGGGGTTTTGAAGGTGTTTTTCTAATGGCTCGCTGGCCTGTTAAACTTATCTCTAAGGCAAAGCGGCCCAAAGTGAAAATTTTTAGACGATAAGGCCAGCTTGTAGAAATACTCCAAAAAGGTGGCGGCTTTAAACGATGACGAATGATAAGTTGCCTAGCGTAATTTGAGAAAATGTTGTCATCAAGGGCCTTGGCCAGCACGTATGAAAACATTTTAGGATTATTCCACCAGAGAAAATGGATATAGTTTTGCCTGTTTCCTATGGAAAGGGCTTTTTTTAAGAAAAATCGGCCAAAAGGAGCATTTCCGCTCAAATAAGCCAAGTGAGCTTGGTGAAGACTACACATATACAAAAGGGCAAAAGATTTGGCCTTTTTTGCAAAGTTTTCACAAATTTTTAGGTGTTCAATACTTTCAGACAGTTCTTTTTTGGCAAATAAAACCTGGGCAAGGGCAAAATGTGTCAGATAAAAGGGGTAGCGGTATCCGGTTTCTTCTAAAACTTGGAGTGCTCGCTTGAGGTAAATATCAGCCTGATTAAAATCGCCAGCTAGAAAATATTTCCAGCCTTTCATATAAAAAAATTGACCAAGGGCCTGTTTACCTGTTTTTGGTAAAGAGGCTTCCATGCCAGATAAAGGCCTTTCAGCTTCAAGAGGTTTGTTTTTTAGAAGGAAACAGGTGCATTCGAAGGCATAGAGAAGGGCTTCCCATATGGCAATTTCTTTTTTGGCTGCTAATTGATGCGCTTTTTGTAAAAGATTTCTGGCAGAGTCAAAGTCGTCATGTGCCCAGATTGCTTTTTCCGCTTTTATCAAGGTTTTTGTGATTTCAAGACCAGGTGTAAGTTTTGGCAGGCCAGATAATTCATCTCCAAGACGGGCTAAGGTTATTAAATCTCCTTGCCAAAAGGCGCGCCAGGAAGTAGCAAAAAGAATCTCTGATTTAATCTCTGGTTGTTTTATTTGGTTCAGAGAGTCTAGAAGTTCTTTTTCAAGGTGTGAAAGCGTTGAGCATTCTGGTTTTCTTAAAAAGAGTGCCCAAAAATAGTTGCTTTTTAAAAAAATAAAAAACTCGGGTATGATTTTTAGCCCGTCAGGAATAGAATTAGATTCATACCATTTAAGATAGGGATCAAGCTTTTTAAAGTTGTCATATAAAAAAATGACAGCTTTTATTAGTAAAGGCCAAAGCAAAAAGGCGTTATAGTTATCTTTTTCATAAGTGGCTTTTTTAAAAAGGGCATTCAGTTCCTGAAAGCATTTTTTAGGATCTTGAGGTAAGAGGTATAAATACTTTTGGTAGTAAGCCCAACTTTTAGCAAAATCCTTCATAAAGAGACGTTAGTATTATATCTTTATGTTATGCCTGATTCCCGGTTAAAAAACGGGGATATCCTTTAAAGATTATTTTAAAAATTTGGCCTTGTGTCAAAGTGGCGTGATAGGCCACCTCCAGTGGTATTTCACCTCTAAGGCCACGAGTTTCGGACGAATCCCTGTCCCCAGCAATTTCTCCTCAAAGGCCTCCCAGCTCTCCACCCCAAAAATCCTCCTTGCCATCGCCCGGAATAAGGCTATAAGCCCTCCTCTCTCGCTCCATCTCTTGCCTATCCGTCTTACCCGTAGCTTAATCCGACCTATAACGTTTTCCGCCATATTTGAAACATCCGGAATCCATTCTCCTTTCTCCAAAAAAATACTCCAAAAATATGAACAAATTTTCGCCCAGCCGCTTCAAATAGCTATGCGCCCGCGGATATACATCCCGATCAAAAACCTCAAGCAACTCTTCCCTCAGCCGACGGCTCTCCTCAAGAATCCCCTCCACTTTCTCTCTGATCCCAGGCCGATCCTTTGGTTTTCAACCTGAAAAGCGGAATCTCGCTCAAAAGATCCACCAAGTTCCGGTTCTCAAGCACCCGAAAGCCGTCCTGATAGAGCACGAAGCTAAGATCCTTCCAGCCATGCCATATACACCTTTAGTGCCGCATCCTCTCCCTAAGAAGGGCCTCTACCCCAGGCTCTCCATTACTGATCAAAACCTCAAGCCTTTCGTAATCTATGAGCCTTTCAAGCTCCCTCCGCACCTCCGCCCAGCTCTGGTTGACAAAAAGTCCTTGTGACAGCGCCAAAAAATTATTATCAGAATTATGAAATCCCAAAAATAGTGGCTAAAAGTATTAAAGAGAGACCTTTGCAAAAATACTTGATTCATAATATTTCTTATGGCCTTGCTAATAAAAACTATAGGAGTTTGACTTATGTTTAACAAAGACGATTCTCCTATCACTATCGGCGAATATCTTGTCTATCAAAATCTCCCTGAAGATATACTCTCTTACATTAATAAACTCACCAACTGAGAACCTTTCGAAACCATCCTCTCCAAACTCTACCCCTCTAAAGTCGGACGCAAGGCCTACAACCCCGTCCTTATGCTCAAAATCCTCATCATCCAACAAATCTACAGCCATTCTGATCCAGAAATGGAACTCATGCTCAAAGGCAAAGATAACGATGCCTCTTTTACAAAAAAGGCAAAAAGACGCTCTATGGTTATAAGGACCATATTGCCGTTGACCCAAAGTCTGAGTTTGTGACGGAGTTTGTGTGCACCCCGGCCAACGTGCACGATTCCCAGGTGCTTGAGGACCTGCTTGAAGGAGAGGAAGGCCATATTTGCGGATAAGGCTTATGATAGCCGAGAGATGCGCCAGAAGGGTCGGCAAGAGAAAGATATTGTGGGGTGTTGTATAAAGGTTGCCGCGGCAGGTTTCTTTCGAAAAAACAGAAGAAGCTTAATAAGATATTTTCGCGGATCAGGAGCAAAGTGGAAAAAGGCTTTGGGATATTTAGTCTCCATCTTAATCGGACAAAGGCCAGGTATGTAGGGCCTTTTGCCAATGAGATACATTTGTTTTTGACGTGTTTTACCTACAATATGCTTGATCTTACCTGACACTTTAGGAGAGGAGGTTTTTTAAGGGAAAAACAGGCGAATTATGCTTGAAATGGAGAAATGGAGCGAAAAAAAGTGGAAATAGGAGAAAATACTTTTTAAAACTCTCGGCGAGAAAAGACCACCTTTCCACTAACAATAGAATAAATAACCCGACCTTTTAACTCCCAACCCAAAAAAGGAGAATTTTTACTTTTGGAATTCAATTCTTCTTCGGTAACTATCCAACGAGCCTCTGGATCAAAAACTGTCACATCTGCAAGAGAACCCTCCCGCAAACTCCCACCAGGAAGCTTTAAAATTCGGGCAGGAGCACAAGAGAGAAGCTCTATCATTTTGGGGAGAGAGATGCTTCCCCTTTCAACTAAGCGAAGTGTAAGGGAAAGGGCGGTCTCCAAGCCCACAAGACCAAAAGCTGCTCTTTCAAACTCACAGACCTTCTCAAGTGGACTGTGAGGAGCATGATCTGTGGCTATTACATCGATGGTTCCGTCTGCTAAGGCCTCCTCGATGGCCTGGCGATCTTCTTCTGAACGCAGGGGCGGGTTTACCTTAGCATTGGTATGATAACCAAAAGTGGCCTCTTCGGTGAGAGTAAAATAATGGGGGGCTGTCTCTGCTGTAACTTTAAGCCCTTTTTCTTTGGCTTGGCGAATTATTTCCACCCCGGCTTTGGTTGAAACATGGGCAATATGAATGGGAGAATTGGTGAGCTCTGCCAACATTACTTCTCTAAAGATCGCGATGGCCTCAGCTTGAGGAGGTATACCCCGTAAACCAAGTTTTGCTGAAGCTAATCCTTCATTTACATGTCCGCCCGAAGAAAGGGAAAGTTCTTCGGCATGGGAGATAACAGGAAGATCAAAATTTTTGGCATATTCCAGCGCTAGCCGCATAAGGAAGGCATCAGGCACTGGTCTTCCATCATCAGAGACAGCCACTGCCCCGGCCTCTTTTAGTTCACCAAATTCGGTAAGTTCTTCTCCCCTTTGTCCTTTGGTGATACAGGCTACCGGATAGACACGACAAAGACCTGCTTCCGCAGCTTTTTTGAGGATATAGCGTGTAACCTCGGCGTTATCATTAGGAGGTTTGGTATTGGGCATACATACTACAGCTGTAAACCCTCCGGCTACGGCAGCCAAAGAACCACTAGCGATAGTTTCTTTCCACTCTTCCCCCGGCTCTCGAAAATGTACATGAAGATCAATGAACCCCGGACAGACAATTAAACCCTGGCAGGGAAGTATTTGCGCATCTTCTATTTCTAGATGAGGGGCACAAGCGGCTACTTTCCCCTCTTCTAGTAGAAGGTCTGCTACTTGATCAAACTCTTGAGAAGGATCAATGATACGGCCGCCTTTTAATAAAATCTTCATGAACTACCCCCTAGGAGGAGGACCAAAAGAGCCATCCGGACGGCAACTCCGTTAGTAACTTGTTCCAAGATGACACTTCGGGGATCATTTTCAAGCTCTGGATGAAGTTCAACCCCCCAATTAATAGGCCCTGGATGCATCAAGAGACAATCATCTTTGGCAAGGGCCAATCTTTCAGCATTCAAACCAAATTCGCGGGCGTATTCTCGCAAAGAGGGAAAAAGCTGACGGCCGTGTCTTTCTTTTTGCACCCTTAAAGCCATCACCACGTCGGCGTCTCTTAAAGCCTCTTCCAAACGATAACAAACCCGGGCACCCAGGGCTTCCTTTTCAGGAGGAAGCATGGTAGCCGGCCCGGAAACAAAGACCTCCGAGCCCATTTTCCGAAAACCACAGATATTGGAATGGGCAACGCGGCTATGACGGATATCTCCGATAATAGCCACTTTAAGACCTGAAAGGGTTCCCTTTTTCTCGCGGACGGTAAGCATATCGAGAAGGGCCTGAGTGGGATGAGCATGAAAACCATCTCCGGCGTTGATAACCCTGGTATGAGCTGTTCGAGCTATAAAATGGGGTGCCCCTGCCATTGGATGACGGATAACAAAAAGATCAGCCCCCATAGCCTTAACATTGAGAACTGTATCAAGCAGAGTCTCTCCCTTTTCAACGCTGCTCATGCGTGCCGTAAGGTTAAATACATCGGCAGAAAGGGTTTTGGCCGCTTTTTCAAAAGAGAGTCTTGTCCTGGTGCTGGGTTCAAAGAAGAGATGGGCTATTAGTTTTCCTCGAAGTGTAGGAACCTTGGGAATAGGCCGTGAAAGAATCTCTTTCAAATTAGCAGCAGTTTTTAAGATATAACTAATATCTTCAGGGGTAAGGGCAGAAATATCCAATATGTGACGATGGTGAAAATCCATGGTAAAAGCCCCTGGCCTCGGCCCAAAGGGATACCAAAAGGCCAGGGAGTGGTCAAGAAACTTTACTGCACTTCACCGGAGAGAGCAGTAAAATCAATATTTCGGCTGGAAAGTTCGCGATCTATCATAAAAAGGGCTTCTGGAGAGTCCTTTACCAGGCGCATCTGGGCCACGATGCTTCCAAAAGAATCTTCTTCCTCAACCTGTTCTGTGACAAACCACTGAAGAAAAATCTGGGAAGCATGATCTTTCTCTTGCTGGGCAAGTTCCATAAGATTGTTAATCTTTTTAGTTACTTCCTGCTCGTGAGCCAGCGCAAACTCCATCACCGCTAGAGGAGATTCCCAATCTGTAGGGGGCTGATCAATTTCCTGGAGAATTACCCGCCCGCCTCTTTCGTTGATGAAATTATAAAATTTCATGGCGTGCATAGACTCTTCGATAGCCTGTGCTTTCATCCATTTGGAAAAACCCGGAAGATTAACACTGTCAAAATAGGCCGCCATCGAAAGATAAAGATAGGCTGAATAAAATTCCCATTTGAGCTGCTCATTAAAAGCTTTTTCCATTTTTTCGCTAAGCATCCTTACTCCTCCTTTGAAGGATAATTTTTTAAGGCCTCCTTTAAGGCCTCATAAAGGGCGTCTATTTCACGATAAGCAACCGTGAGGGGAGGTGTAAAACGGAGGATTTGGTCTTTAATACAGGTGACCAAAATGCGCTTTTCTTCAAAAAGAAAACGCATTACAGGTGAAGCAGAAACCTTTAAAACTAGACCTTGAAGCAAACCTCGCCCCCGCACTTCTTGCACTAACTCCGGAAACTCTTCTTTAAGAGTAATTAAGCGTTGTTCTAAAGATCGACCTTTTAATTGAACTTCTTTTAAAAAATCTTTGTTAAGAATAGTTTTTAACACTTCCTGAGCAGCAGCGCAACTTACAGGATTTCCCCCAAAGGTGGAGGCATGGGTGCCCGGTTCAAGGGCAGCCATTATTTCTTCACGAGAAAGCATTGCTCCCAAAGGCAACCCTCCGGCTAAACCTTTAGCAAGGGTCATAATATCTGGTTCCACCCCATACCATTCATAGGCAAAAAGTTTTCCAGTACGACCTATTCCTGTCTGAATCTCATCAAAAATCAGAAGGGCCTGTTTTTGGCTAGCGATTTCACGTGCGGCCTTCAAAAACTCCTCTTTAAGAGGAATAACTCCCCCTTCTCCCAAAATCGGTTCTAAAATGATAGCACAAGTTTCGGAAGAAACTGCTTTTGCTAAGGCTTCAATATCATTTGGGGGGATGTGTTTAAAACCCGGCACCAGTGGTTCGAATCCCCGCCAGTAATTAGGCTGACCGGTAGCTGAAAGGGCTCCGAAGGTGCGGCCGTGGAAAGAATTTTCCAAAGCTATGATTTGGTATTTTTCAGGCCCAAATCTCTTCCAGGCGTATCTTCTGGCAAGTTTAAGGGCCGCTTCTACTGCTTCTGCTCCGCTGTTGCAAAAAAATACCTTTTCCGCAAAAGAATTTTCACAAAGTAGTTCTGCCAGGCGGGCCTGGGGCTCTGTCCAGTAAAGATTGGAAACGTGGAGGAGTTTTTGGGCTTGCTCACAAATGGCTTGAGACAACTCTTTCGGAGAATGACCTAGGGCACAAACTGCTATCCCGGCACAAAAATCAAGATACTCGCGACCTTCTTCATCATAGAGACGGGTTCCTTTGCCTTTTACAAAGGCCACCGGAAA
>JALSPG010000090.1 GCA_026986115.1 Thermodesulfobacteriales bacterium
CTTTTATCTTCCCGCGCAGGCGGCCGGTGATAAGCCCCAGGCCTGAAACACTTGAAAGAAGTGCTAGGTCAAGCCCTGAAAACTCCACCTCTCCTCCATAGCGAGGCAAAATGCCGGGCTCAAAAAAGGGATCTCTTAAATCTAGTTCTCCTCCCGCCAGAAAGATCTTCAATTCTCCTTCGCTCTCAAGTTTTCCTTTTTGAAAGAGGATCTTTTCGAAGTTTCCTGAAATGTGTAAAGAGAGTTTTTTCCACGGATCTGGCAGCTCTGGTTTTAAGTCTTTAAGGAAAATTTTTTTAAGGACCAGGAAGCGCTCTTGAAAATTCCCACTTCCTCCTTTAGAAGATATTTTCCCCTTCCACAAAGTAAAATGAAAAGGATCAAGCTCTATCTTGGGAGCACATATTTTCCCCGTGATTCTCAAGGGACCCCCTTTCACAAAGGGGCCTTTTATTTCTTGCCAAGAAAAATAAAGATCTTTACAGCTTCCATCGGGGACATAGCCTGCCAGGAGAATAATTTTACTTAGCTCATATTTTTTGAAAAAAAGAGCTCCTTTAAAATGGCCTTCAACTTCTTTTCCTCTTTGGAAAAGATTCAATCTTCCCCGAGGAGAGATTTCATTGAGTACGGGATATTCTTCGCCAAAAGGTTCTGCTATGAGGGGAGACCAGAACTTTTCTACTAATAGAGAGAGCTGACTCTTTTTTGGCCAGGCAAGAGGCTTTAGCGAAAGTCCTTCTATCTTGGCTTCTAAAGGACCATTTAACTGGAGACTTTTAAAAACAAAAATGTTATTATCGTAAAAGGCCCGGAAATTAAGTTCTAAGGGTTCTTCTAAGGCGTAATACCATGGAGCCCAAAAAATCTCACCTTGCTGAAAAAGAATTTTTCCGGAGAATAAAAGACCTTCCTTTAGGATACCTGTAACCTTACCCCGAAAAGAGAAATTCTCCCCTACCCTTTCTTCATTTAATTGGAAACCTCCCGCCTTCAAAGTGAATTTTAGGGCAAAATTTCCTGCTTCCGGGGAGATCTCACCTTCTCCCTCAAGAAGCCCCTTGAATTTTGCTTTCAAGAAAGGAGAAAGATCCCTGAGGAATAGGCGAAAAGTGCCTGAAAGGGAAGAAATAGCAAGTTGTTTTTCTTTAAAAAGCCCCCTTAAACTATAAAAAATAATTGGCCCCGGCTTCAAATCCACTTCCCCATTTAAAGAAAATTTGCCATTATCCCTTTTCCACCATCCAGAAAAGGCCCCTTTTCCTTCTAGAGGAATGCTCTTCTCTTTAAATAAGAGAAGCCCATTTTTGAGCTTTAGTTGGCCTGAAGGAAGAATTTTTTCTTTTTTGTGATCGAGTAGTAGGGTTATTTGCAAAATTCCTTTTTTAAGAGGTATTTTTTCTTTAAGGTCTGGAGGTAAGCGGGAAAGGTCTACTTGGGCCTTCAAGCTAGCTAAAGCCTCTGGGGACAGAGATTTAAAAAAAGAAAAAGCGGGACCGACTACAGAATCTTCTTGAAAAGCAAGGGCCTTTTGTCGTTTAAGACCTTCCCAGAGATTTTTTAGACCTGAAACCTCAAGCTTTTTAAGGGCTATAGAAAAAGAGGTGTTACCCAGGATTAATATCTTTCCATCCTGAAGTGAAAGTTCGGCAAGATAACGAGGTGGAGTAAAAGGAGTGTTTGAGGGAGAATAGCGGGCCTCAAACTCTTGGAGAAAAATTTTAAGGCCTCTTTGGCGCCACGAAAAAGAGATTTTCCCCCTTGAAGCTTTTAGATTTAAAGTGGGGTCTTTTATCGTAAAATCGTTGATTTCAAAATGACCGTCTTTAAAAATTAAGGAACGAGAAGAAAATTCAAGCCCGGAATGATGCAAAATCTCCCCGGCAATAAAAAGCAGGATAACATTTCTGAACCAGAAAAGGATCGCAAGAAAGGCGATTAAAAGAATAATAAAAAAAACCGAAAAACGTCTCATAAAATTTTTTTAAAACTATTCTCGGAAGTACCTTTTATCTGACAAGGCGTCATCGCGAGGCGACTTGTAAACCCCGTGATCCTTACCCCCAAATACAGTAAGGGTCTATATTGACTTCGCTCGCAATAACAATGCTCAAAATGTCATCTGTTTTGTGCTCTTTAAACAGAAAGGCCGGGTTACCCCGGCCTTTTTAGGCTTTAAGCTGCCGCAGCCTCAGGGATTTCTTCCGGAAAGTGCTTCCGAAAGTCAAGCCCGCCTTTGGTCTCGTCATAATCTACCAGCACATGGTCACCCTCCTGGAAGGCCCCTTCAAGGATCTTGATGGCCAGCGGATCTTCCAGATACCGCTGGATAGCTCGCTTAAGAGGCCTTGCTCCATAGACCGGATCGTAGCCCACCTCAGCCAGCCATTCTTTAGCTCGATCCGTAAGGTGAATGGTGATGTGTTTTTCGTCCAGACGCTGCTGGAGATAACGAATCTGGATATCAACGATCTTTTTCAGGTGCTCTTTGGTAAGTTTGTTGAAGATTACGATTTCATCGATCCGGTTCAGAAACTCCGGCCGAAAATGAGCCCTTACCGCATCCATCACCAGCCGTTCCGCATCCTTGCGGTCTTCAAGCTCCATTACATATTGGGAACCAAGGTTTGAAGTCATGATGATAATAGTGTTCTGGAAGTTGACGGTGCGGCCCTTGCTATCAGTTAAGCGGCCGTCGTCAAGGATCTGGAGCAGGATGTTGAAAACATCAGGGTGAGCCTTCTCTATTTCGTCGAAAAGGATTACCGAATAGGGCCGCCGTCTGACGGCCTCGGTAAGCTGCCCCCCTTCCTCATAACCCACATAGCCCGGAGGAGCACCGATGAGTTTGGAGACGGCATGCTTTTCCATGTATTCGGACATGTCAAAACGAATCAGGGCCTGCTCCGTATCAAACATGAACTCTGCAAGGGCCTTGGCAAGCTCGGTCTTTCCCACTCCCGTGGGCCCAAGGAACATAAAAGACCCAATGGGACGATTGGGATCTTTAAGCCCTGCACGAGCACGGCGCACCGCGTTGGCAATGGCCCGAATGGCGTGATCCTGCCCCACCACACGCTGCGCCAGGCGCTCCTCCATCTTGAGGAGCTTTTCCCTTTCGGATTCGAGAAGCCTCGTCACCGGGATACCGGTCCACTTGGCGACAATTTCTGCAATATCTTCAGCGGTTACTTCTTCTTTGAGAAAACTCTTGCCCTCTTTCTGGAGCTCCTCAAGCTTTTTGTTCCATTCTTCAAGTTCCTTTTCAAGCTGCGGGATGCGGCCGTAGATGATTTCCGCCACTTTGTTTAAGTCTCCCTGGCGTTCGGCCTGCTGGGCCTCGATACGGAGCTGGTCGATTTTCTCTTTGATAGCCCGGATTTTCTGGATAATCTCTTTTTCTTTCAGCCACTGGGCCTTCATTTCTTCGAGCTTCTTGCGAAGCTCCTCAAGCTGCTCTTCTATCTTTTTGCGCCGCTCAACCGCCCGCGGGTCCGTCTCTCTCTCTAGAGCCATGCGCTCGATCTCAAGCTGTTTGATCTTGCGCTCGATCTCATCTATTTCGGTGGGCATAGATTCGATCTCGATACGAAGCTTGGCAGCAGCTTCGTCGATGAGGTCAATGGCTTTATCCGGGAGATAACGATCGGTAATATAGCGGGCTGAAAGCTGAACCGCAGCCACGATAGCGCTATCCGTAATGCGCACCCCATGATGGACTTCAAACTTTTCTTTAAGGCCCCGTAAAATGGCAATGGCCTCTTGCACCGAAGGCTCATCTACATAAACCGGCTGGAAACGGCGCTCAAGGGCCGGATCCTTTTCGATATATTTCCGATATTCGTCAATGGTGGTGGCACCAATGCAGTGCAACTCCCCTCGCGCAAGGGCCGGTTTCAACATGTTGGCGGCATCCATGGCTCCCTCAGCCGCCCCGGCCCCTACAATGGTGTGAATTTCGTCAATGAAAAGGATGATCTCCCCCTCGCTTTCCGTTACTTCCTTAAGAACTGCCTTAAGGCGTTCTTCAAACTCACCACGATATTTGGCTCCGGCAAGTAGAGCCCCCACATCGAGCTGAACGATGCGTTTATTTTTAAGCGGTTCGGGGACATCGCCTGAGACGATCCGCTGGGCAAGGCCTTCAACAATGGCCGTCTTACCAACGCCAGGTTCTCCCACCAGAACAGGATTGTTTTTGGTGCGTCGGGAAAGGATCTGAATTACCCGGCGGATTTCCTCATCACGGCCGATAACAGGGTCAAGCTTGCCAGCTTTGGCAAGGGCCGTGAGATCACGGCCAAACTTTTCCAGGGCCTGATATTTGTCTTCGGGGTTCTGGTCTGTGACCCGCTGGCCTTTCCGGATCTGCCTGATAACCTCCATCACATTTTCGCGGGTCACCCCCCGGTTTTTGAGGATCTGCGCCGAAGGGGTGTTGCTCTCAAGGATTGCCAGGAGGAGATGCTCGGTTGAGACATAATCATCCCGCATCTCCGCGGCAAGCCTCATCGCCCTCTCAAGCACCTGTTTGAGATTGGGCGAAAGATAGACCTGAAACCCCGCTCCCGAAACCGAAGGGATTTTATCCAGAACCTCGTCCACGTCTGAGGAGACAAGCTTATTGTTGACCCCCAGACGCTCTAAAATCATGGGAACGATCCCACCTTCCTGCTCTACCAGGGCCTTAAGAAGGTGCTCCACTTCCATATTTTGATGGCCGCGGGTCTCCGCAAGCCTTTGCGCCTCCTGGATGGCATCCTGAGATTTAAAGGTAAATTTCTCAAGCCGCATATTTTTACCTCCTGTTTTTTGCTTTTTTCTTCCTTTCGCTTTGGGAAGGTAAGGACGGGCCCTTAAGGTGTCAAGACAAGGAAAATTTTGCCGACCAGGAAAAATTTTCCGGGAAAATTTAGCCAGAAGAAAGATGAAACTTCGATATTCATTCCTACTTTTGGGCACGTTCTTTGCAGGATTAGAAATTGCAAGAATCAGGGAGGCTAAAATGAAGATAGAAGCTCAGCTTAAAAATGTTTTCCAAATAGAAGAAAACCAAAATACTACCCAAAATGTTTTAAATACCGATTTTTTGACTTTTCTATTTCTCTTTTTAAATTTGAAACAAAACAGTCCGGAATCCCTTTCTCAGAATGAAAATGGAGCGGAAAATCCTCTAAAACAACTTAGAATAAATAATCCACTAGGACAGCCTGTCGTAAAACAAAATCAAAGCCTTAAAAATACGCTTCTAAATTTTATCAAAAATCAAACTCCAGAAGTAGAAGAAATATTTTTGCCTTCTGAGACTTATGAACAATCTGAAAAAACAGACACAAACAAAGAAGAGGAAAATTTAAGACTTCAAAGTATTTCTGGTAACGAAGGAACACCTATCTGGTTCCAGATTTTCTTTTTAAAAGATAGCATTAAAGAGGAAGAGACAAATTCTTCTTTTATTGAAAGACAACAGATTAATTCTAATGTCAGTAAAATTGCAAACAAGACTTCCGACATTTCTGCCTATAATTTGAAGCAGACTTTATTTGAAAATGGAAACGATATTGTCCAAAGATCAAAAAAAATAACTAAAGAAGAAGGTTATTTAATAAATAATAGAGATGTTAAAAGCTTCTTTCAAAAAGATTTTAAAAAGGCTAACAAGAAAGATTATTTAGGAGAAATTTTTACTTTTGAGAAAAAACAAGGTCTTGAAAATATTTATAAAAGAGAGGTGTTAGACAATAAGAATTTTTTTATTACCTCACATCATCAGTTAAAAAACTCTCAAAAAACTCAAATCTTTAACCAAAGAACAACCTCTCCTAAGGATAGAAAAATATCCAAGGAAAATTCGGATATTAATACATCTATGCTTTTTCAAGGAGAGGCTGATCAAGGGAAGGCTGAAGTTGGAAGAGAAAGCCGTCTTTCAGTTTCAAATAAGGTACAGGAAGGAAAGTTTTTTGTAAAAGAAGATCTTGAAGAAAACAAATTGAAATCTTCTTTCAGAGTAGATAGAAGGAAAATACAGGAAAAGTCTTATTTAATAGACAAAATTCTTTCTCAAACATTCTTTGATCATAAAGAGATCTCAGCGGAAAGAGTCTTCCATAACTCTCATCAAAATTTCTCTACACTTCATGTAGAAAAAGTACCTATCTTTATCAAAGAGATGGTGGTCAAGCTCCATCCTCAGGGTTGGCATGAAGCCCATCTCAAATTGCATCCCCCGGAGCTTGGAGAACTTCATCTTTCGGTCTCGGTTGACCGGGGAGAGGTAAAACTTCTACTTACCGTCGAACATCCCCGTACTGCCGAAGCTTTACATCAGCATCTCGGGCAACTGGAAACAGCTTTTGAAAGCCTAGGACTTCAGTTCGGAGGGGCAGAAATAAACCTTGCCTCTGGAGGCGGAAATTATCCTGGAGAACAGTTTGCTTTCTCTTCTACAGTGCAAATAGAAGCTAATAAAAAAGAAGATGATGAAGAAAATAGACGGATTAGACAATCCAATTCTCTGATAGACATCAGAATTTAGGAGGAGATATGATAGAAAACAGAGTGCAAACAGAAAACAAATTATTTACAGAAATTGATACTAAACCTAAGACCAGAGTTCCCAAAAAAGTTCTTGATAAAAACGATTTTATGTTACTTTTTATCAAGCAATTAGAATATCAGGACCCTTTAAAACCTCTAGAAAATAATGAAATGGCTACTCAATTAGCCCTTTTTAATCAGGTAGATCAGCTCTTCGATCTCAACGAAAAGATTAAACAATTAATAGAGATTGCCCAGAATGATAAGATTCAGACTATCTCCGAACTTATAGGCAAGAAATCTTTAGTTAAAAGTAATATAGGACGTATCGAAAAAGGTAAGTTTCTAGGTGGTAAAGTAATTCTTGATGAACCTGTTAACGATTTAAAACTCAAAGTTTATGACTCTGAAGGAAACTTAGTAAGAACTTTAGATTTAGGTGCTCTTCCTGCTGGACAACAAGAAATCGAATGGGATGGAAAAGACGAAAAAGGAAAAATACTACCTGATGGAAATTATTATTTTAGTATAAAAACATCATCAGTTGAAGAGGCAGATTTAATAACTATTAAAACAGTGGGCCGTATAACAGGAGCTTTGCTGGAAGATGGACAATCTCAACTTCTATTTAACGGTTATAAAGAAATAAGTATTTCGGATATCGAAAAGATCATAGCTGAGGAGGCCTAACGATGGGTCTTTTTGGAAGTATCTATGTGGGCAAAAGCGGAGTTTCTTCCATGAGTTATGGTATTGGGGTAACAGCTGACAACCTTGCCAATCTTGAAAGCACTGGTTTCCGCGGAAGCAGACCTCTTTTTGAAGACTTTTTTGCCCGTGCTACCAGCGAAGCCCCTCCTTATGATCAAACTGGGCTGGGGGCACGTGTAAAGGACATTCAAATACTTTATCATGGAGGACCAATTAAGCAGACTGACCAGCCTTCTGATTTAGCTATTTCTGGTAAGGGCTTTTTTGTTGTTTCTGATGGCCAAGAAATATTTTTTACCCGTGACGGACAATTTATTCCTCAGAAAGTAGAAAATGACCAAATACGACTCCGGTTACCTACAGGATACGATCTTTTAGGATGGTTGTGTCCGGAAGGGAATTGTGAAGATCTTACCGCTGGGAATTTAGTACCTATTGAATTTCCTCAACATATTTCTGGACAAGCTACTTCAAAAGTTATTTTACAGATGAATTTAGATGCTGGTAAACCACCCGAAGAGTCAAACCTAGATCTTTACGATAAATGGGATGCCACTCAACCTATTCCATTGCCTCAAGGAGCATACGATTTTAAAGTAGCTGTTCCGATCTTCGATTCATTAGGAAACCGCTATAAACTCAATCTTTATTTTGACCGGACTTCTGAAAGCCGAGTGTTTGAATTCTTAGCTGCCGTAGATCCCAGTCTTGATAGCAGGGGAAGTGGCCGCTGGCGTGGAGCCTTAATGAGTGGAAAAATCCGCTTTGGATCCTTAGGGCAGATAAAAAGCCTCGAAGAATTAACCTATATCACAGATCCTACAGGTACAAGGGTTTCCTTGGGACCAAACGATTTCTCCGCAGAAGGTTTTCCTCTTCTCAATCTCAACCTAGATGATCAATTACTAAAAATTGCCCTGGATTTTGGTATTGCTTTTAAGCAAGAAGAGGCTAGTTGGCAACGTCTTGACGACCATGCTAGTACAGCTTTTGCCAGCCCTTATGCTGTAATTAATCAAAGCAGTGATGGTTATCCTCCAGGAGATTTTGAAACTTTAAGTATTGATGAAAAGGGAATTATTAATGTCGTTTATACCAATCAAAAAAGTTTTTCTCTTGCTCGAATTCCCTTAGCTCTCTTTGGAGATTTAGACCTTCTAGAACGAGCCGGAGCAAACCTCTTTAAAGCTCGTAAAAATACGACACCTCAGTTTTTTGCTCCTGGAAGAAATGCTCCGGGAGCAATCTTTGGCGGAGCTCTAGAACAGTCAAATGTTGATATAGCTAATGAAATGATTCATCTGATTACTTTCCAAAGAACCTTCCAAAGTAACGCGCGAATTATTACTACGGCCGATCAAATGTTAGAAGACTTTTTGAGACAGGTCTAAGAATTTTGAGTCTATGATCAGAAAGAGACGAAAATAAGTATATGAGCATATAGGAGGTAATTATGGGTCTGACAGACGCCCTTTTTGCAGGAACAAGTGGTTTAAGAAGTCTTGGTCACGGCATGAGCGTTGTAGGAGATAACGTAGCTAACCTTAACACTTCGGCCTTCAAAGGGGCCCGTATCACCTTTTCAGATGTTATGGCTCAACGCATAAATACGACATCAGGCTCGGGGCAGATGGGCCGGGGTGCCTCCATTAACGCCCTATATCCCATGATGCAGCAGGGCTCCTTTGAGAGCACTGCAAGTCCTACCGATCTTGCCATTGCTGGGAACGGTTTTTTTATTCTTAAAGAACCAAATTCTAGTGGCAACACTTTTTACACTCGAGACGGACAATTCCTGGTAGAAAAGCAAGGTTATTTAGTAAATCCGGCCGGATTAAGAGTCCAGGGCTGGCAAATAGATGAAGTTACCGGAGATATTACCGGAGCCTTGCAAGATATCCAGATAAATCGAAGTTCACCTCCTGTCAAAACTGCTAAAATCGACGTTATTACTAACCTCGATGCTCGTGAAGAACTAGAAAACATGGAAATTACTCTTGAAGGAAATGTTTATGTAGCTTCAGGAGATCCTTCCGAAACTATCAAGACTAATTTTGTTATTCGTGACATTAACGGACAAGATATTCCTATTAGAGTAGAACTAACTTGGAATGGAACTACCCAGAAATGGGATAATTATAGCATCATTTATGAAACTAGCGGAGAAGTATTAGCTAGCGGATCAGATACCACTGTTACTAAAGCTACTATCGAACTGCCTATTACTAAAGAAAAGATTCTTATTAATTGGTCTAATGTTAACCATGAAGATGGAGTTGATGAAGGACTTCAGGTACCTGGTCAGGCCGGATTAATAAAACTGGATGACAATGGCACTCCTATTGATGAAAATACTTGGGAACATATTGATCTTACAGTTAAAGATGCTAATGGTAATAACATACCGCTTAGGATTTATCTTTATTATCAAAATGGCTCTGCCCCAAATAACACTGATTTTCCTGCAGAAATAAGAGATTATCTCCCCGAATTTGCCGATGGCCGTTGGCATTACCTAGTTTTTCAATCTCCTACTTCGGGGGCCACGGTTCCCGCAGATGAAACCGACAGTATTCTTCTCTCTTGGGGTACTAACATTAGTGATATTAAACGTGAGGGAACTTTTTTCTTAGATGGTACCACTCAAAAAATTAATCTTGATTGGTCTGCAGTAGATCATAATTCAAGTGGTGGAGGAGATTTAGCAGCTATTAAAAGCGAATCAGGGGAAGA
>JALSPG010000091.1 GCA_026986115.1 Thermodesulfobacteriales bacterium
CTTACTCGGCGGCTGGCTTTAAGCTGAAGAACCTGTTGACGAAAAATATGTTGGACTAATTTATCCTGGTCTGCTTCGGTGATCCAGATAAACTTAAAAGCTACTTCACAACCTTGAGAATCGCAGTTCTCCACCCTTACAACTTCCCCAAAGGTTTTTAAAAATAGCCATTCTGGAAGCAAGCCTAAATCTATCTCGTAAAGATCTCCAGGTTTTGGTTCGTGCGAAAGTCTAACTCTCAACCCACCTGCACTGAGATTGGCCTCTGTCTCCCGAAAACCTTTTAAAAATTCCTCTCCTAAAAAGTGAATTAAAATACGATCAAGTTTTTGATTCAAAATTTCTAAAACCCCTGCAAGCTCCCGGTCTTTCTCTCGCAGACGTTTGAGATAAGATTCGAGTTTTACCACTTCTCCGGGAGGACGAATGGGGTCAATCCAGGGTTTTTCTTTGCCTTCTTTATAATTGGCAAGTTTCTTTTCAAATTCTTCGCGCTTTAGGGGTTTTAAACGCAGCAAAACTCGATCGTAAATACGAATATGATGTCTTTTCTCTTCGCTCATTTTACCTCCTGAGGAAGGGGCTCCTGTTCTTTGGGGCCAGAAAAAGCTTCCCGATATTCTAAAAGTGGGGTCTTATGTTGTAAGAGAATGATCTCAACCCTTCGATTGGCAGCCCGGTGCTCTTCAGTATCATTGGGATAGAGAGGACGGCTGGGGCCGTAACCAACTGCTGCCAGCTGACGTGGTAACACAAATTTGTGCTTCAAGAAAAATTCTACCACTCTTGCGGCCCTTACTGCTGAAAGCTCCCAGTTGGAACGGAAGCGCCCGCCTTTGATTGGGGTATTATCCGTGTGCCCTGCTACTACGATTTCCCCGTCAAAAAGTTCTAAAACCTCTCCCACTTTAAAAAGGACCTGTTTAGCTCGGGGGGAAAGCTCGGCACTGCCCTTCGGAAAAAGCAGTTCATCCTTAAAGCGCAGAATGACCCTATCTTTTAAGCTTTCAATTTGAATTTCACCTTTGATCATCTCAAGCTTTACCGCGGCCTTTATCCTTTCGAGAAGCTCTTCAACAGTAAATTTGGCTGGAAATTCCGTCGAAACCACATCTATACCTTTAGGAATCTCAAAAACCACTTCTTCTCTTTGCACCCCAAAAGCATCTCTCAAAGATCCTGCTACCTCTTTAAAACGCGCCACATCCATTTCGGAAAAAGAGAGCAAAAGGACGAAAAAACACATGAGAAGCGACATGAGGTCGGAAAAAGTAGTCATCCATTTGGGGGCTCCAGCTTCGCACTTTTCTTTTTTTTCTGGACAATTCTTACCCATTATCCTTCACCGCCCCCTGCTTCTCGCTTTTTAGGTGGAAGGAATGCTTTGAGTATCTCTTCAAGCACCCGTGGATTGAGGCCTTTTTGAAGGCCAATCACTCCTTCGATGATGAGTCGGTAATTTAGCTGCTCCTCCTGAGAACGAAGGGCAAGTTTATTGGCAATAGGAATAAAGATTAGGTTGGCCAAAACGGCACCGTAAAGAGTGGTAAGAAGGGCTACAGCCATAGAAGGACCAATAGATTTGGGATCATCCATGCTAGAAAGCATTTGGACCAAACCAATAAGGGTTCCGATCATTCCAAAAGCCGGGGCCAAGTCAGCCATGGTCTTAAAAAGATTTTGGCCTGTTTCATGACGTTCAGCCATAAGGGCTACTTCTTTAGAAAGAACCTCCTCGATAAATTCTGCCTCGTGCCCATCCACACAATACATGATGGCCTTCTTGAGAAAGGGATTTTTAACAGGTTGTTTTTCGAGTTTTAAAAGCCCTTCCCGACGGGCAATGTTGGCCAAAGTGGTAAGTTCTTTGATAATTTCTTCCGGGGGATCAAGCTTGTTGAAAAAAGCGTTCATAGCGATTTTAAACGAACCAATCACATCTGGAAGCGAGTAAGAGATAAAAGACCCCGCAATAGTTCCTCCCACCACTACCAAAACCGAGGGAATATTGATGAAGATCCCAAGACTTCCGCCAACCAAGATTGAACCTAGAAGGAGAACGATTCCGAGGACTAAACCAACTACCGTTCCAAGATCCATAAGAACCCCACTTTGCCTTTAGTCTCTCAGAAGTTATCGGCAAAAGTGGGGTAGTGGTTGAGCTAAAGGAGACCCTTACGGGCGTAATAACAAGCGGGAAGGTTTTTATAATAATCCTGAAGAGGTCTTACGGTAAATTTGGCTTCTTTAAGACGTCTGATGGCCTCAACCATGGCCCTGGCACAGGAGATAGTGGTAGCGTAAGGAACATCAAGCTCCATAGCATAACGCCTAATAAGATAGGCATCTTCACGGCTGACTTTACCCTGGGCGGTGTTTATAACCAGAGAGAATTCACCGTTTTTAAGAAGATCAATGGCATTGGGACGTACTTTATCGGAAATTTTGGGAATGATCTCTACAGAAAGCCCTGCAATTTTTAAGGTTTCGGCAGTTCCCCTGGTAGCTACGATCTCAAAACCAAGTTCTGCTAAGGCCTTGGCAATCTCCACTACTAAAGGTTTATCTGGGTCCTTGACGGAAATAAAAACCTTTCCAGAGGTAGGAAGACGCATACCTGCAGCCAACTGAGCCTTGGCATAAGCAAGCCCAAAATCAAGATCTATGCCCATCACTTCTCCGGTAGATTTCATCTCCGGGCCAAGAAGGACATCTACCCCTGGAAAACGTCTGAAAGGAAACACCGCTTCTTTTACGGATACATGTTTGGGCTCAATTTCTTTGGTAAATCCGAGTTCCTTAAGGCTTTTCCCCATCATCACCCAGGTGGCAAAACGGGCCAAAGGTACCCCGATAGCTTTAGAAACAAAGGGTACTGTGCGTGAAGCCCTTGGATTTACTTCTAACACGAAGAGTTCATCATCCTTGATGGCGTACTGGACGTTCATAAGGCCCACCACATTGAGTTCCTTTGCCAAGGCGCGGGTAGCTTCCTTGATCTCCTCTATCATTTGGCGTGAAATAGAGATGGGCGGGATAACACAGGCTGAATCTCCGGAGTGAATCCCAGCCTCTTCAATGTGTTCCATGATGCCACCGATTACCGTAATTTCGCCATCTGAAATAGCATCCACGTCCACTTCAATAGCCTGTTCTAAGAATTTATCAATGAGAACAGGGTGTTCGGGATTTACTAGAGCCGCGGTAGCCATGTAATGTTTAAGGCTTTCTTCATCCCAGACAATTTGCATGGCTCGTCCGCCAAGCACATAAGAAGGCCTCACCAGCACGGGATAACCTATTTTTTGAGCTACCTCCAGGGCCTCTTCCACGGTGAAGGCCGTGCCAGCAGGAGGTTTCTTGAGCCCAAGTTTGTCAAGGAGGGCAGCAAAGCGTTCTCGGTCTTCAGCCCGGTCAATACTATCAGGTGAAGTGCCAAGAATTTTCACCCCGGATCTGGCTAGCGGAACTGCTAAATTCAAAGGGGTCTGCCCGCCAAATTGAATAATTACCCCTTCGGGAGCTTCTTGTTCATAAATATGAAGCACATCTTCTAAGGTAAGGGGTTCAAAATAGAGCCTGTCTGAAGTGTCATAGTCGGTAGAGACCGTTTCAGGATTGGAATTTACCATGATAGATTCCACTCCAAGCTCCCGCAAACCGAAAGAGGCATGAACACAGCAATAGTCAAACTCGATCCCTTGCCCTATCCGGTTTGGCCCCCCTCCAAGAATCATCACCTTCCGTCTTCTGGAAACCCGAGCTTCGTTCTCTACCTCATAGCTTGAGTAATAGTAGGGAGTATAGGCCTCAAACTCCGCCGCACAGGTGTCTACTAATTTATATACCGGACGAATTCCCTGATCTTTTCGCAAACGGGCCACCTCTTCTTCGTCTTTTCCCGTCAAAAAAGCAATCTGGCGGTCAGAAAATCCAAAGCGCTTTATCTCGTAAAGAGGTTCTGGACGACGAAGGGCTTCTTCGGAAATCTCTCCTTCCTTCTCTACTATCTGGCGGATTTGCTCAAGAAACCAGGGATCTATGCGCGAAAGCTCATAAATTTCCTGGGTAGAAAAGCCGGCTTTATAAGCCTCGCGAATATAAAAAATTCTCTCGCTATTTGGAAGGCGTAATTTTTCAATGATTAACTCGCGGGCAGGAAGCTTACCCCTATCAGAGGGAGATTTACCATCGGCTCCGAGCCCGGCGCGCCCTATTTCAAGCCCTCGCAAAGCCTTCTGAAGGGCCTCCTTAAAAGTGCGCCCAATGGCCATGGTCTCCCCCACCGATCGCATAGAAGTCGTGAGCTCATCTTTGGTCTCAGGAAATTTTTCAAAGGTGAAGCGGGGAACCTTTACCACCACATAATCAATAGTGGGTTCAAAAGAAGCCATGGTCTCCCGGGTAATATCATTGGGAATCTCATCCAGTGTGTAACCCACTGCCAGTTTGGCAGCAATCTTAGCGATGGGAAACCCAGTGGCTTTACTGGCCAGGGCCGAGGAACGTGAAACCCGAGGATTCATCTCGATAACGACCATCTCTCCAGTCTCAGGATGAATAGCAAACTGGACGTTTGAGCCTCCGGTATCTACACCAATCTCGCGCATAATAGCAATGGCAGCATTTCGCATACGTTGATATTCCCGATCTGTAAGGGTCTGGGCAGGGGCTACAGTAATAGAATCTCCGGTATGAACTCCCATAGGGTCAAAATTTTCAATAGGACAAATAATGACAACGTTATCGTTTTTGTCTCGCATTACTTCGAGCTCAAACTCTTTCCAGCCTAGTACACTTTCTTCAAGCATAACCTGGTGAATCAGAGAAAGTTCAAGGCCTTGAGTAACAATTTCTTCAAGCTCTTCCCGATTGTAGGCCACCCCTCCCCCAGTACCTCCAAGCGTAAAACTTGGGCGTACAATAATGGGATAGCCTATTCTTTCAGCAGCCTTAAGTGCCTCCTTCACTGTAGTTACAATTTCACTTCGAGGGACCTTGAGACCAATATTTTTCATAGCTTCCCGAAAGGCCTCTCGGTCTTCAGCCTTTCGAATAACCTCTGCCGAAGCAGCAATCATTTCTACCCTGTATTTTTCAAGCACCCCCCGGCGAGCAACCTCGAAGGCCACATTAAGGCCTGTTTGACCACCCAAAGTAGGTAATAAGGCGTCAGGGCGTTCTTCTTTAATAATTTCAGCCACCACTTCTGGGGTGATAGGTTCCACATAGGTGCGGTCTGCCATTTCAGGATCTGTCATGATGGTGGCCGGGTTAGAATTTACAAGAACTACCTCAAAACCTTCTTCCTTCAAGGCCTTACAGGCCTGAGTACCTGAATAATCAAACTCACAGGCCTGCCCAATCACAATCGGACCAGAACCTATAATGAGAATCTTTTTGAGATCAGTTCTCTTAGGCATGGCCTCCCCTATAAATTCGGTAATTCTTGAAAGAGTTTCACCTGGGCCTTTTCTCGAAGATGCCGATACCAAGCCGAAAAGGCCTCCCGACGCTTTTCAGCTGTGAGACGCTTCAAATAAGTTTCTTTTTCTTTGGCAAACAAGGCGAGATCAGCTGGTTTAAGATCTGCTACTCGTACGAGATAATAAAAATCTCCTGCCAAAATAGCTTCCTCTGCCCACTCACCTTTTCGCCCTAACCCCTTCACTACCCGTAGAACTGCTGGGGGGATACCGGATACCGAAACCTCCTTGCGGGCAAAATACCCACTTTCTTCAAATTTGAGCCCGGCTTTCTTAAGAACTTCAACGGGATTAGAGGCTCCTTTCAAGGATACTAGCAGTTCTCGAGCCTTTTGAGCACAAAGCTTTAAGGCCTTTTCTTTTAAAAGATCCTCCCGAACTTTATCTTTTACCATCTTAAAAGGCGGAATTCGAGGCTCCCTCCGTTCAGAAAGCTTGAAGAGTAAAATCCCTTCGGGAGTCTCCACAATAGGGCCTAACTCTCCCTCTTCGAGCTTAAGAGCCGCTTCCAAGGCCTCCGTAGTCAAGATAGAAGGAGGATTTTGGGGAGTAAAAAGAGGAGTTTTTTGAAGTTTAACCCCGTTTTTTTGGGCCCATTCTTCAAGTCCTCCCAAAAGGATAACCTCGTCGTAAATTTTGTTGGCTTTTTCCCAGGCATAATGTTTGAGCCTTTCTTCAAGAAGACGCTTTCTGATCTCCTCCTTAACCTCTTCAAAAGGTTTCTGGGTAGCAGGCTTGATCTTCTCTACCAAAATAATGTGGTATCCCAGGGGGGTTCTTAACGGACCTATAATTTCCCCCTCTTTGGCTCCAAAAGTTACATCTCTTAAGCTTTCAAATAATTCTTCACGGGTAAGCCACCCCAATTCTCCTCCTTCTTTCTTGGTATGGGGGTCGTCAGAAAATTTACGGGCGACCTCGGCAAAGTTCTCTGGGCCTTTGATCTTTTGACGGATTTCTTGGGCCCTCTTAAAGAAGGTTTCTTCGTCCTCCCCTTTTTTAGGAGTAATCAAAATGTGTCTTATCTTTCGTTTTTCCGGAACGGTATATTCTTTTTTATGCGCTTCATAATAGCTTTTTAATTCCTCATTAGAAATCTTAATTTCTTTTTTAAGATCATCATATTTTAGCAGATAGTAAGATAGCGCCAATTTTAATGGGGTACGATATTTCTCTTTATTTTTCTCATAATATTCTTTTATCTCCTCTTCTGTTAAAGAAATTTCTTTCTCACATTGAGAAATAGGCAGCTTTATATAAGAAATTTTTATTTTTTCATTTTCAAAACTATACCAGTCTTTAGCCTCGTTCTCGGTAGCGCGAATAGGAGAAGTAAGCAAATGTCTTATTTTGGCCTCTAAAAGATCGGCGCGAACCATTTCCTCAAAATCAGCCGGAGAAAGGCGCAAGTTTCTCAAGACGAGGCGATAACGGCGGGGGTCGAACCGACCCTGGCTTTGAAATACCGGCATCTGAGAGATAGCAAGCTGTATTTCTTTGGTACTAACTTCTATATCCATCTCCTTGGCAGCTTCAGCTAGAAGACGCCTTTTAACCAGATCTTCAAAGACCTGAGCGGGAAGCTGTAATTGTTTGAGAAGATTTTCGTCAAGCCTAGCACCAAAAAGGGCCTGTAACTGCTGAAGCCTCTGGGCATAAAGGGCCCTGAATTCTGTAAGGGTGATGGGCTGCCCGTTCACTTCAGCCAAAATATCGGCCTTACGGGTACGGAAAGTGCCTACCCCCCAGAAGATGAAAACAATAATAATGGCCGCCAAAAGGGCCTTTACCATCCAAGAACCTGCTCGCTGCCGCAAGAAATCGAGCATAAGAAACCCCCACGCTGAATTCAGCTCCTCAAGCCTTTAACATCTTACCTCAAGAGAGGCAATAGGGAGGGAAGGTAAAAGGATTTTAGCAAGCTCTAAGTCTTCGGAAGTAGTAATTTTAAAATTTTTGAATTCTGATGAAACAATGTGAACTGAAACCCCATAGGCCTCAAGTAATGAGGCTTCATCGGTAAAATCAAGCCCCTTTTTTAAAGCCCAAGAAAAGGCCTCTTTTAAAATTTCATAAAGGGCTCCCTGAGGAGTATGAGCTAGATATATCCTCTCTCGAGGAAGGGTCCTTAAAACCCGGCCTTCCAAGACCTCTTTTACCGTGTCTCTGGAAGGCAAAGCTGCTAAAGCAGCACCTTTTTCTTTTACCTTCTGTAAAACCTTTTGTACCAAAGAAGGGCTGGCAAAAGGGCGGCAGGCGTCATGGACCAGAACGACTCTCGCTTCAGAAGGAACAGCTTTAAGGCCCTGGTATACCGATTCTTGCCTAGTATTTCCTCCTAAAACAATCTCGAAGTCTTTCTCAAAATCGACAAGTTCTTCTTGCAAGCGTCCTTCCCAGCCGGAAAGCACCGGGATAATCACCAGGTCTATTTCGGGAAGCCTTTCAAAAATGGCTAAAGTATAGCGAATAAGCAAACGGTTTCCTAAAGGAAGAAACTGTTTAGGGACTTTCTTTCCTACTCTTTTTCCCACGCCTCCAGCGGGAACAATCACCACGTTCACGGCGTACCCTCTGGCTTAAAAGATGAGCCTGACGTAATGGTTCTGGCAAACGATAACCAGAAAGACACTTCTTGACCACCTTCAAGGCCCAAGAAAGGTCTATAAGATGGCCGGGAGAGATATAGACAGGCTTAACACCTTTGCGACTGCGCAAAACTACCCCTCGGATTTCGCCGTTGAGATAAATAGGAGCGGTAGAGCCCATTTCCTCGGCAGGAAGCTCAAATTCGCCCACCAACGGCTTTTTGGCCACCCCGATCGTGGGAATCCCTGTCTCAAGGCCCAAGTGGCTTGCAAGACCAAGTCCGCGAGGATGAAGAATTCCCTGCCCATCCACCAGGATCACCTCCGGCATATTTTTGAGGCTCAAAATAGCCTTTTTAAGGACAGGAACCTCCCTGAAGGAAAGAAAGCCTGGAATATAAGGGAATCTTACCTTTTCTTCCGCAAAGGTTTCTTCTATAAAACAGTCTTTCTTAAGATCAAAGACCACCACAGCCCCTAGGGCCAAATCACAAGCGGGAAGATAGGAAACATCAGCCCCTCCCACTAAACGCGGAAACTTCTTAAGGGGTTGAAGCTTTATCTTCTTAGCCAAATTCTTTTGAAGAAACTTAAGCTCTTCAAGCCTTTGCAATTTCCTCTACCAATCTCTTGGGAAGACCGTCAAAAGGGCCATTTGACATAAAAAGCACTATGTCTTGGGGTAAAAGTATCTCTCTAAGAAAAGAAAACATTTCCTCTGACGAAGAGAAGGCCCAAGCCTTAATATTTCGCTCTCCAAGCCTTTGCACTAGAAGCTCCAGGTCAATCCTTTCATTTTCTGGAACCTTTTCAAGTTGAGGAGGTGACTTAAGGAGAACCAAATCTGCCAACGAAAGGGCCTTGAGATAATCTTCCTCAAAAATTTTACGCCGGCTGGTATTGGTGCGAGGCTCAAAGCAAGCAACAAGCCGTCTTGCAGGCCAAAGCTCACGGAAGGCCTCTATGGTAACTGCAACCGCTGTCGGGTGGTGTGCAAAATCATCCACTACCAAAAAAGGTGTTTCCAAAAGGATTTCCTGGCGTCTCTTGGTCCCTGGAAAAGTGGCAAAGGCCTCTTTTATAGACCCAGAAGAAAAGCCAAGCTCTTTTAAAAGACCAAAGACCGCCAGAGCGTTTAAGGCGTTATGTCTGCCAACCAGCGGAAGAAAAAATTTATCTTCCTTTCCTTTAAAAGAAAAACTAATTTCTTGACCTAATGGCCTCCGAGAAATATCTCTTTTGAGAAGAATTAAATCTCCCGTATTCCCATAACCTACTTTCTGTCCGGAAAAGGACTCTGCCAAAAGGCTTACTTCTTTATCGTCCGCAAAATAAAGCAACACCCCGGAAGGAGGCAAAAGAGAAACAAAATCAGAAAAGGCAACTTTTAAGGTCTTAAGATCAGGGTAGATATCAGCATGATCAAACTCGATACCCGTCAAAATAGCTCCAAAAGGGGCATAATGAATAAATTTGGGACGCTTATCAAAAAAAGCCGAATCATATTCGTCTCCTTCAAGGACGATATATTCCCCTTCTCCGTAGCGGAAATTACGACCACGGTCTCGTAAAAGGCCCCCTATCAAAAATATAGGATCAACTCCCAACTTTTCTAAGGCGTAAGATAATAGGGCTGAGGTAGTGGTTTTACCATGAGTACCAGCCACCACTAAGCTCTTACGCCCTCTTATAAAATAGCCAAAAAGGGCTTCAGGAAGAGAAAGATAAGGTTTTTTGCTGGCTAGAACTTGAAGAACTTCAGGATTATCCTTCCGGATTACGTTTCCCACAATGATAAGATCTGGATCTTCGCGAACAATATTTTGCGGATTATAGCCAATATGCACCCGGGCTGAAATTTCTTCTAAAAGATCACTCATGGGAGGATAAACTGGGCCAGCCTCTGAACCACAAACTTCAAGCCCGGCTTCTTTAAAAAGACCAGCCAAAGCCCCCATCCCTACCCCACCAATTCCCATCAAATAAACTTTAAAAGGACTTTGCATTTATCTCCCCCAGAAAAGGATGAGCATTAACTAATTTGGTAGATTTTTCTTCCGCAAAATTTTGAGCTCTGTTAAATTGCAAATATGCTAGTTGACCATCTGTTTTTGGTAAAGGCACAGGATTTTAACGAGGCCTGTGAACGTATCAGACGTTTTTTAAAAAAATATCAGCTAGTAGCCTATGAAAGTATCTCCTTCAAAGAAAATGGCTTACAGCCTTTCAATCCCCTCTTTTGGCAAACATTAGAAGAAGGTCTTTGTCGCAACAAGGCCTTTGTCAAAGAAAATCTCAAACTTTTACACGATGAGGGATTTGAAAAAACCCTTGATCTTCAAGATATCCCCCAAGGCTACCTTTCAAAACAACTCCACGTGATAGTACATTTTCTGGATGGCTTTTTCGGAATCGACTCTTTTTTCTATAATCTTATCGAAGATTCCCATTGGTTGAGCAAGGGCCTTTATCAAGAACTAAAGGTTAACCCGAATCTCTTTTGGCTGGTAAAAGTAAGGGCCTCTTCCTTAGCGGAAGAGCCCCTCTTTGAAAAGATTAAACATCCTTCTTAATGCCACTTTTTGTGCCATTTTTGGTGATAATTTTTCTCCATTTCCTCGTGATGTTGTGAAGAAGAATTTTCTGAATTGCCCTCTTCGTGTTCTTTTTTCATCTGATTCCGATGCCTTTCCTTCTCTTCATGGTACTTTCGCATCTTCTCTGGCATTGGCATGCCCTGGTGCCACTTCTGCCATTCCTCCGGACTCATCATTTGCCCTTTCTTAGGACAATTCGGACATGGACAAGTCTTTTCGGCCTTTTTGGCTTCCATAGCTAAAGAAACACCCGTCCACAGAAAAACCGCCAACAATACTCCCCAAAACTTTTGCATCTTCAACCTCCTCCAGATTCTAAATTTTTGGATTTTCAATTCCTACCAAAACAATATATTTGGATTCTAAAGCAATTTTAAAATTATATCAAGTAAAAATTACAATTTAACACGTTTTAATCTCAAAGCGTTGGTAACTACAGAGACTGAACTCATAGCCATGGCCGCGGCGGCAATGGCTGGAGAGAGTCTCAAACCATAAAAGGGGTATAGAAGCCCAGCTGCAAGAGGTATGGCGAGCACATTGTAAGCAAAGGCCCAAAAGAGATTTTGTTTAATAATGCGAAGGGTTTTCCGCGAAAGACGGATAGCTTTAGGCACGAGGCGCAAATCTGGCCGCATAAGAGCCACATCTGCAGCCTCAAGGGCGATATCTGTGCCGGAAGAAAGGGCTATTCCCAGATCCGCTGCTGCTAGAGCCGGAGCATCGTTGACACCATCTCCTACCATGGCAACTCGAACTTTTTGACGTAATTTCTCGATTTTACGGCTTTTCTCGGCAGGTAAGACTTCAGCCCAAAAATCGTCCACCCCAAGTTCTGAGGCCACCGCCTGAGCTGTGAGGAAATTGTCTCCCGTAAGCATATATACTTTAAGCCCCATGGCCTGTAAGGCCCGAATCGTCTCACGGGCTTCCGGACGAGGAGAATCGGCAAGAGAAATAAGCCCTAGAATTTGCGGCCCCCAAAAGACCCATACCACCGTCTGCCCTTTCTGGGCCAAACGTGAAGAAGCTTTGAAAAGTTCCCCCGGAATTTCTAGCCCAAATTTTTGGAGGAGTTCTTTTTTACCTACTCCAGCCGGCTTACCCTTTATCTCCCCAAGGATCCCGAAGCCCACTTCAGCCCGCATTTTTTGGGCCTCAAAAGGAGAAAAATGTTTGGCCTTAAGAGCAATAGCTCTTGAAAGAGGATGTTCGGAGTGCTTCTCCAAGGCTCCCGCAACCTTGAGAACCGTCTCAAGCTTTTGGCCTGGAGCAGGGATAATTTCTCTCACTTCAGGCTGGCCTTTGGTAAGGGTGCCCGTCTTATCAAAGATACAGGCCTTTACTTTAGCTCCTTCTTCAAGGGCCAAGGCATTTTTAACCAGAATTCCTTCCTGAGCTGCTCTTCCCGTGCCTACCATTACAGCTGCCGGAGTAGCAAGCCCCATGGCGCAGGGACAGGCAATCACTAATACCGACACAAAAGAAAGAAGGGCATTGGTAAGTTTGGGAGAAGGCCCCCAGAAGTACCAAATTAAAAAGGTAAGTGTAGCTATCAAAAGTACCAAGGGCACAAAAATACCTGCCACTTTATCTGCCAAACGTTGAATTTTGGCCTTAGAGCCTTGAGCCTCTTCGACCAGACGCGCAATAGTGGCCAAAACGGTATCTTTGCCGATTTTCTCCACCCTAATCTTCAAAATACCGTGAGTATTTAAGGTGCCGCCGATTACTTTATCTCCCGGGCCTTTCTCCACTGGAAGACTTTCTCCAGTAAGCATAGATTCATCGAGTGCCGAACGACCTTCAATGATTACCCCGTCTGCAGGAAGACGTTCTCCAGGCTTTACTATGACCACGTCACCAGGCAATAAAGAGGTTGCAGGAACTTCTTGCTCCAATCCATTTCTAATCACCCTTGCCGTAGGGGGTGCAAGGGAGAGAAGTTTTCTTACGGCCTCTGTCGCACGCCCCCGGGCTCTAACCTCCAGATATCTGCCTAACAAAACAAAGGCGATAATCATTACTGCAGAATCAAAATAAACATGCAAAGGAAGGCCAGCCCTTAAAAAAATACCCGGAAAGAAAGTTACCACCGAAGAGTAAAAATAGGCTGCAAGGGTACCTAAAGAAACCAGCGTATTCATATCGGCACTGCGATGCTTAAGTGCTGTCCAAGCTCGTTTTAAAAACTCTCCCCCAGCATAAAACTGTACGGGTGTAGTCAAAGAAAAAAGGAGATAAAAACGCCACGGAAGGGATATCTTTTCAACCCAAGGAAAAAGTCCGGGCATTGAGAGAAAAAAAACCAATGGAGCCAGCCCCCAAGCCACCCATAGACGTTTGCGCAGAGCCGATAAGCGATCTTCTTCTGAAAAAATTTTTTCTGTAACAAGGCCTAAAAACTGATATCCCTCCTCTTCAATGACTTTCTGTAGGAGGGAAATATTTACTAAACCGGGATCAAAAAGTACTTGCCCCTGCGAAGCAGCAAAATTGACGCGGGCTTCCTTTACTCCAGCTATTTTGGAAAGGGCCTTCTCGATACGGGCAGCACAGGCCGCACAGCTCATCCCACCAATGCGGAAAGATACCTGCCGCAGGCCTTCTTCAGACGATCGGAGTTCGTAACCTTCTTCTTTGACCCGTTTCTCCAAAATCGCAGGCGATATCTTGGCAGGATCATATAGGATTTCTGCTGTTTCGGTCGCAAAGTTGACCTGGGCCTCTGCTACCCCAGGAAGAGACTTAAGGACCTTTTCAATGCGGGATGCACAAGCCGCACAACTCATCCCGCTCACCTTGTAAAAGGCCTTTTTAAGACCTTCTGGGGACGGAGAGGCAGAAGAGGTCACCTCACGTGTTTGAGGGAAGGAACAAGAAGTATCGCAGATCTTTTCGGCCATTAACCCCTCACCACCTTGTAACCCGCTTCTTCAATGGCCTTAGCAATTTCTTCAAGGCTTAAATTTTCCGGGCGTTCAAAAGTGGCTTCACCCCTTTCTAAAGAAACCCTGACGTTTTTCACACCAGGGAGACTCTGCAGGGCCTTTGTGACCCGCTTGACACAATGTTCACAGCTCATGCCGGAAATCTTGATGGTAATCATTTAGCTACCTCCTCTGACTTAGGTATTCGATCAGAAGACGAGCTTCGTCTTCGTTTATATCAGCACCATAGTTTTGCATGCGTCGAATAGTTGTTTCCCACCATTGAGCATCCTTCTTTTTGTCGTAGATTCTTTTGGTACTATGTCATTGATGACATTTACTGTTGATAATGGCCGTGGCCTTCTTCTCAAGAGGACTCTTGGAACAAGAAGCCATAAATAGGAAACTTATCATTAAGAAGTATAAGAAAATATTTCATAAAACCTCCTAATCAAAAATTTTACTAATTTTAAAATAGAAAAAATTTCTTCGATGTCAATTACTATTTTTCAGCTGGGAAAACCAAAACTTTTGTTGGCTCCGATGGCAGGTCTTACGCATGCCGCTTTTAGAGAATTGGTAACATCTTATGGAGGTTGCAGTCTTTATTTTACAGAAATGTTAAATGTCCGGGCTTTGGTATTTCAAAACCCCGAAAAAGACCCGTATTTAATTAAAGGCACAAAAGATCGCCCCCTTTTTGCCCAGTTAGTAGGAAAAGACCCGGAACTTTTTGCCAAGGCGGTAAAAAAGCTTGACGAAGTCTTTTCTTTTGACGGTTATGATGTGAATTTTGGCTGTGCCAGAGGAGTAATCCAGCGTTACGGCTGGGGAGCATCTCTCCTAAGAGAGCCTCGCTTATGTGTAGAGATCTTGCTAGCAGTGAAGGAAAACACCGCTAAACCGATTTCCGCTAAAATACGAAGCCCGGAACATCGCAAAGAAGAACTTTTGAATTTAGTGGAGGAGTTTTTCAAAGCTGGTATTTCTTTTCTTACGTTCCATCCCCGAGCTCCGCAAGATGGCTTTCGCCGCCCGGCAAGATGGGAAGAAATAAGCTGGCTCAAAAAAGCCTTCCCTAATTTCCCTATAATAGGAAATGGGGATGTCTTTTCTCCCCAAGATGCCCAGAAAATGCTTCTTCAATGTGGCTGCGAAGGTGTAATGATTGGTCGGGCAGCACTTTTACGACCCTGGATCTTCAGAGATACCCTCCTCTATCTCAAAGGAGAAAAAATTCCACCCCCGCCCCCAAGCCTTGAAGCCCCGGAAAAATTGGCAAAATTAATTGCATATTTATTACCTGAGGAAATACAAGAAAAGCGTTTTGAACTCTGGCTTTTTTGGTATCTCCAAAATTTTCCCTACGGGTTACATTACTTTGGAAAAATAAAAAAGCAAAAGGGGCTAGCGGCCAAGCTAGCCCTTTTGCAAGAATTACTCGCTAAGGAAAAAATAGGCCCCTACCCTGCTAGGCCCTATCTTCTCCGCTAACATCTTCTGTAGGCCTCTCTTTTAAAGATTCAGAGAGAGCTGCCTTGCGGGAAAGCTTGATACGGCCCATTTTATCGATGTCTATTACTTTTACCAAGACCTCATCACCTTCGCGTAAAATATCGGTTACGTTTTTAACTCGTCGATTATCAAGCTGTGAGATGTGGATGAGGCCTTCAGTGCCAGGAAAAATTTCTACAAAAGCCCCGAAATCCGCCACTCTGGTTACTCGCCCCAGATAGAGCTTTCCGACTTCCGCCTCCTGCGTAACTTCCTTTACCATTTTAGCCGCTTTCTCCGCAGCTTCAGACGAAGAAGAATAAATCCGCACCAGACCTGTCTTGTCATCAATATCAATTTTCACGTCCCCACAAGCCGCGATGATACCTTTGATGGTTTTTCCTCCAGGACCAATAAGATCGCGCACCTTCTCTGGACTGATTTCTACTGTGAGGACTTTGGGGGCATATGCAGAAAGTTTTTCTCGAGGCTTTTCTAATACTTCTCGCATCTTGGCTAGAATCTCAAGACGGGCCTTGCGGGCCCTTAAAAGGGCCTCAGCCATAATCTCACGTGTTATACCGCTAATCTTTATATCCATCTGCAGGGCAGTAACCCCTTTTTCCGTGCCAGCAACCTTAAAATCCATATCTCCCATGCGATCCTCATCGCCAAGAATATCGGTAAGAATGACTACCTGCTCTCCTTCCTTTATAAGACCCATGGCAATGCCAGCCACCATGTCTTTGATAGGAACTCCGGCATCCATAAGTGATAGGGTAGCCCCACATACCGTGGCCATGGAAGAAGAACCATTTGACTCCAGAACATCAGAGACCACCCGAATAGTGTAAGGAAATTCTTCTTCTGAGGGCACCACCGGAGTCAAAGCGCGTTCTGCAAGCATACCATGGCCAATCTCCCGCCGGGAAGGGCCCCTTAAAGGTCGCACTTCGCCTACACAATAAGGCGGAAAATTATAATGGAGAATAAAATGCTTAAAGACTTCTTCCCCTGGCATATCAATGCGCTGCTCTTCCTCTGGACTCCCTAAGGTGGCTACGGTCAAAACCTGAGTCTCTCCCCGAGTAAAAATTGCTGAACCATGGGTACGAGGTAGTACAGACACCTCAGCCCAAATGGGGCGGATTTCCTCTGGACGCCGACCATCAATCCGGAGTCCTTCTTTTAAGAGACGCTCTCGTAAGAGCTCCTTTTCAAATTCTTCAAAATATTCCCGTATCTCCCCTTCACGCCCTGCTTGAACTTCTCCCAAAGCTTCAAGAAGGGCCTTAAAAACTTCTTTGCGTTTCCGATTTCGCTCCACCTTCGAAGGGGTTGTAATCACTTCCTTTAGCCCGTTAAGAGCTAGTTCTTTCACTTTGCCCTTTAAAGTCTCATCCACAGGCGGTTCTTCGAAAGCCATCTTGGGGCGACCAGCTTTTTCTCTTAATTCGTGCTGAAGTGTAAGGAGTGGTTTGAGATTCTCATGGGCAAAAAAAAGCGCCTCTTTAACGACCTCTTCCGGCACTTCCTTAGTCATTCCTTCCACCATTACGATAGCTTCTTCACTCCCTACAATCACAAGGTTAAGATCACTCTCTTTAAGGAGACTAGCAGAAGGATTGAGAACAAACTCTCCCTCCACCCGACCCACCCGCACGGCTGCCACCGGACCTGCAAAAGGGATATGAGAAACCTCAAGAGCAGCTGAAGCTGCTGTAATAGCTACAATGTCTGGATCAACCTCCGGATCCATAGAAAGTACAGTTGCCATTACCTGAGTTTCATATCGCCAGCCCTTGGGAAATAAGGGTCTTATGGGTCGATCGATGAGACGGGCAGTAATAATCTCTTTTTCACTCCCTTTACCAACTTCTCTGCGGAAATAGCTTCCCGGAATTCGCCCCGCGGCGTAATACATTTCTTGATACTCAACACTCAAAGGCAAAAAATCCATCTCTTTTGGTTCGTCGGAAGCCACCACAGTCACTAGAACCACAGTATCTCCATAAGTGGCCCAAACTGCGCCATGCGCCTGTTTAGCCACTTTTCCGGTCTCAAGACTGAACCGGCGACCAGCGATTTCCATTTCTACACGATGCATATCCTTATCACTCCTTTCGAATTATAAAGACGTTGTCTCTTCCTAAAAAAACCCAAAATAAAAGGGCGGACCTAAGCCCGCCCTTTTTAACCGCGTAAACCTAACGCTTTAACAATATTTCGGTAACGTTCGAAATCCGTGCGTTTAAGGTAGTTAAGAAGTCTGCGGCGTTGTCCTACAAGTTTAAGAAGGCCCCTTCTAGAATGATGATCTTTCTTGTGGATCTTGAAATGCTCTTCCAAGTGTTTGATACGGGCTGTAAGAAGGGCAATCTGTACCTCCGGACTCCCCGTATCATTAGGGTGTCTAGCAAACTTTTCGATAATCTCTCTCTTTACCTCGGCATCAAAGGCCATTTTCAAACCTCCTTTATATGAGATTTAAGCCCAGAGGGGGCTAGGCCACCCTCCGCGCGTAAAACTTGCTTCTCAAACTTACCTCAAACCCGGTCCTTTGGCCAGAATTAGGTCTCAGGAAAAACCCGTACCATTTTTACATTACCTGAGGCATAAAGATCAGAAGGATACTCTAAAACCGCTACTAGCTTTCCATCTGGAGTCACCAGCCGCAACCATGGTATCCGAGGTTTCTGGGAGACTTTTTGAAGACGTATCATGTTGGCCAGAGAGGAAATAGCAAGCGGGCGGCCATTTCGAATGCGCAAAGCCAAATCTTCACCAATAGTAAGGGCAGGAATAAACTCAAGAGCCTTTGCAGGAGGGATAATATAGCGTTCAATTTCTCTTTGTTTAAGAAGTTCTTCAAGCTCTTCTAGCGTAATTGCCTCCTCTAAGGTAAAAGGCCCTTTACGTAAGCGCCTTAATTCTGCCAAAACGGCTCCACAGCCGAGCCTTTTTCCTACTTCATGTATGAGACTGCGAAGATAAGTCCCCTTTCCGCAATAAATTCGAAATTTCACCCGAGGCGGATCAAAAGCCAAGGCTTCAAACTCAAGGATTTCTATTTTTTTAGGTGGTTTTTCTACCTTCAGACCTTCGCGGGCATATTTATAAAGAGGCCGACCATGCAACTTAGCTGCGGAAAAAGGTGGAGGAGTTTGCTCCAAAACCCCTACAAACTCCTCAAAAACTTGTTGGATATCATCAAGAGTCAAGTCTTTGGGAACTGGATGGCGGGCGGTAATTTCACCGGTAATATCGTATGTTTCGGTTTCAATTCCTAGCTCCATCACCCCCTCATATTCTTTATCGCCTGCCAGAATGAACTGGGCAATCTTGGTACCCTTGCCTAAACAAATAGGAAGTACCCCAGTAGCAAACGGATCCAGAGTGCCACCATGGCCCGCTTTGCGAACTTTAAGCTTTTTTTTAACTTTTTCCACTATCTGAGTAGAACTAAAACCTTCGGGTTTATCTATCACTAGGACTCCATCTTTTTTCATGAAATAAGGGCCTCCAATTCTTTTAAGAGTATGTAACCAAGGGATTTGAGGTCGGTCTTCGATTTAAAGCCCGCCGCAAAACGATGCCCCCCGCCCCCAAAATGAGCAGCAAAAGTGGCCACGTTTATTTTTCCTCGGCTACGAAGGCTCACAGAAATTTCACCAGGCTTAAATTCTTTTAAAAGCACACTTACCTCTACACCTTCGATTCCCCGAAAAAAGGTAGCAAAATCGTCAGAATCAGCCTTAGAGGCTTTACATTCCTTATAATCTTCGTGCGAAAGAAAGGAAAAGGCTATTTGGCCTTCACCTGAAAGCCGGAGATGAGAAAGCGCCTTTTTTAATAAACAAAGGCGTGAGAAAGGATAACGTTCGGTAAGACGTTCGGCCACAAAGGCCGGATTCACCCCCACCTCGATAAGCCTTTGGGCCAAAGCAAAAGTTTCGGCTGTGGTCTGCTGAAACCTAAACCCTCCGGTATCGGAAAAAATGGCTACGTATAAATTTAGGGCGATAGCAGGGGTGAGAGAAACATTGAGTAGCTTTAAAAGTTTATAGACTAAAGCTCCCGTAGCATAAGTAAGCTCCACATGACGTTTGGTGCCAAGGTTTCCGCTCACTTCATGATGATCAAGAACCAGAATTTCACTTAAATCCTTGACAAAAGCCTCTGCTTTTTCTCCCAAGCGCGAGGCCTCACCACAATCAAGGATTATGGCAGTCCAGTCTTTGTCAGGAGGTATCTTATAGTACAAAAGATCTTTACCAGGGAGAAATTCGTAAACAGAAGGCAATTCATCTGCTAGATAAGGCCATACTTCTTTGTCTTTTTCTTTAAGGGCAATTGTTAGGGCGAGCAAAGAACCTATGCCATCGCCATCGGGGTTCACATGGGTGGCCAGGAAAAAACGAGGGGCTTTTTCTATTATGGGGAGGAATTCTTCAAGAGCCATGACGAATGCGTTCGAAGAGGGCCTCAAGTCGTGCTTCTTCTTCGCTTTTCTTGTCCACCAAAAACTCTAACTCTGGCACAAATTTGGTATAAAGTCTTTGCGCCAAAAGATGTCGGATATAGGAACCGGCCCGTTTGAAACCTCGCCGCGCAGCTTCCTCAGCTTCTTCCCCCCCGTGAACCACATAATAGACCTTGGCTTGTTTGAGATCAGGGCTTACCTGTACCTTGGAAATAGTTATTAATCCCTGGAGCTCCGGATCACTGAGCTCCTCACGTAATATTTGCGAGATCTCTTCCTGGATAAAATCAGCCAAACGTCGATCTCGATGCCCTTTCATTTTATTTACATGGAGATGAGGTCTATTTCGGCCTGAATAATCTCAAAATCGTCAAATTCTTCCATATAATCTAGAACTTTGTCGAGAATACTATTTACAAGCCTTGTATCAGGACCGACTGCCGAAATTCCAATAACGGCCTTTTGCCACAGGTCTTGATCTGCAACCTCAGAAACCGCAAGGTTTTTAAAGCGCCCGTTAACCCGCTGAATCAACTTTTTCACTACCTGCCGTTTCCCTTTAAGGGAACGAGTCTCTGGAATATGTAAAGAAACCTTAATCACCCCTACTACCATAACTAATGAAGTTCGCGTTTGATTTCGACCACCTCAAAGGCTTCAATAATATCGCCTACTTTGATGTCTTGGAAATTCTCAAGCCCTACACCACATTCGTACCCAGCAACAACTTCTTTAACGTCCTCTTTAAAACGTTTGAGAGAAGCGATCTTTCCGGTATATATCACCACGTTGTCCCGCAAAAGTCGCACCTTGGCTCCACGCTCAAGTTTCCCCTCCTTCACATAACAACCCGCCACCACTCCGACTTTGGGTACTTTGAAGGTAGCCCGCACTTCTGCCACCCCTACCACCTGCTCTTCGTATTCGGGTTCCAAAAGACCGCTCATAGCGGCTTTTACATCTTCGATAAGTTTATAAATCACGTCGTAGAAACGCACCTCTACCTTCTCTTGCTCAGCAAGTTCCTTTGCTTTAGAAGTGGGCCGCACGTTGAAACCAATCACAATGGCATCAGAAGCCGAAGCCAGCATAATATCGCTCTCAGTAATAGCACCAATTCCCGAACGGATAATATTCACCCGCACTTCATCGGTAGAAAGCTTGTTAAGAGAATCTTTTAAGGCTTCAAGTGTACCTTGCACATCAGCCTTAAGAACCACTTTAAGCTCTTTGATTTCACCTTCCTTGAGTTTTTCAAAGAGTTTTTCAAGTGACATCTTGGCCTCACGGGCCATCTCTGCCTCGCGTTGCTTGCGGGCCCGATATTCTGCCACCTTTCGTGCCTTCTGCTCGTCAGGCATTACAATAAAGTCGTCTCCTGCCTGGGGAACCTCGTGAAAACCAAGCACTTCCACCGGAGTTGCTGGACCTGCCTCCTTAAGACGCTTTCCTCGTTCATCAAGCATAGCCCTTACTCTTCCGTAGGTGGTCCCAGCTACAAAAGGATCACCTTCCTTTAAGGTTCCTTCTTGGATAATAACCGTAGCCACCGGCCCGCGGCCTTTATCCAGACGAGATTCGATAATGCGACCTCTGGCAGGACGCTTAGGAGCCGCTTTAAGCTCAAGCATCTCCGCCTGAAGAAGAACAAGTTCTAAAAGGTCTTCGATTCCAATCTTCTTTTTGGCCGAAATCTCAGCATAAAGGGTGTCTCCTCCCCAATCTTCAGGTACTAATCCAAGTTCGGCCAACTCGCTCTTCACCCTTTCAGGATTAGCATCAGGCTTGTCAATTTTGTTGATAGCCACCACGATGGGTACCCCGGCAGCACGGGCATGGTCGATAGCCTCTTTGGTCTGATCCATTACCCCATCGTCGGCGGCCACCACCAAAATGACAATATCTGTCACCTGGGCCCCACGAGCACGCATATGGGTAAAGGCTTCGTGCCCTGGAGTATCAATAAAGGTTATCTCCTGACCATCTTTGAGCTTTACTTTATAAGCTCCTATGTGTTGGGTAATACCTCCGGCTTCTCGTGAAACGACATCTGTTTCGCGAATAGCATCAAGGAGGGTGGTCTTACCATGATCTACATGCCCCATTACGGTAACCACTGGGGGGCGAGGCTTAAGTTCTTCCGGAGAAGGAGGGGTATACTCTAAAAGCTGTTCTTCCTCGATGGCAGCCTGCTCCACTTCGTAACCGAATTCTGCAGCCACAATAGCAGCAGTTTCCGGATCTATAGATTGATTAATAGTGACCATGGTACCGAGCTCCATAAATTTGCGGATCACATCAGCCGCCTTAACTCCCATCGCCTTGGCCAGTTCCCCTACTTGAATAGATTCATAAACTTTGATTTTTTTCTCTTTTTTGGGCAGAGTACCCGGACGTTCGGGCTCTTTCTTTTCAACTACTTTCTTTTCTTCATCAGACCCTTCAAAAGGTTGAACTTCCTCGCTTACAGCTTCCAAAAGCTCTTCGGTTGGTTTTTCAAGCTCCTCCATTAATTCTAACTCTTCAAGGATTTCTTCTCGCTCCCTTCGTGGACGAGAGGCCTTCTTTTTGGCTGCTTTTTTATGAAATTCGTCGAGTTCCACTACTTGTCTTTTCTTCTTTTTCTTTTTCTTCTCTGGCTCGGGTTTTCTTTCTGGTTCTACCGCACGAGGAGCCTGGGCTTCGGGTTTAGGACGCTTTTCAAATTCGGTAACTACTCGACGCCCCTTCAAAGATCTTGAAGGTCTTTCGGTTTTTTTGCTGGGTTCCACCACTTGCTTGGCTACCCCTACTGTACGGGCTACTACCTTCGGCCCACGAGGTTTAACTTCCTCTTTTTCTTCTGGAGACTTTTCTAATTTTGGAACAGCCTCTTCAATTTTGGGTTTTTCTTCTCTTGGGAGGCTTTCTTTCATCTCCGGAGCTTCAGGGGGCTTCTTCTCAACCGGAGTTTTTTCGGCCTCAAGAGGTTTTTCAGCTTCAAGGGACTTTTCGGCCTCGACTTTTTCTGCAGGCTTGGCCACTGGTTTTTTAATCACAAGTTTTATTTTGAGCTTCTTCTCAGGCTTTTTGGGGGTCTCTTGTTTTTCAGTCGCAGGCTCTCCTTCAGCCCCTCTACGCCTCACAATAACTACTGGGCGTTTCGGAGCCGGCTTTTCCTCACTAGAATTTTCTTTCTGCGACCAATTTTTAAGCTCCCGTCTCACCCTTTCTGCGTCCTCTTCACTAAGGGTGCTAGAATGGCTTTTAACATCAAAACCAAGCTCTTGAATACGCTTTGTAAGCTCCTTGGGAGTAACCCCCATTTCTTTTGCTAAATCATAAATTCTTACCTTACTCATTTGTCGTGTTGCCCCCTTTGCGCGATGCTATCATCGCCAAAATTCTGTCAATAGTTTTTTGTGGAAGCTCCCGAGCGCGGCCCTTAAAGGCCCAACGGAGTCTCTTGTCTCCGTGTTTGGTAAAAAGTTTGGCCACACAAGCATCCGTTGGGCAAACATAGGCCCCTCTCCCCGGAAGCCTTTGTTTTTCATCAAAAAGCACACAACCCCTTTCATCTAGAACCAAACGTAAAAGCTCCTGTTTGGCAGTCTTTTTCTTACAAATGATACAAGATCTTTGCGGAACATGCCGCTTATGCTTCGTGAACATTTTTTTCTAAATCTTCTGCAAGAGAAACTCCTCCTTCATCTAAAGGGGCTTCTGCTTGCTTTTCTTCAGAGGTTCTTTCCATTTCACCTTTTTCGGCAAGATGTTTACGAGCAGCCTCTATCAAGGCCTTGGCTTCAGAATTTTTAATCCGGGCAATGTCTGCTACCTGTTCTATCTCTGCTTGTGCTAGATCTTTTATGCTTTTGAGACCCTTATCATAGAGTTTGGCTGCGATTTCTTCATTCATCCCTTCTAAAGAAAGTAATTCCTGAAAATGTGGATCCTGCCGACGCATATACTGAGTCTCACTCATTACATCTATACGCCAACCAAGAAGCTTGGAGGCCAGACGCACGTTTTGCCCTTGTTTTCCAATAGCAAGAGAGAGTTGATCATCAGGAACAATAACTTCAAGGGTCTTATTATCTTCATCTACAATCACCCTGGTGCACTCTGCAGGAGCCAAGGCATTATAAACGAGCTTAGCTGGATCTGGACTCCAAGGAATAATATCAATCTTTTCTCCTCGAAGCTCCTGCACCACCGCCTGGACCCTAGAACCTTTAAGCCCTACACAGGCTCCCACAGGATCCACATCTGGATCCGAAGAAACTACCGCCATTTTTGCTCGACTACCGGGTTCTCTGGCTACGGCTATAATTTTCACAATCCCTTCTCGTATTTCCGGAACTTCAAGCTCAAAGAGTTTTTTGAGAAAATCTGGATGAGTACGAGAAAGGACAATTTGAGGATCTCTCCCAGAACGATTCACTTCGACAATCAAGGCCCGAATACGATCTCCCCGGTGATAACGCTCGTTTGGAATCTGTTCCGAGGTAGGAAGTACGGCTTCCGCCCTTCCAAGTTGAACGATAACATTACCCCTGTCAAAGCGGTGTACAAAACCGCTTACGATTTGACCCACACGGTCTTTAAATTCCTGATAAATAAGCTCTCTTTCTGCCCCACGAACCTTTTGAGTAAGAATCTGTTTGGCTAATTGAGCCGCAATTCGACCCATTTCTCTTACATCTACTTGAGTTCCGATTTCATCTCCAATTTGAACATTAGGGTCATATTGCTTGGCTTCTTCAAGAGCTATCTCTGTTTCAGGGTCTTCTACTTTCTCCACCACCCGACGAAAACGATAAACTTCAATTTCTCCAGTATCTTCATTGTACTGGGCATCTATAATAGCCCGGGAACCAAATTTTTTCCGGGCTGCGGCTTTCATCCCCTCTACTAAAGCTTCGATGATTACTTCACGCGGAATACCTTTTTCTTTACTAAACTGATCTACAAGTTTTTTAATTTCTCCAGCCATTTTTCTCCCCTCAGACGTCAAACTCGAATTTGATATGGGCTTTCTTTATCTTATTCCTGGGCAATCTCCAAACCCTGCCGTCAACTTCTAAAAGAATCTCTTCACCTTCAATGCCCCGCAAAAGACCAGTAAAGTTTCGACGGCCCTCTAAAGGCTCTTTGAGCTGAATTTTTACTTTATCGCCGGCAAATTTTTTAAAATCTTCCCTCTTACGTAAAGGACGATCTAACCCCGGAGAAGAAACCTCAAGATTATAAGAATGATGAATGAAATCTTTGGCATCTAAAAGGTCTCCCAAGATCTCACTTACTCGCACACAATCTCCCAGAGTTACCCCACCAGGCTTGTCAATATAGAGGCGTAATACCCAGCCCTGGCGCTCTCTCTGGAATTCGATGTCCACCAGTTCAAGGCCCAAGCTTATGATCACAGGCTCTGCCAGCTCCCAAACCTTTTTGATGATCTCTTCTCGGTTGTTCATGCTTCCATAACAAAAAAGTGGGCACTCAGGGCCCACTTTTAAAGAAACCCTTTGTTTATTTTAAGCCCCTATGGGCTTAATTTCTGGAGCGGGCAACGGGACTCGAACCCGCGACCCTCAGCTTGGGAAGCTGATGCTCTACCAACTGAGCTATACCCGCTCCGAGCATTTTATATAATAGAGGGAGGAAAAAAGGGTGTCAAGATTGTGAAGGTTCAACTTTCCATTTGGTAAACATTGCTCTGTTCACAAAATCGCCGCTACTGTAGAGCGCCTTCTCCAGGAATAATGTCTATTTCTTTTATCTTCTCATCCTTACTCCACAAAACCCATACATTTCGAATATTCTTATTTTTAATATATGAACAATTGAGCTTTCTTTTCTCAACCAAATCTCCTTTAAAACTTACTTCGTATAGAGGAGCTCTTAAACATTCTATTTTAAGTTTGCGAATAGAACCATTATTTTGTATTTCAAGGATAATAAATTTACCATGAATCTTGATATTTGCGGAATTCTTTTTAAATAGGGTTCTCACTGAAGATAAATAATTTTGGGCCTGACAATTACCAACTAAGAAAAAAAATAACAGGGAAAACGATAACAAAAAAGACAATATTTTCATTGCCACCTCCTAAATAGGGAAAATCAATGGATCTCAATATCGACATCTGTCCAACTTCCTTTCTGAAACCAAAAATCTTTCGTTTCCACATAAAAACTTTTAATAGCTTCCGTAGTAGTGACCCTTGCAATATTTTTATTAATAAAAGTAACAGGAGAAACAGGAACACCCTTACCGACATATAATCCAATAGGAGCTTTTCCAGCCACTAGGTCATTTTCATCTACTTTACTATCTCCATTTATATCTAGGCGAGGAGAGCCAAGACAGCCTTTTTGATAATCAAGAGCATAAAGCCAAGTATCTCCTGTACCAGAACATTCATCACCAGAGGGAAGAAAAGTGAGGAAAAAGACAGTCCCACCGAAAACGGTTGGAGGAGTAACAACTCTTTCACCAGGACGTAAGGTAACTTTCCAACCATTTCCATTTGTAGAACAGGAAGAAGGTATTATATATTCTCCGCTATAAGATATTTCGATATTATCTAAAGTAGGGGCTGTACAAGAATTAAGGTTATCTAGAAATCCTATTAAATATTGAGAGCTTGTATCAGTGATATCGTTAATATCCCAATATTTCCCGGTTCCAAGATAAACCCAGGTCTTGCTACTATCTGGCAAGAAAGATACAGCGACCCTAGCAGAAACAGGATGCTGGAGACCCAGACTCAAAATCCGACAGGGGCTAGAAAGTTCGCATCCGGAAAAACGCCAGAGATTGCCCTGTAAATCTCCTACATAAATATAATCAAGCCCTTCAGTATTATCATTGTAAACCGGTGTGGCCGAAGAAGCCATGTTAGGCGTATCTTCTCCCAGAGAAACTTTGGCAAGCTTGCTTCCGGAATTAAGATCTAAGGCATAAAAATAGGCCTTTTTATTCGGCCAATCAGCATCGTTTACCGCATATCCTGAAGGCAAAAAGGCTACCCATTTACCATCTTCACACTTGGCAAGAGTAGCTTCATTCCAAGTCTCACCTAAGTCAGGATCAGTAAATTCCCACTTAAAAGAAACTCCCTCAGGAGCATTAGTGATATCCAGGGCGATAAAATAGGGCCCTCCACGGCCAAGCCCTACTACCAGAATATCTCTGCCATTTACTTCCTGAATAGCTGGTGTCCCGTCGAAGAAAAACTGGTGACAATAGCCAACGGTAAAGTAGCTGGCCTCAATATACCTTTCGAGCATTATATCCGGAATATAGGCAAACTTTTCTTCTCCGGTCTCAACATCAAAAGCATGTAACATACCATCGTTAGCCGCTATCCATACCAAATTCTTCCAGACTTTTGGCTGACTATTGATGATATCTCCCAGAGGCTTAGATCTACTACGAAACTCCTCATCAGGTGCTCCGCAACCCCTCTCCCCTCTGATAAAAGCTACTTGTTCTGCACTAAGAGGAGAAACTGTACCAGAAAAATTTTGCATTTCAGGGCCATACTTTATATTTCTAACTGAATTACAAGAAAGCTCCTCTGTAGAAGACCAACCTTCTTCCATAGACCACCAAAAACTATCTTCTATCTCTCCTTTAAGGATAGAAATAATGGTATCTATTTTGGCACTGGAATAATTTTTGACAGCCTCTTCGCCCATTTTAGCTTTTACTTGAGAAAGGTCACTCAAAAATTCCTCTAATTTTTCCCAGTCGATCGGTTCCGGCGTATCTAAATGGCCATCTCCGTCAATATCTTCTTTAACATCCAGATGTCCATCATTATCTACATCTTCTCCTTCATCAAGAACACCATTTCCATTTTTATCTTCAATTACTGTATCTAGTTTTCCATCACCATCTAGATCTTCGTTAACTAAATCCAGATGTCCATCTTCATCTAGATCTTTATAATAATTCCACCGTGCCAAACTTCTAACATCAGCCGGAGTATGACAATTAGCACAGTTAAAAGCAAAATGGCCGGATCTTATCTCTCCCGTCCAGTCGGTAACATCAAATTTAGTCCAGAGAACCATATTTCCTACCTCTGTTTGTCTGGCAGCCCCGGTTCCAGTGCTAAAGACAGTTTGTTTTATTTCATAGATTATTGAACGAAGGGTCTCCGCAAGTTCCTGAGGGTTTCTCGCTATAAAGGGATCAGGAACACCATCTCCATCCTGGTCGCGATGGAGGGCATAGGTGTTTTCGCCATCTGCTTCTTGATTTGCCACCTGAGCCATGGCACGCAATTGGGCATCCTGATCCTCAGGAAGATTAAATCCCACTGCCACTACTGTAACACCAGAATTAACCAAATCTCTAGTCCTTGTCCTAACATTTGAAACAGAGGAGTCAATATTACCTATACCATCTGTCAGAAAAATGGCGAATTTTTTGGCACACTCTCCAGGAGAATAAATCTGACCGTCTTCATCCGTAAAGTTTCCGGAAAAATATTCTCTAGCTGCAATAATAGACGGAGAAAAAGGAGTTCCACCTCCAACATTAACACGATAACAAGTATAATCATTATTCTCACAGAAAAATGGTTCATGAGCTACATTATCAAGAATCGATATCAGATTATTTACATGTTCGGCACTATAAAGTTTTATACCTTCATAAATACGGGTATAATATTTCGAATAAGGGAAATAAGCCTTAAAAAAACCAAGCCCTATAGATAACGAAGCATCTTGAACGAGATCTTTTATAACACTTGAAACCACTTCTATTCTCATAGTATTTAGATAATTACCTAAAGCAACAGTATCATCTTCATAAATATAGGGACAATTATAAAAAGCATAATACTCTTCAGCATAAGGTGGACCATTATTATAAAAATGATAGGACCAATCTGCTATACCATAAGTCGAAAGGATCTCATCAATATAGACATTATCAAGAGAATCTATAGAAGACAAATAATCATAACACTCGTCAGTTAAAAATTCATCAACAAGGTGTAATATAGAATCAGAACATGGATATACTTCAAAATAGCCATCATAATAAACTCTATTAAAAACATAATTTTTAAAACCTTGGTCGGTATAAAAACCAGCATAATTTTCGCTAGCATTATAAACTGGTGACCAATCTGGTCTCAGACCATAAGCCATAGAACCCGAAAGGTCAACAATAAAAAGGATATTAGGAGCAACATATCTTCCTAAATAAAGAGGAACCTCTCCACAAACATCTAGCTCATCCTCTGCTTTTAAAAAGGACACCAAAAAGAAAAAAATTAAAAGTGCTATCAGAGAGAAAAAATATAAATATCTTTTTATCCTAAAAATTCCAAAGAACATATAACCCTCCAAAAAGATCATTTTATTAGAAAATTTGGCTACATAATTCTTCATCAAGCACCGATTTAACAGCTACGATCTTTACCAAGACCGCTTTGCCTTCTATATTAGCTTTAACCTCAAACCTTTGACAACATGTACTTCTAGTACAATTTCTAGTAAGACCTAAATTCTTGATAGAAACTTTCACCTGGACGTCATCATTACCCATAGGGATATTATAATCATAATCTACATAGGAACCAAGAGGAAAATAATTAATAGAAGATGGTATTATTTTCTCTATAACAGCCTTATAAGCTGCACTTTCTGTAGCATAGAATACTCGCGAAAATTTCTTTTGAGAATAAGTAGCCCAGAGATCAAATATAACCTCGCGATAAGCCCACATAGACACAACAAGAATGATCAACAAAATTATCAGGGATAATGGCAAAATAAAACCGTTTTTCTTTCCTAAAAGGAATTCTCTATCTTTAAACATAGATCAACCTTCGCTAATTCTATAAAAAGAGATATCATAATTTGAACCCCAATTAGAAGATACATTAATTATAATAAGCTTGAAAGGATTCGAATTATCAGAAATAATATTACAACTTACATAATATATATCGTTGTCAATAATCACCAGTCCATTCTCCTCGGAACAAGCAGCCTCTAACTCATCATAACTAACAGAAGCTAGTTTCTCTATAACACTTGTAGCCAGCTCTACTTTCCTGGAAAGGATTAAACCTTGACGAGAAGAAAAAAAACTCGCAATATTAAGTTTTAAAACACCCACAACACTTACACTCAAAATCGATATAGCTATCAAGATTTCCAGCAGTGAAAAAGCACTGTTTTGGGAATTGGAAAATTTAAAATCTAAAAATTTCCTTAATTTTTTTAACTTTTTGTTTTTATTATTTGATGAATTTACCATAATAGTTACTCAAAAAAGATTCAATTTTTTGCAACTTTCCATAAAATCGTTTATTCGCAAAAATTAATTATACAGAACAATTATTTACTGAATCGTTCTATTTCTTATCCCAACTCTAAAATTAAAAGGTAAAGATAAAACAACATTAGTTTTAGATTTTTGGCTCATCTGAATGGTACCACTAATATCAATATAAACAATATTTTCAACTTGATTAGTAGGCAAATTTTCTTTATCAAAGAAAGAAAAACCAAAAGACGTAAGATCTATGCCAAGATCTCCAGAAGAAAGTCCACCGAGAAAAGATTCACATGAAGAATTATAACTCGATTTTCGACAAATATTAGAACCATCATAATGATATGTTATCTGTTCTTCAGGCCCATCACAACAACCATCGCCATCAAGATCTCTAGAAAATGAAAATTCTGTCTCGGTAGCGGTAATTATATCATCGCAATTTATCGCACAGGAGTCATCTTTACCATTAGGAAAAGAGCCGGCAAGCCTTATATCTCGGCACATAATTTCCATAAAAGCACGCATTTCTTCCTGAAGAAGAGAAGTCAATTGTAATTGGTCAGAAGTTGTCGCCGAGCTCTTTAAAATAAAAAAGAAAGCTCCCCCAAGAAAACTTATAATAGCTATAGCAACTAATAACTCTACCAGAGAAACACCTCTAACATTCATTGATACGAACCCGTCCTGTCCGATTATAAATTACCGCTAAACATTTAGCCGTCTTACTATGGATAAGAGTTATAGTATCGGCACCAAAACCACCACTCGGATTTTTAGGAAGTCCCCTTTCAAAATAAACACGGTTGTTTAAAGTAATACTTATGCTATTATCAATAGAAAAAGATTGTATTATTCTTTCAGTAGCATCACATAAGCCATTCATATCTCGATCATAGCAAAGTTTAATTTCCGAGAGATTAGAAAAATCCAAAGCCACGGGACCCTCTTTAAGAGATATAGTTTTGGCAGCCAGCAAAGCGGAAGCCACAGTTCTTGCAGCTCCTTTAAGATCAAGATTGTATTTCACTTTCATCAATCTCGGAATGGAAATCAGAACAAGAAAAGATATAATCCCTATTATTACTATCAACTCTACCAATGAAATACCTATTATCTTTTTAAAATGATCTTTAATTAAAAAAGTCATATCTCCATTTAATAAACTCAGGAGGGGATTGCTCCCCCCCTGAAATTTAAGTACTAACTAGCTTCACAACTGACAACATTATTATCAATATTACAGGATACACTAATGCCCTTTACTGTAATAGAATCACAACCAGAAATAGAACCATCATTTTCATTTAAATTTAGATTACAGGTCTGATCACCAACATTACAAGTCCATGAAGTTGTACCGTCATCAGCATAGGCGGCTACCAGTTCACTCATACAGGAAGAGATGGCTCCTTCGGCAGCAGCAGCAGCAGACTTTTTCTTGTATTTGGCATACTGCGGTATGGCAACTGCCGCCAAAATGCCGATAATGGCCACGACTATCAAAAGTTCAACCAGTGTAAAACCTTTACGTCGATTCCTCTTTTTCGATTCTTTCTTACCTTTATACATCATTTAACCTCCTATTAGTTTTTTATCTGCTTGATTTTATTTCCGAGGTGGCCACCTCGTTTTCTATCTATAGTTTATTGCAACCTTCATGCCAGAGCTCGAAAACCTTTTCTCCGCTAGAAATGCTATCGGTAAAGGAGGACGAAGAGTTAAAAAAGGGCTTTTGGATTGCCAAATTTTGTCAATGATTGACAAAATTTGGCTTAAAAGCGAAAGAAGGTCTTTTTGTTGTTCTTAAGCTCTACTAAGCAGAACAAAAGAGAGCTCCTATTTCATAATAAAAGAGACCTTTACAAAAGATCTTTTAGGACCTGTTTTTTTGTTCAAAAAAAGCGAATTCTCCTCTTTAAACTTTGTACTTCTTATCTTGGAAGTAAGTTTGGATTGTTTTTAAGTATGTAATTTAAGTATGTTAATAATGAAGGCCTTTATTCTATAGGCGATCGAACTCTAACTGAACAAAAAAGCCTCCCACAGCTTTATCTCTTCGACAACCCCAGACAGTTAAGTTCTGAAGCCATAAATCCTGGTTTTTTAAAAAACATTAGATATAAGGAAAGATATAAGGAAGGGGATCTTTGATCCCGGCTTCTCGAAAACCTTTAAGGCGCAAGAGACATGATTCACAACGTCCACAAGCTATATCTTCGCGCTGATAACAAGACCAAGTAAGGTGAAAGGGAGCTCCGAGTTTAGCTCCTAGTTTTACAATTTCGGCTTTGGTGAGATTAATAAGAGGGGTTTCAATACGAAGATCTGTTTCAGGACGTGTTCCTTCGGCGATTACCCGGTTGAAAGCCTCAAAGAAAGAGGCTCGACAATCAGGGTAACCAGAAAAATCTACCTGACTGGCCCCGATAAATATCTTTTTAGCCCCTAGTACTTCCCCCCAGGAGACAGCGATGGCCAGGAAATGGGCATTTCGAAAAGGTACGTAAGTGATTGGTATTTGATCAGTTGAGATCTCCCCTTCTGGCACCTTGATTTTTTCGTCTGTAAGGGCTGAACCACCAATCTGTTTAAGAGCCGGGACGTCTGTTACGAGTCGATACTTTACCTGGTAAAAATTGGCTATTTCGTGAAAGGCCTTGAGCTCCCGGTTTTGGGTACGTTGTCCATAATTTACATGCAAGAAGGCAAGCTCAAACTCTTGGGCGGCTACAGCTGCGGCTACACAAGAATCAAGCCCACCGCTGACCAGACAGATAGCAAGGGGTTTCATCAGGTGCCCATTTCCCAAGAAGAAAGATATTTTTCTTGCTCGGGAGTAAGCTGGTCAATTTCTATACCCATGGCCGCAAGTTTCATTTCCGCCACAGAGCGATCAATTTCTTCAGGTACCTTGTAGACTTTTTTCTCGAGTCCACGTCCATGTTTTACCAGATATTCTGCACACAGGGCTTGATTGGCAAAACTCATATCCATTACCGCTGAGGGGTGTCCTTCTGCTGCCGCCAGATTGACCAGACGCCCTTCTGCTAAGATGTAGATTCGTTTACCATTTACCAGGGTATATTCGTCCACATGTTCTCGAATACGACGGATTTCTGTTGAAATTTCCTTAAGACCTTCCAAATCTAGCTCCACATTGAAATGTCCGGAGTTAGACACAATGGCCCCATCTTTCATTTTAAGAAAATGTTCTTTACGAATAACATTGATATCACCTGTAAGAGTACAGAAGAAATCTCCTCTTTCAGCGGCCCTTTCCATAGGCATAACATCAAAACCATCCATTACAGCTTCAAGGGCCTTGAGAGGATCTACTTCTGTTACAATAACACGGGCTCCCATACCACGGGCTCGCATGGCTACCCCTCGGCCACACCACCCATAACCTGCCACCACAAAAATAGAACCAGCAAGGAGTCGATTAGTAGCCCGCAGAATTCCATCAATAGTAGATTGCCCTGTACCGTAGCGGTTATCAAAAAGGTGTTTGGTTAAGGCGTCGTTTACCGCGATTACCGGGTATTGCAAGGCTCCATCCTTGGCCATAGCCCGAAGCCTAATCACCCCCGTGGTGGTCTCCTCGGTGCCTCCGATAACTTGGGCCGCGCGTTCTGGAAATTCCGCATGCAGAGTAGAAATGAGATCAGCTCCGTCGTCCATGGTAATTTGAGGTTCAAGATCAAGCACGGCTTTTATGTGGGCATAATAAGTATCGCGGTCTTCGCCTCTAATAGCAAATGTGGGTATTTCGTAAAATTTAACTAAAGCTGCTGCTACATCATCTTGGGTAGAAAGAGGATTTGAAGCGCAAAGGGCTACCTCTGCTCCTCCGGCCTTTAATACGTCCATCAGATTTGCTGTTTCGGTGGTAACGTGAAGACAAGCCCCAATACGAACTCCGGATAAAGGCTTTTCCCGCTCGAAACGTTCGCGAATCTGTTTGAGTACCGGCATCTCTCTCCCAGCCCATTCGATCCGGAGTTTTCCCTTTTCCGCAAGGTTTAAATCTTTCACATGGAATTTCATTAGGTCCTCCTCTTAGTTCGTTTAAGAAACCCCTCTTCTACCCGTCAATATTTAACTTAAAGAATATTTGCTAAAGACCAGCCAGCTCTTTAATTTTATCGACCATATCGAGTTTTTCCCACGTAAATTCCGGTTCTAGACGTCCAAAATGACCATAAGCAGCGGTCTTTCGATAGATGGGGCGCCTCATATCGAGATATTCAATCATGTGACGCGGACGAAAATCAAAGAGTTCTTTGATTATTTCTACAATCCTTTCAAGAGGAATGTTATTGGTACCGTTCGTATTAACGTTGATAGCAATTGGTTCTGGCACCCCGATAGCATAGGCTACTTGGACTTCAAGTTCCCGGGCTACTCCGGCAGCAACCATATTTTTGGCCACGTAACGGGCGTAATAAGAAGGGGTACGATCGACTT
>JALSPG010000092.1 GCA_026986115.1 Thermodesulfobacteriales bacterium
CAATGTCTTCGCGGTGTTTTTCTTGGTATTGCAAAATGGTTTCTTGGAGTAAGGTATCAAAAATCTCAAGGCGATCAAAAAAGCACCTCTGAAGGCGGTTTTTTTCGTAATATCCCTGAAGATAGCCGATCTCTGAAAGAACTTCCCGGCTGGAGAGATGATCTAGATGATAAATCTGTACGTCTTCTCTTTGGCGTCGCGCTAAGGGTTCAGCTAGCTCTTCTTCCAGGTGATCCAAAATATTTTTTGTGTGGGCTAAGCCACCTACAAATATCAAACGTCTATAACGTTTGCTAAGTTGTTGAAGATAGTAAGCAATAGCCCGTTCCCGGTGTTCGTCAAGGAGATCTTTGGGATAGTCAAATTTGAGGGCTTCGTTGACGTAGGTTTCGTATCCTATTCGTAAAACGGCGTAAGAATCTGGAAATTTCTCCTCGTGTCCGCGGTAACCCTCCACGTCTAGGTCTACAAAGTGGACCGAAGCCCCAAGCTCTTGTGCGGTTCGGATAGCCTCTATTAAGGGTTCTATCGGTTCTATTAACAGATAGACAGTAGAACCGTCTTTTTCCTGGTAAGAAACAACAGAGAGTAGGGGAAGCCGTTTGACGCCCCGCAAAATTTTGTCTTTCAAGGTGGGAGGGTATTCGATTGCTACTGCTTCGGGTTTTAGTTCCAAGAGTTTTTGGCGCACGGCAGCGGCAAATTCCAGCCGCCCGTGTAAGACGGGCAAAAAGATAATTTCAGCCTCCGAAAGCCTAACTTTGGGAAGATTTAAAATGTTAGCCATCTTATCTCTTTTGTTATCCTTAGGCCTTCTTCCTCGAGCTTTTTCCATTCTTCTTCCGTATAGACAAGAAGATCTACAGGAACCGGAAAATCTAACGGATAGAAAAAGGCTCCTCTCCTTTCAAAAGGCTCATTGCTCCTTTTCACAATGATAACCACATCAAGATCACTTCCTACCCCTTCCCTTTGGGAAGCATAAGAGCCAAAAATTCCGATCCGCAAGACCAGCGGGCTCCCTCCGGATGTCCGTTAGGATATCGTGTGGGAATATAAAAATTGTCCAACACCATGGCTTTGTAAATTGGCTTTTCTGGAACTTCTATTATTTCTGGAAGTTCGGCCAAAAGCTTTGCAATCACATGCCCCCAGGATTCTTGGCCATGATATAAATGTAAAGCCGTAACAGCTTTTTCGGCTGCCTGTTGAGCTGCAAAACAGGCCCATTCGTGCCTGCTTGACTTTGCAGAATCTAGGGCTTGCTCCAAATCCCGCAAGGCTTGTTTTAGCCAATCAAAGGCTCTTGAAGGCATTGTTTAGACCGGCCTTAAGCGTGGCTTTTCTTCTTTATCTGGCCAGAAGATAAGGGCTGTCTGTCCTAAGGTCTGGACAATGGCTTCTTTTAAAACTTCTTTTTTAGTTCGCCCCTGGTCTGGCCCAAAAAGTCTTTTTAAAGCGTAGCGGGCAATATTTACCCCATCTCTTACCGAAAAGGATTCTCCTGCGCGATGAGCCAGCTGAAGAAAGGAAACTACATAGTGAAGAATTTCTTCGTCGGCAAAGGGAAGATTGGCCTTAAGAATTTCATATTCTTCTTCAGCTTCAGGAAAATCTACGTAAATTTGAGGTTGAAGCCTCGAATGAATGTATTCCGGAACCTCAAAAGTAGAAGCATCTTCATTCATGGTAACACAGATGCGGAAATCCGGGTGAGCTTTGATTTTGATACCAGCTACAATAGATTCTACGTAACGTCTGGAGTCAAGAAGCGGTGCCAGCGAAGCCCAACTTTTTTCACTCATACGGTTGGCCTCATCTATGATTGCTACTCCCCCCCGAATCATGGCAGTAACGATGGGGCTGGCCATGTATTTGATGCGACCTTCATCAGATATAACCGGGGTAATAAGGAGATCTTCTGGTCGGGTGTCAACTGTGGCCTGAAAAATATAGACTTCTCGCCCCAGCCTCTTGGCAGCAGCGTAAGCCAGAGTAGTTTTGCCAACTCCAGGTTTTCCTACCAAGCGTGGGTTGAGGGGGAGATCCCGTTCATCTATTATCATCCAAGCAGCCAAGATTTGTTTGATAACATCTTCTTGGCCTACACAGACCAAATTGAGTTCGTCAGGATGGGCCAGATGGAGCGTAACACCGTCAATAACCCGGGTTTCCATAGAAGTCACCTCTGAAATAATTTGAATTTGATTTTAATTTTACCCTGTATTGAAAGTTTTGGGATGAGGCCATGAAAATACATTTCAAAGAAGTCAAATTTCAAAAGGGGGCAATTTCTCCAAAAGATTTTCCTGTAGTTTCCCTGCCGGAAATTGCTTTTTTAGGTCGTTCAAACGTAGGAAAATCTTCTCTTATAAATTCTTTTTTGCGTAAAAAGCGTGTGGCTCGTGTCTCTTCTACTCCAGGTTTTACCAAGACGATTAATTTTTTCCGTGTTGACCACCGCTTTTTTTTGGTAGATCTTCCTGGTTATGGTTTTGCAAAGGTACCTCCTCGAATAAGAAAACAATGGAAAACTTTAGTGGAATCTTATCTTGCTTCTCCAAGACCCATAAAGCTTCTGGTTTTGATTTTTGATATTCGTAGGGAACCCGACGAGCTCGATAAAGCTTTAATAGAATACGTTAAAGTTTTGGCACGGCCTTTTATCGTCGTTTTGAATAAAATAGATCGACTCAAAAAAAGCAAATGGACCCAAGCTAAAAGAAGATGGCAAGAAGGATTAGGGCTAAAAGACGAAGAGATCTTCCTTACATCTTGTAAGGAAGGCTGGGGGATAGAGGAAGTCAGACAAAAAATATTAAAGGCTCTTGGAAAATAAGCTGTGGCCCCCTTGGGGGCCACAGCTTTAAAGCTTTAGTGTTCGTCTAAGTGTCCGCGAAAGAGTCGCTCTCCTATGAAGAACAACATGCCACAGAGGCCAAATCCACCTAGAACTACTAGCCACTCATAAAGTGAGGGAGTGTAAGAATAATAATGAGGCATATCTACGATACCGAGCCCATGATAGTGGGGCACAATTTGTCCCACAACTACTAAGTCGTAACGCATGACGAAGATGGCCAGTAAAGCGAGGCCAGAAACGATAGCCATTGCAGGAATGTTGCGGGCCTTAACTCCCAAAATTACCACAAAGGGCAAAATCAAGCCGAGGCCGATTTCAAAAAACCAGAAATTGAAAGCATAAGGACCGGTTAAAAGGGCCATCATGGCTTCGTATTTTCCAGGGGGATGCCCGGCAAGACCAGAGATCACTTTCCAAGAGGTGAAAAACATAACTACCGCAAGCAGCAAGGCATAAACTTTACCAGTTACCTGGAGAGCCTTTTCCATTTTGGCATCCATTTCCCAGCCATTTACCTTATAGGCCAACCAGGTGAAGAAAATAATGGCCGCACCACCACTCATCATAGCAGAAGCGATAAAATAGATGGGCATATAAGGACCATGCCAGAATTCACGGCTATTAAGAAGTCCAAAAACGGCCCCCAGGTTACTGTGAGCAGCAACACCAGCAATAACTCCCATGAGCCCGGCAAGCCCAGCTTTCCGGTGATGCCCCATCTTGAGAAGAGCAAATTCTACCAACATAAAGAAGAGATAAGCGCCGTAAAGTGTTCCCATCCACCAGATATTAGAAGAGGGATTGGCAGAGATGAGGTTGTAGATAGGCATCCGCCACGGATTTTCGAGTTCAAACCCAATAACTGCAAACCCGGAAAGAATAGTAGCAATTGCTAAAAAGACGCTTCGGCTGGCGATAGGCATAAGACTTTGAACTCCGAAAACATGCCCAATAGAAGAGGTAAGACAGAGGCCAGTAGAGGTAACCACGAAGAAGACATAGGTAGAGATTAGGATACCCCAAGGAATTTCCCTGGTGACGCCATAGACGTGCTCGTGCCCAGCGATGAAGGAATAAATCCCCACCGCTGTACCTACGGCAAACAAAAGCCCAAAAAGCAAAGCCAACCAAGTGTTGGTTTTGCTAGGAGCAAGTACTAGCTCCCTACCCAAAACTGCTTCCCTAACTTCCGCCATAGCGCCCTCCTATAAATTATTTTTGGTTAAAAAATATGTAACTCTAAAGCCCCCTTCTTTGTAACATGAAAGTTTTATACATTGCGCAAAAAATGTTGTCAAGATATTTGTACTTATATGTTAACTGGTTAGTTAACATTGAGTTTTCTATCTGTTAACTATCAACAGAATTCAGAAAAAGTTGACAATGAAAAATGTAACAAAAAAGGTAGCAACCATTGTCAAAATAACAGAAAATCCCCCGAAATCTGGGGGATTGAGAAAGGGGACTATGGCGGAAGTTAGGACGTAAAATAAGCCCTGTTTTAAGACTTTATATCCTATTGCTCAGTTTCATCCTTTCCCACGGCCGAAAGATAAGCTGTACATTTGGCCCTGGTTTCGGGAGGACATCCTACAATGCTCCAGCAAGGAGCATATTTTAAAACTTCCTTAATGCCAGCGATATTTAATCCTTTTTCGTGTATCATTTTACGAATGCAATTAATCCATTGGATGTTGTCCATAGAGTAATAGCGCCTTGTTCCTCTTCTTACAGGTTTGATAAGGCCTTCTTTTTCATAAATGCGCAAAGTCCGCGGGTGAACTTCTAAGAGTTTGGCCGCGGTCCCTATAGAAAATATAGCTTTGTCTCTTTTCATCTCTGTCCTCCCCAAAACTATATTAAAGGCGCGGGCAAAGGGCCCGCGCCTTTTGGTTAATGTTCTCTGCTTTCAAAGACACCGGCAAAATAACGCTCACCCAAGAGGAACAAAGTAACGAGCAAGCCCACACCACCTAAGATGACAAGAATTTCAGCTCCCGAAGGGGTGTAGTGGAGGTATTTTGGGATACCCTCAAAGAGACCGTAATAGGGATGTACAATCTGACCTGCTACTACGAGATCATACCTCTGGAAGAAAGCCCCGATGATGGTGATCAGAGCCGCTAGGAACATAGCATGGACGTTTTTGAGGCCACCGGTGGCAAGAATGATGATAGGAATAGCTAATCCAAGGGCTATTTCAAAAAACCAGAAATTGAAAGCCAATGGACCATTTAAAAGGGCCTTGGCCGCAAGCTTGCCAGCATCGGAGCCACCAGTAAAGATTGCCAGGAATCGCCAGATTGTTGCCAAGGACACCGCCACCAAGAAGAGGAGAAGCACTTTACCAGCAGCAGCTGTAGCCCTTTGCATAGCTTCATCCATGGGCTTTTTACGGACCTCGTAAGCGATGTAGTTGAAGATAATAAGGACAGCAGCACCACTCATAAGGGCCGAGCAAATGAAATAAATGGGAAGCTGTGCGCCATACCAGAAAGGTCTTGAAGCAATAAGAGCAAAGACTGCCCCTAGGTTAGTATTGGCGGCAATTTCAGCTAAAGCTCCGAGGAGGCCCAAAGCAAAAGCCAAAGCATAACGTTTGGTAAGGATAAGGGTGAACTCCAAAATCATAAAAGCCACGCAAGCACCATAGAGCGCACCCATCCACATGATGTTAGAGGTAAGGTTGGGGGTAATCATCATCCAATACATGCGCCAAGGGTTTTCAAGCTCCAGGCCAATAATGGCAAACCCCGCTAAGATAGCCGCTATCGAGAGAAAAAGAGCCCGGTTGGAAAGAGGCAAAAGCGAGGTGCCTCCAAAAAGATGCCCTAGAACCGATAAAATACAAAGCCCAGTAGACATAATGGCAAAGAAAATATAACCAGCAATCAGCATACCCCAGGGCATCTCCCGGAAGACGTTGTAGGCATGATGATGCCCGACTATCATGGCGTAAACACCAGCCCCAAGGCCTACAACAGTGAGCAAGAAGGCCAAAATGGTAAATAAAGTGATTCGGGGTGTAGCAAAACTTAAATCTACCTGAAACGGTTTGAGCGTTTCGACCCTTGTCTCAGCCATAACTATCCTCCTCCTTTTTGGGTTTTAATTTGCCCTTTCTTGGGCTTCTCTTTGTTCCTCAAGCCATTTAGGAATCGAAAAAGTGGTGAAAAAAGCGGGTATAGCCGCAAACGGACCTAAAGCAATAAACATAAGGAAGCAAAATGTGCCCAAAACATATTCTCCCATCCGTCCTTGCCAGAGCCCGGCTTTGGCTTCAGATGCAACTTTTTCTCTCTCTTCGTGGTGAAAAGGCCAAAGCTGTTTTAAAGTTTGGATAGCTTTCATTTTTTATCCCTCCTTTCAGTTAAAAAACCAAAAGAAAACACCTTTTAGAAAAATTAGAACTAAAAATCCGACTTTTCTTTTCTTTATCAATTATATTTGTCATTTATTAATAAATGCATTTGGTATGCCAAAAGGAAGAAAAAACTTAAATTTTCTCGGAAGGCTTGAATATCAAAAAAAGGGAGCCACAAATTACTACTAAAACTTGGAAATTAAAATTATTTATGGGCGCAAAATACGTCCTATTATAACTAATAAAGGCGCAGAATAAGCCTATATCCTTTTTGGGAAAGCTTCAGGCTGTCAAGAAAAGATGAAAATGAATGCTCCAATTTTTCGGAAAATGGGCTTAATTTTCGCCTTGCAGAGGAATGCCGTATTTTTTGATTTTTCGGCGCAAGGTATCTTTAGAAATACCTAATTCCCGGCAAGTGGCTAATTTTTTCCATTTATTGCGTTTTAATGCTTGAAGAATGGCAATTTTTTCAATTTCTTCAAGTGTCATAGGTTTACTGAAAGATAAGAGAGTTTCTTCCTCTTCTTTTTGAGGATGATAAAGGTATTCGGGAAGGTGTTCAGGATAAATAAGCCCTTCTTTGCAAACTATAAAGCAATATTCGATAATATTTTCTAGTTCTCTTACATTGCCTGGAAAATCATAATTTAAAAGAATTTTAAGAGCTTCTTCTGTTATACCTATGATATCGCGTCCTTTACTAGCTCTAAATTTCTGAATAAAGTAGTCTATCAAAAGAGGAATATCTTCTTTTCGTTCCCGCAGAGGAGGTAAGTGAATGCGGGCTACATTTAATCTATAAAATAAATCTTGGCGAAAGCGTCCTTCTTTTACTAGATTTTCTAAATCTTGATTAGTAGCTGCAATGATACGTACATCAGCTCTCTCTGGTCTTGAGGCCCCAAGAGGTTCATATTCCTTGGTCTCCAAGACTCGTAATAGTTTTACCTGTAAAGAAGACGGTATTTCTCCAATTTCGTCTAAAAAAAGAGTTCCGCCATGAGCTAAAGCGAAACGGCCGGGTTTATCTTTTTTAGCGTCAGTAAAAGCCCCGGCTTTGTAACCAAACAGTTCACTTTCCAGGAGAGTATCAGGGATAGCTGCACAATTTATTGCTATAAAAGGTTTGTCTTTACGAGGAGAAAGATTGTGTATAGCTCGTGCAAAAACTTCCTTTCCTGTTCCAGATTCTCCTGTAATAAGAACCGTACTTTCACTTTCTGCAATATCTGGAAGAACTTCCGTAATGCGTTTTATTTTGGGACTTTTAGAAATAATATCTCCTAACTGGTAATCTCTATTAAGCTCTTTTCGTAAGGTTAAGATTTCGCTCAAATCTCTTACAGTTCCTACAGCCCCAAGAAGTCTCCCTTCCGCATGTTTTAAAGGGGTTACTGTGATAGAAACAGGAACTTTTCGTCCAGATCGGTTTCTAAAATAGGTATGCTTATTGGAGATCCTTTTTCCTTCGGAAATAGCCATTGCCACAGGGCAGGTTTCTCCACACAATTCACTTTTAAATATTTCATGACATGGTCTCCCCAAAGCTTCTGACATAGAATAACCTGTAATTTGCTCTAATGCAGGATTGTAACAAATAATATGAAAATGTCTGTCAACAGAAAAAACTCCATCACCAATATTTTCTAAAACGGTCTTCATTTGAAGTTCAAAGCTAATATCTTTAAATATTTCAAGGGCTCCAACTAATTCTCCTTTTATAAATAAAGGACTAGCAGTAACTTCTACAGGAAACTGGCTGCCATCAGCATGTGTCATAAATATATCAGAACGTCTAACAATACGCTTTTCTTTAATGCTACGCAAAATAACACAACTTTCTCCACAGATATTAGTTTTAAATACTTCATCACAGTATCGTCCTAAAACATCTTTTGCTTTATAACCTGTAAGAATTTCTGCCATTTTGTTGAATGTACATATGCGGAAATTGTTGTCAACAACAAATAGGGCCTCTCCTAAACAGTCTAGAATATTATCTATAAAAATAGATGGTATTTTTTCATTAATAATAACCACGACAAATTTTACTTTACCATTTTCTTTTAATGGATAAGCATTTAGATAAATTGTCTTTTCTGAGTCATCTTTTAAATATATTGGAAACTGATAAATTGTTTGCCCTGTAGCTAATTGTTGCCTAATAAGATTACAAATTTCTTTTTCAATATGTTTTTCAAATGTTTTATAACATGGCTGCTGGATGATCTTTTCTTTTGATTCTCCTAAAATCTTTTCTGCAGGTCGATTAATTTCAATAATCCTGAAATTTTCGTCAATTACCAAGACCGCTTCTTCTACTTTATCCAAAATCTCTTCCAAAATTTTTAATAATTGTTCTCCTTTCATCGTTTAAAGCTCCTAAAAAGGATCCTGTGAAATTTTTACTTTTCGAAATTTAACACAAAGCAAGAAAATAAAAAGGGAGCTTTTAAGCTCCCTTCAAAAAAGTTAAAACCTTTAAAATGGTTTCTAAAAGAGTATTCTTTCTAAAATACTGCTCTCTGATAACTTATAAAAAGACAACAACCTACAATCTTCTCTGATTTAATGAATTTAGAGTTTAAAAAAGATTTAATGATGTTTACCTTTTTTAGGGGTCCCTTGCATTCTCTGCCACCCAAGTACTCCAATGTGGCAGGTGGTACATTTGCGATTAGAAGCAAAGGCCATTTCTCCATTGTGACAGGCGCCACAATATTTACCATTGTAAAGAGCTTCCATATTAAAATCCTCATTTTCTTCAGCGGTTCCAGCAGCCATTTCAAATAGTTCGTCATGACAATCGTCACAACTAAGACCCGCATCCTCAATATGTTTTTTATGATCAAAAACCACAGCTTTAACAGGTTTGGTAAAAATGATAGGTTCTTCTGGATATTCTTCTTCGTCTTGTCCCCAAAGGGGTTGATAAAAAGCAAAAGAAATCAGGAAAGGAATTAGTAATAAAAGCCATCGTTTCATAAAGGCTCCTCCTTCAAGGAATTTAACCTAAACCATCAATGGTATAAAAGACGTTAGGTTTGGCACCTGTTTCGGGTCTTAAGACCCATACCACTCGCGAAGGATCATGGATAATCTTATAGACCTCACTTTCGGGATCAGAAAGATCTCCAAAAATTCGTACTCCAGCAGGGCAGGCTGCAGCACAGGCGGTAAGTTTCTCTCCCTTGGAGAGCCTGGATTCCCAGCAAAAATCGCATTTATCAACGGCACGCCTTTCTTCATTGAAGTAACGCATATCATAAGGGCAGGCGACCATACAGGTTTTGCAACCGATGCATTTCTTGGGATTCATCCGCACAATACCGGTCTTTTTGTCTTTAAAAGTGGCCTTAGTAGGACAAACTCTCACGCAAGGTGGGATATTACAATGATTACAAAGAACAGGCATAAACTGTCTGGCGGTTTCTTGAGGGCCTACCACAAGACGCCTTTCAAAGATTTTGGTCCGCCAACCATAAGGGGGCACATGGTTGGTGCGGACACATGCTTCCATACAAAGCTGACAATCTACACAACGGTCAGTAATCAACACCATGGAATAATGAGGTTTGTAAGGAAATTTATCTACGTATTCAGGGGCAGCTCCAAAAACTTCTTCTACTTT
>JALSPG010000093.1 GCA_026986115.1 Thermodesulfobacteriales bacterium
ATGCCCGTTAGCAGTGACAATCTTGAGAAACTTGCGCGCACGGCTCGTTCTGGCCACCGTGAGAACGATACTCTTTGGACTAACCGGATGAGGCTGAACTTTAAAGTCAAGCCTACGGAGAACACGGTCGTTAAGGCCCGTCTTACATATTACAAAATCTGGGGCATGACTAACGATTATGTAGCCCCTGGGCTTTTCCCGCCAAGCACCAATAATTTCACCCTTGGAGTACGCCCCAGTGATGACGCCCTTTATGTCGATCGGGCTTATTTTAATTGGGCCAATATTGCGGATCTTCCTATTTGGATCTCCTTCGGACGTCGTCCCACCACTCATGGTGCTCCTACCCAGCTCCGTGAAGGGCTTGACAAACGTGATGCTACTCCTGCTGGTATTAATATCGATGTCCCCTTTGATGGTGCCACGATAGGTTTTCAATATACCTGGCCTTGGACGGGAAGGATTCGCTTTTGTTACGGGCGGGGCTTTGAATCTGGCTTCAAGCGTCCTATTGACCGGGCTAAGGATGATATAGATTTTTATGGCTTTGCTTGGGATGTGATTGATGATCCCGATCGCAACATGCTTCTTATTGTGCAGGCCTTTAAGGCCGAAGGAGTGATGGATTTTCCAGATGGCCAGTGGTATATGTTTAATCCCGTTTTCAATGCTTGGATGCCCTTTAGTGTTACCACCCAGCACAACCTTGGCGATATTTACGAGATCGGTGCTACTTGGCAGCACAAGGTTGATCTCCCCTTCTTAGATCTTTCCGATGTAGATTACTTTGTCTCTTTTGGCCTTTCTATTACGGATCCTGATGATTGGGGTTATATGGGTATGCCCATTGATCACAATGGCAATTATCTCTATATGTTTTATAGTCTCCTTGCCGGTCCGTATCTCACCCTTGGGAATCCTGATCCGGTATGGAAGCCCTCAGACAAAGATGATCTCGACACCCATACTGGTTGGGCAATTTATCTTGGTACCCGTGTGCCTTTACCTTGGATTGCGGGGGCCAAACTAGGGCTTGAATATAACTACGGTTCTAAGTGGTGGATGCCCTTTATGGTGGCTACGGATGATGCCTATTTCAATAAACTTGCTACGCGTGGCCACGTAGGAGAAATTTACTGGATCCAGGATCTTCCTACCGGAGAGCTCTTGAATGATTATGCACGCGCGTTTCTCCGGGTAGGCTTCCAGTATTACTGGTTTAATTATACCGGAAGTGGCGTCTGGCTTGGAAAGCCCTATCAAATCCGTTCTGAACTTGACGATCGCGATAGTGTCACCATGTTCCAGCCCATCGATCATATGTATAACTTCTATCTTTCCATCGAACTTGCCTTCTAACGTTTAGATAGGCTTTGAAAACAAAAAAAGGCCGGAGGATTTTAAGTCCTCCGGCTTTTGTTTATTAGAACAGAAGTTTTTTGAAGAGCTTGATAAAGTCTTTTTCGTACCAACTGGTTGGGAAAAGGGGGCGATGATGTGCCTTTTGGAAAGGGATGTTTTGTTCTCTCAAAAAATCGGCAAACCCCTCGGCTAAACCTGCAGAGCGGCTCCGACCAGCATCACAAGAAAAAATAAACTCTTTACAGCCTGATTTCAGAGCTTTAATTAAAATTTGAGCAGCCCAGAGGGCTTCTTCCTCTTCAAGAGGTAATAAACCGAAATTATAGGCGATATTTTCGTTATCAACATCATCAAATTCTAAGAAAGCGAAGAAGCGAGGTTTAACTCCCTTGGCTGATTCAGGTACCTGACCTTTAAAGATAGCGATCCAACAACTTGTTTCTTTCCGGGAAGAAAAGCCTCCCAGGTAGCCTATGGCTTCTCGATGAGGAAATACTAGGAGTTTTCGAGGAAGATCAGCCATGAGATCCTTCGGAAGGCTTCTCTTTTTCAAAGATTTCCCAGAGGGGGATTTTAATTTGGAGGGATTTGATTTCTAGATCTTCATCCCAGTTAATGATTTCTGGGGCGGGGTAATGATCTTCTTGGAGGCGATATACTTCTGCGAATTCTCTTTCGGGGTAGAGGATGACATATTCTTTGACTTTGAAGCGTTCGTAGAGGAGCCTTTTTTCGCGGCGGTCTTTAAGTTCGGTGGCAGGGGAGACCACTTCGAAGACGACTTCAGGGGCACCGGCAACGTGGGTTTCTTTAAGCTTTTCTTGTTTACAAACGATAAAGACATCGGGCTGGACGACATTGAATTCGTCGAGTACCACATCGGTGGGAGCAACAAAGGCCCGACACGGAAAAAATTTACTTTTTTCTCTATCAAGAAAAGCAACTAGATTCCAGACAATGTTTTGGTGTTTGAGGGAGGGGGCTGGGGACATGCTGTAGGCCTGTCCCTCGATAATTTCCCAGCGTTCTTCCTCTGGCCAGGAGAGATAATCTTGATAGGTGTATTTTTCTTTTTCTTTGGCAGGAAGAGCCATAAAAAATCTCCTTAAGGCCACTTTTACAAATTATAACGGAGATTTACTTAGAATTTAAGATTTTAACCTGGTAGAAGGTTTGTACCAATTGGGAAGCAGGCCTGAGGTCGGCTTCTGCATAGGCTTGGTAAATAAAGTTGAGTCTTTCTCCGTGGTGTGGAGGGGCAAGAAGGAGATCTCTTCCACGGGCAAGCAATATACGCTTTTCATCTAGGTGCCCAAAAAAATATTCTTTCCGGGCCGGATTTTTGGCCGCTTCCGAGGCGTCGATTCCAAAGACTTTTCCTTCCACATAAGCCTTTAGCCAACAATGATAGCCTTTTACCGGGCCTGATGAGGCTACAGGTAGCCCGATCTCGAAAAGGACCGGAATTCCTGCAGACCGGGCCAGAGCCATTAAAAGGCTATGAAAATCAGTACAATTGCCCCTTTTGGCAGTACAGGCAAAGAGAGCGTCTCCTCGCCCCCATCCTTTTCCACTTTTATCGTAACGCAGGTTTTCTACCACGTAATTGTAAAAGGTCTTTAGTTTGTCTAGAGGGGTCTTTTGCTCAGAAGAGAGTTCTTGAGCTAGATTTTTAAAAGGTTTTAGGGGAACCAGGCGATCTGGTAACAGCAGGCGTGGTGAAGGAAAAGATCCGGGAATAGGGCTAAATTCTTTCCTTCTTACCAAGGCTTGGTAAAAAATCTGAGTTTTCTTTCCCTTTAACTTTAGGTAAAGAAATCTATTTCCGTATTCATTTTCTCGGAGTATCAGAAAAGGCCTCGGGGCTTTTATTGTTAAAGAAACAACTTTTTGACTTTCATCTTCTAGCGGCAGTGGAATCCACACCTCTACCAAATGGGCTTCAGAAGGGTGGATCAAGATTCGGGCTTTAAGGAGGTAATCTGCTGCTTGAAGGGGAAAGACTCCCCCGAAACCGACGGAAAGGAATAGCAAAACAGATATCAGGGTTTTAAGATGCATTTGGTAGCGGCCTCCGACCAGGATATCGGATTTTTCAAGTGAATTTCCGAAGTTTGATGCGGGTACTGCTGAAGTCGGGAATACCTCCTACTAGATCTACTAAGGGAAGAAAGTAAAGACTTTCGTCTAGACGGCTCAGAGTGTTTACCGCCAAACCTGTTCCGCGTCGCAAATCGGGAATGAGTTTCTCACCGGTCATAATTTTCTTTCCCCCCAAAAAAACCTCTTCTCCTTTCAAAACTACCAAACTCTGGGCTCCGTGTTGGGTATGACCGTAATGATGTGATATTGCCGCACACCCCGGGCGGATCCTTTCACTTAGGCTGATTCTGACTGTGGTGCCTTCGGGTCGGCTTCGCGAGGAGATGATGACCATTTCTGCCTCTTTAAGCCCCAGCCTCTGGGCATCTTTTGGGTTTATGAGGAGAAGAGGTTCGGGTAGGAGATTTAAGGCCTTTTCATAACATATCGTCCGGGATTGAGTATGAAGGGCGTGTTTGTGACTTATGAGAATCAGGGGGAATTCACGGTCTAACTCTTCAATAATCCCCCCAGAAGCCTCTTGAGCCTTAATATATTTGACTGTGCCAGAGAAAAATTTGCCATTTAGAGCATTTTTGCAGCGAGCAAGTCTTTCATTCCAGAAGTGGATCTTAGGAATACCTTTTTTGAGATTTCCTTGAGAATTAAAAGCCGCAGACCAGGGTCTAAAGACGCCCCCTCGCGCTAGAAGGGTAACAACCTTTCGCCATTGCCAGGCAGGAAGAATGTTACGATAACGCGCTACCGGGTAATTTTTCTCTACATAGTCTATTTCTTCTAAAGAAGCCTCCTTTAGTGAGGCGTTTTCAGCCAGATTGGCCATAGCCCGGAGGAAAAAGTCTTCGGCCTTAAAGAGGGGGAGCATCTTTCCATCTCGTTGGACGATGGCCTCTTTACCAAAGCCAGGAAGATCACAATAACAGGCGAGGTCTATGAGAAAGGTTTCCAGACAATAAGGCTTGCCATCTGAAGTGCGTCCTGTCAGGGCTTCCACAACCGGTGTGCGCACGGCAACAAAATTTTCGCCAGGAGCATGGGGAGTAAGCAATCCGTAATGGCCTTCCAGGTAAGTTACATCCGGGACAATATAGTCGGCATAGATATTGGTTTCGTTGATGGTGATATCAATTGAGACGTGTAGAGGTACTTTTTCCTGATCTTTAAGGGTCTCTATGAAGCGTCTTCCCCCTGGTACACTATAGATGGGGTTAAAAAAGTAGGTAAAAAGGAGGCCTATCTGGTAAGGATATTTTTGATCTATACCCGCCAAAGCTGATACCGTAAGCCCTCCTTTAGTAAATGGAAACCAGGGCAGCCGGGCTGGATATCCTTGTCGTTCAAATTCGCTACTCTCTTCATAAGAGGCCTTCTCTCGAGAGATGGGAACCCCTTTCGGCTTGCAAGCTCCGGGAAAATCCTTCAGGTTGTAAAGACCTTTTTGCCAGGGAATGCCTCCTCCTGGTGGGAGATAACCTCCCCTGCGGTTTATGTTTCCAAAAAGGGCGTTTAGCAGGGCAATGGCGTAACTAGCGTAGGCACCTCCTACGTAATTCCCTGCTCCGTGGTAGGCAAAAGCCACAGAATAAGGAGCATGAGCAGCAAATTCTAACGCTACCTCCCTTATAACTTTTTCTGAAAGCCCCGCTTCTTGGGCGTAAAAGCTTAGAGGATAGGAAAATATTTCTTCTTTAAGGAGGCTAAAGGCCGTTTTTACCTTAAAGTCTCCTATTTTTCCGTCCCATTCAAGTGTTCCTCGGGAGGCTTTACCGGCTGGGGAAGGTTTCCCTTTTTCTATTACTACTAAGTCCTCTCCTGCAAGTCCAAGATCTTTGGTGGTTAAAAATCGGCCGGCCTGAGATATTGGGGCTAAAATCACCAAATGGGAAGCATTGGTATAGGCGTTTCGCTCCTTTCTTTGGGCCTCTTTTAAGTTTGGAATTCTCAAAAAATCTTCGTCAAAATACCCTTCTTCCAGCAAGACCCTTAAAAGGCCCATGGCTAAGGCCCCGTCTTTTCCAGGTCTTACCGGGAGCCAGCGATGGGCGTGTGCCAGAGCCTCGTGTCCGCGAGGATCAATAACCACATATTTGAGGTCCCCAGCCTTTACCCTTTCAAGTAACCTAGCAGCATAGGCATTAGGCCCCGGCTGAAGGGCGGAAAAGAAATTGGAACCAAAAATCAGAATATATTTGGCTTCTTGCGGATCTGCCTTGAATTCCGCGGCCTTCCCATCGGAAAGGATATAATTTCCCATTCGAAAACCTATGCCACATATATCCGTGTGGGGGATATGATTGATAGAACCTACGGCCTGACAGACAAACCGCTTGATAAAATGCTTGCGTCCTGCCTGGGAGCGCCCGGTAAGCCAAACTACTTGGTTTCTTTTAGGGCCGAGTTCCGGAGCAGAAGGGTCAAGGGGCTCATCTGAAAGGAAATCTTTAAGCCCGGGATAATAGCGATCATCTCCTAAATGGGAGAAAAGTTTCCCTCCTTCGGCTATTTCTTGAATAAGTTTTTCCCAACTGATGGGTTCGAACTTTCCTGAACCTCGCGGACCACAACGCTTGAGAGGCTTTAGGATGCGGTAGGGGTTATGAAGATAGTCTTGATCCATTTGGGGTTTGGAACAAGTTGAGGCCTGCTCCTTAAAACTTTTTTTAAGGGGAGTGTCATAGGGCAGAGGTTTTCCGCGCCGGTTGTAAGGATGATAAGGATTTCCATCTATTCGGAGTAATTTTTCTCCCTTCACTCTCACCCTTAAACCACAACGGGTATTGCATGCCAAACATACCGTGTGAACCAAACGTTCTTGAGCTTCTGGGCGAGGAGCTTTCTGGGGAGAGAATAGCTCCTGAGGCTCAAATTTAAGGGCTCCGGTAGGGCAGACAGCCACACAACGCGGTAACCAGCCATTTCTTAACTCTTCAAAACAGAGGTCGCACTTAAAGGCCTTACCAAAGGCTATTTCTAGGGCCTGATACGGGCAAGCTGAGGCACATTTTCCCTCTCCCTCACATTTATCTTGTTCAAGCACAATGAGGCCATCTTCTGTTTTTTTAAGGGCTTGGTGAGGGCACGCAGAAATACAAGGTGCCGTGGGACACTGAAGGCAGTATTTCAAATGAAATTTTAGCTTTACCTGCGGGTAGTAACCGGCTTCTTTTGGAGTTAAGTATAGACGATTTATCTCCTTTGGCTGCCCAGGGCGTTTGCAAGCAGTGACACAGGCCAAACACCCTAAACAAAGCTCGGGGTCAAAGGTTAACTTGGGCTTAATAACATTTTTCCCAAAAGTAATTTTGGGCCCCAAAATACAAAGACTTGCTAGACCAGAAAGCTTCAAAAATGTGCGCCGATCCATGGCGAGGAAAATATATTGGTGCCTTTTAAATGTCAAATAGAAAATAGCAATAAATCTTTTTAGATTTATTGGGAAAGACTTTGCAAATTGCCAAAATTAATGTTGTAAGCGCAAACCGCAGAGGCACACCCAGCACCAGCATTTGGCTTGTAAGTTTGCTGCTCTTAGCGTGCCTTAGAAAGGCGGTGGCCAGGATGGTAGTGGCTGAAGAGCGCCCTTCACTTGAAAGACTTGCCAGTTTGGAAAACCCGTTTTCCCGGGCGGTATAATTTTCGCCACAGCGGGGGCAAATCCAAAAGCCCTCCTCTTGCCACCACATGGGGATGGCGCCCTCTATTTCCGTCGTGGAAAGGCGCCCATCAGGAAACACCCAGACTTTGCGAGGCACTCGTTTGCGCCACTCGCGTTTTAGTCTTCCCCTTTGATACCAGTTGGTAGGGATAAGATCTTCTATTTTCGGCCTTTTCAATAAACTTTTGCGCCCTTTCGTCTCCAATCTGGATGAACGACCGGATAAAATCCCGGTAATCAGCAATTACCTGGCGTGAAAGTCAAAAATGGATCCTTTCATAAGCCGTTCTCTTCTTCTTTGTTATCAAAGAAATTTATCGCTTAAAAGGAATTTTTTCACGAACTTAGAGGAAAAAGAAAAGATTTGTTTTATGCTAGTCTAAGACTAGTCATAAGGGAGTTAACGATATGGCCATTATAGGAGTTTACGAAGCGAACCCGTTTTTCGGAATTTTAGATCGTGTAGCGCGAGGTGAAAGATTTGTAATTACCCGGCGGGGAATCCCAGTAGCGGTGATAGAGCCAGTGGGCCCTCAAAGAAAGCGAAAAATCGAAGAAGTCATAGCGGAGATTAAAAGGTTTCGCCGGAAACATAAATTAGGCAAACTTGATATCAAGGAGTTGATTGAAGAGGGACGAATGTGAGACGGGAATTCGTCTTAGATGCCTCGGTAACTGTTGCATGGTCTATGGAAGACGAAAAAGACTATTATTCTCTGAAAGCTTTAGATTCCCTTTGTGAAGGCGTGGCCTGGGTGCCCCGGATCTGGCCACTTGAGGTGGCCAATGCCCTGCTTTGGCTGAAAGGCGGAAACGGCTCCTACGGGCTGAGGTGGAAAACTTTTTAGCCCTCCTTCAGGAGCTTCCTATTCAGGTGGAAGGAGAGAGCGTTTAAATAGTCTGGCGAGACATTTTAACTTTAGCTAGGGAAATGGAATTGAGTGTTTACGATGCGTCTTATCTAAACCTGGCTATGCACATGGGATTGCTCCTGGCTACTATAGATCGAGCTTTAAAGAAGGCTGCCCAAAGATGTGGCGTAAAAGCGCTTGATTTTCCTTCCTAAAACTTTGACTTTTTCAAAGTCCAAGCTCCCTTCTCTCTTTCTGTATTAAATATTTTTGAACTTTTTATTCAAAACTTTCCAATAAAAAATTTCAACCTGCAAAACTATCATAGGATATTAACGAAAGATTTTAGCTGAAAAAATAGAATTTTTGTCCTGATACAGATAAACAATTTCCATCAATCCACAAAAATACGACTTAATCAAATAATTTAATTTGAGAAATATTTCACGCTCCTTAATATTATATGGAGAGGGGTGAATAATTTTGTTCATAAGCGAAATACATCTCAGGATAATAGGGGCATCAACCCCCATCACAGTGAAAGAAGATAACCGTCTCCGGCAATAAAACCCTCATAGCTATCTAATAGTTTCTGATTAAAAAGAAGGAGGTTTTATGGCTTCGAAGAATGATCGTTTAGAGAAGGCCTTTGCCTGGATGGAGGAGGCCCAAAAGGTTAAAAAAGTTTATTTTCACCAGAGGCTCAAGCAGGCCTTTGCAGAGATCTACGAAAAGGCAAATGATTACGAGCTCTTCTTTGTTATTCCAGGGGAGGTCCGTGGCGAAGAAGCCTTTTACCGTGCAACGCCTCTTATCGTTTCGCAGACCTGCGGCAAAGACGGGGTCGTCTTTCACGAGCTTCCCCCTCAGGCCTGGTGGTGTTTCGGGCACACGCATCTTGAGAAATATCCCCGGCTTTCCGGGCCAGACCAGACTTACTGCGCCCACCTGGGTATCCTTTGCACCATCGTAATCTCTGGCGGGAGACTGACAGACATTTGCCGCTTCTCTGGTGGCGAAGTTCCGGCGTATAGGCCAGAGGTGGAATGGATTGAGGGGCCTTTTGTCGAGAGCCCTCAGGTAGAGATTCCGGCACTTCCCTACCAATTTCTTGAGCCCCTTCCGGAAGGAAAAGACCTTCTCATCCTGAAGGTAAATCCTGCAGAAAAACGAATTGTGATAAGTAGCGAATAGCGAGTGGGAAATAGCGAATGGTGAGTGGCGAGTGGAGAATGGCGAGTAGCGAATGGCGAGTAGCGAATGATAGGGGCGACGCGTGCGTCGCCCCACTAAAAGTGGCCACATATGTTAAAATGGGGCTACAAAATAGTTAGGGAGAGATTTGTGCAGGTTTCTGTAAGAGAATTTAAAAATAACTTTTCTCGTTATCTAAAAGAGGTCCGGCAGGGAAAAATTATTGAAATTACGCGTCATCGCCGGCTGGTAGCCAGACTTTGTCCTGCAGGGGAACAAAAAGAAGCCTGGAGGCCCTTATAGCCCAAGGACTGGTTTTCTGGAATGGCGGTAAGCCAAAAGGTGGAAGGGTGAGGCCTAAAATTTCTGGCAAGAGTCTAGCTGAATGGCTTTTGGAGGACCGTTGAAGATTGGCCTTGATCAGAATCTTTTAGAACGTGCAAGTGAATTGGCCAAAGC
>JALSPG010000094.1 GCA_026986115.1 Thermodesulfobacteriales bacterium
CCCAAAGATGCCTTTAAATTCATGGTAGGCGCGGGCGGGATCGAACCGCCGACCTCTTGCGCGTCAAGCAAGCGCTCTCCCACTGAGCTACGCGCCTAACCTTTTTGCTAAATCTCTATCAACCTTTAATTTCCTTGTCAAGAAGATTCGAATCTTTCGATTTCAACTGCAAGCTCATCGATAGTTTGCTTTACTTTTTGACGGGCTTTAGGGGAAAATCCTGCTAAAATCACCCTACTACCTTTTTCGCTTGGTAATACAGCTATCCAATAACGCTGATGAGCGAAGAAAAGAGCAGTAAAAATTCCTAAAATAAGAAGTGAAAATCCCAACCATACTAGAGGAACACCAGGATCTTTTTTAACTTGAAGTCCAGTAGCATAAATCGGCACAGCGTCTTCTAAAATAACAATTACCGGTTCCCCTTTTAGTTCGATACGACGAGGATGACCTTTTAGGACCCAAAAAGCCAAAGGGGGCTCTCCTACTTTTGCCAGCCAGACCCGTGCTGCTGGAAGACCATGAGCTTGTCGAAAGTCCAGAAGCCCTACCCGAAGTTTGGCGTCTTCCCAGATAGCCTGACTAAAGGGACCAATTTCTATATCTTTCTGGCGAGGACCTTGCAGTAAACGAAGTTTTATTTTGGCAAAAGTATTATAAGTAGCTTGGTAAAACGTTATACGTTTATAAGTTAAAGGAGCGTTTACTCGAATTGCTCCTTTCAAAACCTCTTTCCCGTCTTCAAATATCGTAATTTCAGAACGATATTCTTTTGGCATTCCGTTAGGGTAGAAATCTATATAAAACTTATCGCAGCGAATTGTAAAATTAAGAGGAATAGAACGATGTTTTTTACTCCTTACTAAAACCTGATCCGTACTTTCACCTTCCATTAGGGTTATCTCTCCTCGAAAACCCCAGATCGCTCCAATAATGGCTCCTAAAATGATAATCAAAAGAGAAAAATGGACTACGTAAACAGAAAAATAACTCCATCGAAACCGATCTTTAAGAAACAACACCCCATCTTCAAAAGAAACTCTTTCAAAACGTCGCAGTTTCTTGGAGAGTACTTTTTCTATTTTAGGATCAAGCTCTTGAAAGGGTATTTTTAATTTGAGTTCTTTGGATATTGGCATACGGATCAGTTTCTTTGGATCCACTGCCAGAGGATCGCGTCGAAAAAGCTCCAAAGAAAAAGGAAGCCGCTTTAGAGAACAAAGAGTAAGGTTGATACTAAAAAGGCTTAAAAGAGCAACATACCACCAGGAATGATAAGTATCATAAAGGTGCAAAAATTTAATAATTTGGCCTAATGTCTCACCATAACGTTGAAAATAAAAGGGCAAGGGCTGGCCTTGAGGAAGGATAGTCCCAATAATAGACGTGGCTGCTAGAGAAAGGAGAAGAAAAATAGCTAATTTAATAGAACTCAAAAAACGCATTATAGGATTTTTAAACACTATTTCTCAACCTCCTTCTTTTCTTCGTTCTCCTCTCCTTCTTTCATCGCCTTACGAAAGTTCTTAATCCCCTTGCCAAGGCCTTCTCCTATTTGTGGCAATCGACTAGCCCCAAAAAGCACCACCACAATGACCAAAATTACCAACAACTCTGGCAAGCCTAAACCAAACATGGGGCCTCCTTTTTAAGGAATTCTAAGCTTAAAAAGCTACCAAAATTGTCCTTAAACCTATCTCGTGGCAGAACTATTGGCAAGCGTTATCTTATTTTTTACTCCCGAAGGTCCTCAAAAGGGGAAGGAGAGCGTTGAGGAGATTTTTAAGATCTTTGGCCTTTGCTCGCTGATAAACAGGTACCAAAGAGTCAGAAATTAAGAGAAGACTTGCCAGGGAAAGCCCTAAAGCTTTAGCGACGCTGAAGAGGGCAGCAGTTTCCATATCAACGGCTTGAGCTTCAGAAAAACGCCTGCAGAAATCCTCATCTTCTCGAAAAAGGGCATCAGTAGAAACTATGGTTCCCACTTGAAAAACCAACCCCTGAGCTACAAGCTCATGATAGAGCCACCAAAAGAGCGCCCGCGAAGGATAAGGAAAGTAGCCATAGTGAGCAGAGGTTCCCTCAGCAGAAAGGGCTTTTTCCGGCAAGAAAATACTTCCCAAAAGGAGATCCTCTTTGAGAGCCCCGGCCCAGCCCAGAGTCAAAATTTCTTTTACTCCCGCAGCCTTAAGATATTCAAGGATAATGGCAGTCTGGGGTGCTCCCAGCACAGGGCCACAAATAAAAAGTTCTT
>JALSPG010000095.1 GCA_026986115.1 Thermodesulfobacteriales bacterium
AGGCAACGGCCTTCAGAATAGAGAGAAGAGTAAGGGGAGTGGCTAGAATAACTTTTCTTTTCACAGCATATTCAAGAATACTTCTATCTTCATGATAGGCTAAAGAAAGAAGACTTTCTGCTGGTAAAAAAAGGATTACGAAATCTGGAGTTCTTGCAAAAATCTCCCTTAAAGCTTTCCAATAGGCCTTCTGGGCCAAAGAATCTATGTGACGCTTGAGGGCTTTGACATAAGAGTTTCTTTCTTCTGGCAAGGGAGCCTTAGCATCCACGACCAAAAAACGTTCTCCCGGCAGGTGAACCACAAGATCCGGTCTCAAAGCCCCTTTAAAGGCTTTTTGAGGATGAAAATCACAATATTTAAGGAGACCTGCCATTTCTACCAACCTTTTAAGCTGGATTTCTCCCCATTTTCCACGACTCTGTGGTACTTCAAGAATTTTCTGAAGTTGTCTGGCCTCTTTTTCAAGCCGGGGAAGATGTTCTTCTACTAGGGCCCTAAGTTTCTCTTCCAGGCGCCCATAAGTTGTTTGGCGTTCCTTTTCAAGCTTTTTAATCTCTTCTCTTAGAGCGTTCAGATGTTCTTCTAAAGGTTTACTAAGCCTTAAAAAGGCCTTTTCTCGTCCCTCAAAAAGTTCTTTGGTAAGCTCTACAAAGGTGGCCGTGTTTTCTTGAAGTGCTTCGGCAGCAAGTTGGCGAAAGTTAGCAGCCATTTTGGCAGGTAAATCTTTCTGGAGTTTGAGTTTCTCTTCGACTATTTGAAGACGTTCTTTAAGAAGGGCCTCTTTTGCCTTCCCTTCGCGCCCCTTGAGATACCAAGCTAAGAGAAAACCTACTCCAAAGGCGAAAAAGATTGAAAAATATTCCATCACTATCCCTCAAAAAATACTGGACTAAATTATCAAAAAGGCATAATTAAAAAATATGAGCGAAGAAAACCTTTGCCTCACACTTCCTTGGCCACTTGATACGGGAGAGGAGGCGCCTAACCAAATTTTTCTTCCTGGTAGTAATATAGCTTACGATTTTCACGGCGATCCTCTACGAGCTGAGCTTACCATTTTAATGGAAGGTAACCAATTCATGGTCATTCCAGATTTGCTAAAAGCTTTTTATCAATATCTGGGTCGCCGTGTAGAGGTTTTTTATGTAACCCTTCCACCTCCTCGGTTTCGAGGTGCCCTTTTTGGTGAACCATTAGCAACAGGAAATCTTATCCTTTCTTTAGAACCACAAATAATCATGGCCCCTCCCGAATTCATGAAAAAGGTTTCGGAAAAAATCTTTGCTCCCAAAACTTTTATGCAGAACAAAGGGGTGGTTTTGGTGGTCAAAAGGGGAAATCCTAAAGAAATCCAGAACCCCTTCGATCTTCTTCGGAAGGATGTCATTATCGCGATTTCAAATCCCAAAACAGAGGTTAATTCTTTTAACTCCTATGTAAGGGCTTTAGAACATGTGCCAAAGCTCTTAGAAAAGATCCAAAAAAAGGCCCTTTTCAGCAAACTTATTCACCACCGCGAAGTTCCAGCATTAATCTATTCTGGCAAAGCGGATGTAGCTCCCCTTTATTATCATTTTGCCTTTTATTATCAGAATCCAAGATTCTTCAAGGAACCCTTTTTTGATTATCTGATCTTCCCAGAAGGGGAGAAAGGCAAAAGCCTTTATCAAGTAGCCTTAGTTAAAGGACAAGAAGATAATGAAATCGCTCGGGCCTGGTATGAATTTTTAAGTACTCCAGAAGCTCGCAAAATATATGCTCAACATGGTTTTTAGTTATAGTTTTCACAAATTGAAATTTGACTTTATTTAGGAATGTTAAAAGAAAAATATCAAGCAATATTTTGTTTCCAATTTAAAAAATTGTGCAAAAATTAACTTACCCTTGACAAGGCTTCAAAACGCATTAAAAAGTCCAAGTCCACACATAAAGGAGGAGGAATGGACAAAGATAAAGAATTGATTGCCAAATATGCTGCCCAGGACGAAGAGCTCCGAAAATTGGTAGAAGAGCATCGAGCTCTTGACCAGCAGCTGGAAGAATTTCATCGACGTCCTTATCTTACCTCGGAAGAAGAGGTAGAAAAGAAGAAAATTCAGGTGCGCAAATTAGCCCTTAAAGATCAGATAATGGCAATTGTTGAAAAATATCGTAAGATGGAGGAGGGAAAGTAAGAGT
>JALSPG010000096.1 GCA_026986115.1 Thermodesulfobacteriales bacterium
TACCGAGGACAGGTTAGATCTCAAAGAAGCCCAAAGGATCCTGGATGAAGATCATTACGACCTTGAAAAGGTCAAAAAGAGAATTCTCGAATATTTGGCGGTCAGAAAGCTCAAGCCCGATATGAAGGGGCCTATTCTGTGTTTTGTAGGTCCTCCGGGTGTTGGCAAGACCTCTTTGGGCAAATCTATTGCTAAAGCATTGGGACGAAAGTTTTTACGCATTTCTCTAGGGGGTGTGCGAGATGAAGCCGAGATTCGTGGCCATCGGCGTACTTATGTAGGTGCCATGCCAGGTCGTATTATCCAAGGATTACGGCGGGTAGGGGTCAATAATCCTGTCTTCATGTTGGATGAGATTGATAAAATCGGAGTAGATTTTCGAGGCGATCCCGCAGCGGCTCTTCTAGAGGTCCTTGATCCTGAACAGAATCAGAATTTTTCTGATCATTATCTGGAAATCCCTTTTGACCTATCCAAGATCATTTTTATCGCCACGGCTAACATGCTGGATACCATTCCTACTCCCCTCCTTGATCGGATGGAAGTAATAGAGATTCCGGGTTATACCGAAGAAGACAAACTTCGTATTGCAAAATATTATCTGGTACCTCGTCAACTTGAGGCCCATGGCCTTACTAAGGCCCAACTCAAATTTACCGACCGGGCCCTGATGCAGATCATCCGTTATTACACCCGTGAAGCCGGGGTGCGTAATCTAGAAAGAGAAATAGGGGCAGTTTGCAGGGCGGTGGCGAAAGAGTTTGCTGAAGGACGTTCCGAACCCGTAAAGGTGAGGGTGAAGGATGTGGAAAAATTTTTGGGGCCACCCAAGTTTCTTCCAGAAACAGCAGAGAGGGTCAAGGTGCCAGGGGTGGCTATCGGGCTTGCTTGGACTCCGGTTGGTGGAGAGATCCTTTTTATAGAAGCCACCAAAATGAAGGGTTCCGGCCGTTTGATTCTCACGGGAAAACTCGGAGACGTGATGCGTGAGTCTGCAGAAGCGGCCCTTTCATATGTACGTTCCCGCAGTAAAGATCTTGGCATTGATGAGGACCTCTTCCAGAAAATCGATATTCACATCCATGTCCCGGCAGGAGCGGTACCCAAAGATGGTCCCAGTGCCGGGATCGCTATCCTTTCAGCCCTGGTAAGCCTCCTTACAGAGCGTACCGTACGTCATGAGGTAGCCATGACCGGAGAAATTACCTTAAGAGGTGCGGTACTTCCCGTAGGGGGGATAAAAGAAAAGGTCTTAGCTGCTAAAAGGGCCGGTCTTAAGGAGGTAATTCTTCCCAAATTAAATCAGAAAGATCTTCTTGATGTCCCCAAGGAAGCCCGCGAAAAGCTTATCTTTCATTTTGTTTCTCGGGTGGATGAAGCCCTCCCAATCGTCTTTGGGGTCAAAAGATTAAAAGATCTCAAGGGGGCTAAGAAATGAAGGCAACCTGGTCTGGTTTTTTGAGAATTGGCTTGGTTACCATTCCGGTTAAGCTTTATCCGGCAGTGGTAAAAAGGGCTATTTCCTTTCACATGATTCACAAAGATTGTGGAAGCCGTATTAAATATCTTAAGTATTGTCCACGCTGTGACAAAGTTCTTAAAGATGAAGAAATAGTAAGGGCCTATTTTTTGGATAAAGACCATTACGTAGTTATTACTGATGAAGAACTTGCCAGCCTAAAATTGGCCTCTACCGATACCATTGAGGTGAAATACTTTGTGGATGAAAAGGAAATCGCACCCATTTATTATGCCGATGCTCATTACCTTTTACCAGAGGGAAAGGGAGGCGAGGAGGCCTTTGCTATCTTCTATAGGGCCATGGAGGAGAAAGGCCGGGCAGCTGTTGGCCAGGCGATTATTCGGCAACGGGAATATCCCTTTCTCATCAAACCTTACCAAGGGAAATTTCTAGCTTCCACTCTCCACTTTTACCAAGACGTGATCAAGGCTGAAGATTTGGGTATTGAGATCCGCAGAGAGGAGCTAGATCCACGCTATTTAGAACTTGCCGAAAAACTTATCGATTCTCTTACAGAACATTTTAAGCCTGAAGAATTGATAGACCATTACGCGGAAGCGGTTCTGAAACTAGTAGAAGCCAAGGCTCGCGGTGAGAAGTTTGAACTCAAAGCAGTAGAAGAAAAGGCCAAAGTGGTAAGCCTTATGGAGGCTCTCAAGGCCAGTCTTGAAAAGGCAGAGAAAAAGGCGGCCTAAATGCTTCCAGATTTTATCAAACCTATGCTGGCCAAACTTTCAGAGCCTTTTGATTCACCACGATTTTTATACGAAATCAAGTGGGATGGAACGCGGTGTCTTTTTTTTATCGAAAATGGCAAAATACGCCTGCAGAACCGACGCTTGAACGATATTACTTACCGCTACCCAGAGTTTTGGGATCTGCCCCAAAAGATTTCTCGTGACGGTATCGTCTTCGACGGTGAGATAGTGGTACTCCAGGAAGGTAAACCTGTCTTTCGGCTCCTTCAAGAAAGAGAGCATGTAAAGAGCCCTGTCAAAATCAAATTTCTTTCTGAAAGGCTTCCAGCCACTTACTTTATCTTTGACTTAC
>JALSPG010000097.1 GCA_026986115.1 Thermodesulfobacteriales bacterium
ATAGTGGTACTCCAGGAAGGTAAACCTGTCTTTCGGCTCCTTCAAGAAAGAGAGCATGTAAAGAGCCCTGTCAAAATCAAATTTCTTTCTGAAAGGCTTCCAGCCACTTACTTTATCTTTGACTTACTATATATTGATGGCAAGCCCCTTTTGGAAGAACCCCTTAAGGAACGCAGGAGGCTTCTTAAAGAAGTACTTCCAGAAAGCCCCTTTGTGGCAGAGTCAGAATATATTCTGGAGAAGGGGGTGGCTTTTTTTGAAAAAGTTATTGCTTTGGGCTTTGAAGGAGTGATGGCTAAAGATTTAGAAAGTCCTTATTTACCAGGGAAGAGAGTCGATTTTTGGCTCAAATTCAAGCCGCGCGGGAAAAGGCGTTGTCTTATAATAGGCTACCTTCTACGCCCGGATGGGACCTTAAAAAGCCTCCTTGTGGCTGAACCTACAGAGAAAGGGCTTATTTTTAGAGGTCGAGTGGCGAGTGGGCTTAATACCCATCTTGCAGATACTCTTCTTTCTCGTCTCAAAGAGATTCAATCTTCTAAGCCCTCAGAACTTAAGGGAAGCAATCTCCCTAAAGGGGCCATTTTCGTGCGTCCAGAAATCGCTTGTGAAGTTTCCTTCCAAGAAATTACCAATCATGGACAATTTCGGGCTCCTGTGCTTGAAAAAGTTTACCTTTAAAGGTTTACGAGCCTGATTTCTTTTCCCCAGGCAAGTAAGTGTTCGTCAACGATACACACTACCCCTAAAAGATCCGGGATTTGGAGGAGAATTTTGGGGAGTTTTTTAAGATCTTTAGGGCTTTTTATCTGGTTGGCCAAAGCGGTGGCACAGGCATCGGCAAAAGCCGTATCTTTTGCCAACACACACAAGGCATCGGCCCTCCCCAAGCTTAAACTGTGCCCTACCGTACCGGAAGAGGTGCAAATCCCGCAAGGCATAAGCCTCTTTTTTACTTTAATTCCAACCTTTCCCGAAAGGGGCGATTTACCCGCCAGAATGGCTACGGTGGCATCCCTTTTTAAAGAGAGATAAATATCACCCCCGTTTTCAACAACGATTTCTTGACAAAGCCCTTCTTGGAGAAGTTTTTGTCCTACCTCTTGGGCAATGGCTCCGGCTACCGCTGCCATTGGGCCAACACGTGCCCTTTTAGCAGCCAAAAACATTTTGTAGGCCACTGCCGGGGCCTCTGGATCTATCGGTAAAGGTTTTAAGGATTTTAGAAATGCAGGATGAGAAGAAAGATAGTCTTCAAGATCACGACGGATAGCTAAGAGAGTTTTAAAGGCTTCTTGGGAAAGCTCTTTTTCTGCCAAGATAAGAAGATCTGACTCCCGGTAAACGACACGAAAGGGGACTAAGCTCGGCCCTCCCATTTTGGTACGGTAACTTCGCAATTCAAAATTCATATTAGCAAGCCTGGTCTTTTAAGCTAAAATACAACTTCAAACCCAAGAGGAGAAGAGATGTCTATCTCTCCGGTAAGGATTGCTGATTTTGAGGTTGGAAGGGGTGGTCTGCTTCTCATTGCCGGGCCTTGTGTGCTCGAGTCCTATGAGATAGCCCTCCAGTGTGCCAATTTTATGAAAAATATTGCCCAAAAATTAGGCTTTTCTTATGTGTTCAAATCTTCCTTTGATAAAGCCAATCGTACCTCTTTACGTTCATATCGGGGGCCAGGCCTTAAAGAAGGCCTAAAAATGCTTGCCCGCATAAAAGAAGACGCTGGAGTTCCCGTTACTTCCGATATTCACGAGCCCTGGCAATCAGAGCCCGCGGCTGAAGTTTTAGATCTTATCCAGATTCCCGCCTTTCTCTGTCGCCAGACAGATCTTATTCTAGCTGCTGCCCGTACCGGAAAACCTTTAAATATCAAGAAGGGGCAATTTGTTTCTCCCTGGGATATGTATTATGCCGTAGAAAAAGCCAGGGCTTCTGGAGCCAAAGGGATACTCCTTACGGAAAGGGGGTATACCTTTGGCTATCGAAATTTAGTGGTGGATATGAGAGCCTTTCCCATTATGCGGGGTTTTGGCGTGCCTGTAATCTTTGATGCCACCCACAGTGTGCAACTTCCCGGTGGAGCAAGTGGGGCCTCTGGTGGGCAAAGAGAATTTGTAGCTCCTTTGGCTCGAGCTGCAACAGCAGTAGGAATTGACGGTATCTTTATGGAAGTCCATCCGGAACCAGAAAAAGCGCTCTGTGATGGCCCTAATTCCCTTCCGCTTGCCGAAGTAGAAGGCTTGCTCAGGGTTATTAAAGATCTTCACGAGGTCATAAAAAGGTATGCTCTCTTTCCCTAAAGAAGTAATATCACGAGCAGCCAAAGTGCGGCTCCTTCTCTTGGATGTAGATGGCATCCTTACGGATGCTCGCATTATTGTAGATGCCGAAGGGCGTGAAATTAAACACTTTTGTGTGCGGGATGGAATGGGTATCAAACTTCTACAGATGGCTGGTCTTGAGGTGGGGATCCTTTCTAGCCGTACTTCACCGCCGGTTTCTCACCGGGCCCGAGAACTCGGGATAGAACTTATTGTGCAGGGAGAGCTTGATAAACTCCAGCTTTATGAACAGATTAGAAGAGAGAAAGGTCTTTCTGACGAAGAAATAGCTTACATGGGTGATGATTGGATCGATCTTCCTGTGCTCCAAAAAGTGGGGCTTGCCATTACTGTTCCTGAGGCCTGGCCTCCGGTGAAGGATTACGTACATTATGTTACTCAACACCGAGGGGGGCACGGTGCCGTAAGGGAGGTTTGTGATCTTCTCCTTGTGGGCCATCAAAAGTGGGAGGACATGTTAAAATGTTTCGTTTCATCAGTGCGCTGTTTTTGATTCTTTTACTTTTTGGGTGTCACCAGGAAACACGGGTTCCCAAGCCTCAAAATCTACCTCCTGAGGAGCAAAAAGAAAAACCTGAAGAAAAACCTGATACAGAATTTAAAAAGCTCCACTATGTGATCTATGAGAAGGGTCTCTTGAAATGGAATATCTTTGCCGAGGAGGCCCAAATCTTTAAAGGTAAAAGAATCAAACTCTCCCAATTGCGCGTTTGCTCTAACTCTAAAAAAGGCTTCTGTATTTCCTCACAAAAGGGGAGTTATGATCCTCAAAGTGGTCGTTTTACTTTCAGAGGGCAGGTAGTATTAGATGCTGGTAAAAAAGGAAAGCTCTACACCTCTATTCTCAAATATTTTCCCAAAAAAGACACCCTAGAAACTGAAGCCCCGGTCACTATTGAAAATGAAGGTATGCTCATTAAAGGGCGAGGGTTTTTTTATGACGTCAAGACTGGCACAATGAAGGTTCTAAAGCGGACAAAGGTAAGGGTGGATGCCTAAAAGATTAGTACTTTTGGGAGCTTTGTTTTTATTAATCACTTTAGAGGGGGTATTTGCAAAAACTCCCATTACGATCAAATCTGACCGCATGGAGGTTCTACAAAGCCAGAAAATTGTAGTCTTTAGCGGAAATGTTGTAGCAAAAAAGGCCGATCTTACCATTTATGCTGACCGGCTTCTGGTTTATTACACTACCAAAGACGGTAAGAGAGAAGTTAAAAAGCTGGTGGCCATTGGCCATGTAAAAATTCATAAAAACGACTGGATAGCACGGGCGGGAAAGGCGGTTTATTTTAAAATTCAAGAAAAGATCGTATTGGAGGATCATCCTCAAGTATGGCAGGGTGACAATACGGTGAAGGGGAGCCGTATTACCCTCTATCTTAACGAAGACCGTTATGTAGTCGAATCTGAACCCCACCAAAAGGCGGAAGCGATAATTTTTGCCGACTAAAATGTCTTCTGAAAAGATCTTGAAGGCCCAAAATCTTCATAAACGTTTTGGAAAAAGATCCGTGGTAAAAGGCGTTTCTTTGGAGGTGGCCTGTGGGAAGGTGGTAGGTCTTTTGGGCCCGAATGGCGCGGGTAAGACCACCACTTTTTATATGATAGGAGGCCTTCTCCCTACAGATGAAGGAAAAGTCCTTTTGGGAGAAACTGATATTACCCGGGAGCCCATGTACCGTCGGGCGCGGAAGGGAATTATCTACCTTCCCCAAGAACCCTCGGTTTTTCGTCGTCTTACCGTAGCGGAAAATATCCTTTTGGTTTTAGAAATTCTTCCTCTTTCCCGAGTAGAAAGAGAAAGAAGACTAGAAGAATTACTTGAGAGTTTCGGAATGGGCCTTCTCAGAGATCAAAAGGCTTACGCCCTTTCAGGGGGAGAAAGACGCCGGGTAGAAATAATGCGAGCCTTGGCCCGTGAGCCCCTTTTTCTTCTTCTTGATGAACCTTTTGCTGGAATTGACCCTATAGCTGTGGCTGATTTAAAAGAAATAATTAAAAAATTAAAGAAAAAAGGCTTGGGTCTCTTAATTTCTGACCATAACGTCAGAGAAACGTTGCTAGTATGTGATTTTGCTTATATAGTAGCTCAAGGAGAGGTAATTGCTTCGGGAAGGCCGGAAGAAATCGCCGAAAATCCGCTGGCACGGGAGTTGTATCTTGGACGGGATTTTAGGTTAAACTAAAGACATGGCGTTAGAATTAAGACAACATTTAAAACTTACCCAACAGTTAGTCCTTACCCCTCAGCTTCAGCAGGCTATCAAGCTTTTGCAGTTGAACCGGCTGGAGCTTGAGCAGGTGATCCGTCAGGAAGCAGAAACTAATCCTCTTCTCGACCAAGAACTCCTCGAGCCTCAGACCGTATCTCTTGAGGAGATATCCTCTCCGAATCATCAAGAAGATAGTTTTTCTTTAGCAGCAGAAAACCCTTTGGGGGCTGAGGCACTTAAAGATTTTGATTGGGAGGCTTATTTTCAAGATACTGGAAGCGCTTATCCGAGTTTTGCCTTTGAGCAAAAAGAGGCCATAGATTACGAACGCAAACTTAGTCGGCCCGAAAATCTTGTTTCTTATCTTCTTTGGCAGCTTTATTTATCTGAGCTGGATGAAGAGGAACGTCGTATTGGGGAGTACATTATAGGTAACCTCAATGAACGGGGTTATCTCACCCTTTCGGTTGCAGAAATTGCCAGAGATTTATCGGTCTCAGAAGATCTAGTGGAAAAAGTTAGAAGGAAAATCCAATTTTTTGACCCAGTTGGGGTGGCTTCTCTCAATCTTCAAGAATGTCTATTGGCTCAGTTAGAACACTTGGGGCTTAAGGGTTCTTTGGCAGAAGAGCTTGTGAGGAATCATTTGCGAGATCTGGAGCTTGGCCGTTTTACCCAGTTGTCCAAAAAATTTGGGGTTCCACTCGAAGAAATTGAAGCAGCAATGGAAATCATTAGAAGGCTTGAACCCTTGCCAGCACGTAATTTTTCCGAAACCGAACCCCAATATATCGAACCAGACGTATATGTTTTCAAAGAAGGAGAAGAATGGATCGTGCGTCTTAATGATGAAGGGCTTCCTCGTCTCCGTATAAGCCCTTATTACCGAAAACTCCTTTCGGATCCGGCTGTCCCTCTTGCTGCCAAGCAATACCTTCAAAAAAAGCTCCGATCAGCTACCTGGCTGATAAAAAGTATCGAACAACGCAACCGTACTCTTCTTAGAGTTTCAGAAAGCATTATGCGCTTTCAAAGAGATTTTTTGGAAAGAGGAATTACTGGTCTTAAACCGCTGATTTTAAGAGATGTGGCTCTAGATGTAGGGCTTCACGAATCAACAGTGAGCCGGGTAACTACTGGAAAATACATTGATACCCCTCACGGGATTTTTGAACTCAAATACTTTTTCTCCAGTGGATATCGAAGCTCATCCGGGGAAGAGGTGGCAGTAGAAACCGTCAAACAATATATCCGGGAGATCATTGCTCAGGAGGATCCCCAAAAACCTTATAGTGATCAGAAAATAGCCGATATTTTAAAAAAGAAGTACAATGTTAAGATAGCAAGGAGGACAGTTGCCAAATATCGAGATCAATTAGGTATTTTGCCGGCAAGCAGGCGTAAGGGGAAACTTAATAAATAAACCTCCAAAAATTCACAACCAAAAAGGAGGCTGTATGCAAATCAACATCACTTTTCGCCACCTTGATTCTTCCCCGGGCCTTAAAGAGTACGTTCATAAAAGGATTTCCAAATTAGAAAAGTATTTTTACGGGCCGGTAGAGGCCCATGTAATTCTCAAAGCGGAAAAGTTCCGTCAGGAAGCCGAAGTAACACTTGTAGGTGACGGGTACAACATTGCTGGTAGAGAAGAGACTTCAGATATGTATGAAGCTATTGATCTAGTAGTGGCCAAGCTGGAGACCCAAGTCAAAAAGTTGAGAGAAAAGAGGAAAAATCGCAAGAGAGTTTCTAAGGAGATCGAAACATCTATTAGTGCCGAAGCTCTTCCGGAAGAAGAGGAGATACCGGGATTGGAGATAGAAAGGGTATATTTAAAACCTATGTCTGTGGAGGAGGCTTTAGAACAGATAAAGACCACAGAAAAGGACTTTCTTATTTTCAATAATCCTGATACCGCTTCTGTAAATGTCCTTTATCGGAAGGGAAATTCGTATGTTTTAGTCCTACCGGAACTCTCCTGAGAAAAAAAGGGGGCTTTTG
>JALSPG010000098.1 GCA_026986115.1 Thermodesulfobacteriales bacterium
AGATATTTTTGACGCATTTCTTCTCCAAGGGGATTATCGAATTGAATAAGACCATAAAGATATGGGTCCTGATCCGCAAAGCGAGCTACAATTTCGAGTTGTCTTTCAAAGCTGGGAGTAGCTAGGTCTTTGATGTTTTTTAAAGAAAGTCCCGATTCGTCTATAAGACGTCCGAGGGCCAAAAGCATGAAATGATTTATTACCTGCACGATAGCCATAATACGGTCGTGCTCTTCAGGAGATACAACTACGGTTGCAGCCCCTCGGGCCTCTAAAAATTCTTTAAACCAAGAAAACCAGCGTTTTCCGCGTGAGGGCCAAAGGGCTACCTTCTGTCCGGAAAGATCCTTTTCTCCAGGGCCAAAAAGGGGGTGGGCTGCTACTACCTCGGCCCGGTGGCAATATTTTAACATTAATTCATTCTGCACTTTTTTGAGAGAGCAGAAGTCAATTAGCCCCTGTTCTTCAGACAAAAGAGGACCAATTTCAGCTACTACTTCCGGAAAAACTGACATAGGAACCGAAAGAAAGACCACATCGCAGTTATAAGCTAAATCCTTGTTAGAAAGAGGGGTTCCTTTATCAGCGATAAGGACTTCATAGCCTTCTGCTTCAAAACGATGTTTAAACCACCGACCCATACGGCCGGCACCGCCAACAATGCCTAAAAGTGGCTTAGAGGCAGGGGGCATCGTCTTTATGATGGAAGCGGGCTGTGAGGTATCGACAGGCCTCTTTGGTCTCAAGGGGGAGCCAACGGCCATTGCGGGCCAGAAAATACCAACTTCCGTTTTGGAACCTAGCAATTTGGGCCCCATGATACCGCATTAATACAGTTATTTTCTGTGGATCTATTTTAACGGTAGCCAAGGCAGGAGAGACAGTTTGAGATCTCAAATGCCAAATAAAACTACCTACTACCAAAGCCACAAAAAAAACAATAGCGAAAATACCAGCCCAGCATCTCATCAACTAAACTTTAAAAATTCTTTTGGGAATTGCAAGTTTTTATTCGCCTTCTATGTATTTATGGGCATAAAGACGGACGTGATGTCCTTCTAAGACGTGAAAAGTCTGAACCTTTTTGAGAAGCGCGGGTGAAAATTGTCCTAAAGGGAGATAAAGAACCTTCTTCCCTTGGTGAGCAGCAAAACGTTTGGCTAGTGAAGAAGGCGGCTTTTTAGCGATATAGACAATGTATTTTTCTAAAGAATAGTCTATTGCTGCGATCAAGAGGCGTTCAGGTTTATTTCGGGCAAAATCAAAAAGAGGGTCTTCCCAAATATCATATACACGCATGGGAGGATAGGTCAGCATAAAACCCCCGTAGTGACACCGGGATATTCCCGGCCCCACGATAACCTCTCCAGCCCTGGTGGCATAAAAGGCCATATCTGATTCTTGGTCGTGTTCTCCGTGCCAGGTAAGCTTCCAAGGATACTTCTCTCGCCCTCTTTCATCGGGTTCATCTTCATCAAAAATTACCACGACCGAACCCACTTTACCGGAAACAGGGCGTTCTTCGCGGACGTAAATACGACCTTCATACCAATGACGGATGGTTTCTTTTAAGTCTATGCCGTCTTTTAAAGATGCAGAAAATGGTTCTACCCGCTTAAGATCTTCGGCTAAGATACGAAGGGCCTTTTTCATTACCAGACGGCCAAAACCTTCTACTACCAGGTCTTCCGGGGGAAAAGAGCAAATATTTATGCCCCTCCAAGTCTCTTTCCATTCGCCAGGGCGTTTTTCTAAAGGTTTTTTCTTTACGGGAAGAAGCCTTTTACGGCGTAAGGGTTTTGCTTTGCGGAAAAATTTGAATTTTCTGTGCGGTTTTAAGAGATCTTCCAGACTTATTCTAATAGGTACAAGATCTGGGGTTTCAGTCTGGTAAGGGTAAAAACTTCCGCGTTCCCAGAGCTCCCAGGCAAAGTCGTCGTTTATGGCTCCGCGAGATGCCACCAAAAGTTGAAAGAAGTCGGGAGCAAGGCGCCCTTCCAAGAGGGCATAGTTTCTTACAAATTGGGTGAGAATTTTTAAATAACGCGGCGCAATGTCTTCGCGGTGTTTTTCTTGGTATTGCAAAATGGTTTCTTGGAGTAAGGTATCAAAAATCTCAAGGCGATCAAAAAAGCACCTCTGAAGGCGGTTTTTTTCGTAATATCCCTGAAGATAGCC
>JALSPG010000099.1 GCA_026986115.1 Thermodesulfobacteriales bacterium
ACCGCCCCTAAAACCGCTACTAAAAGAAGAACACCCACGGCCTCAAAAGAAAGGATATGCTCTGTAAAAAGGGCTCGCCCAAGTATTTTGGCGTGCCCTACCCTGGCAATGGCCTCAGGGGTCATATCTCCTATGGGAGCCGGAGCGCGAAAGTCTTTTAGGGCTTGAGAAGTCAAGATCAAAAAGGCCACTGCCACTAACAACGCCGCCGGCCAGAAGATCGTAAAATTTCGGAGTCTTAGCTCGGTGCGCAGATTGATCATGTAAACCACAAATAAGAAAAGCACTAAAACCGCTCCGGCATAAACTATGATCTGCACCGCTGCTAGAAACTCGGCGTCAAGGGTAATAAAAAGCACCGCCTGGTGAAAAAACATGACCAACATCCAAAGCACCGCGTGTACCGCGTTTTTATTGGTCACCACCAAAAGAGAAGTGATCACCAGTACTGCCGCTAGATAAACAAACACAATTTTGGGAAGTAAAACTTCCATCTATATGCCCTCCGCCTGTCTTTTTCCGGCCGGAAGCTTGCGCTCCGGAATGCCACGCGGCTTCCAGAAAGGATTAAAATAGGGCCGCTTTTGGGTGACGATAAATTCATCCCAGTTCTGAAGAAGTCTCTCTTTATCGAAATAGAGCTCTTCCCTGCTATAGCCCGAATATTCGTAAAACTCCGTAAGAACAATGGCGTTTACCGGGCACACTTCTTCACAGTAGCCGCAAAAAATGCAACGCAAGGCGTCAATCTCATATCTTTTGACCACGCGGGCCTTGGTTTCTGGATCGCGCTCTGTTTCGATGAGAATGCATTTGGCAGGACACACCTGAGCACAACGATAACAGCCCACACAACGGTCTTTTCCCGTCTTGGGATCACGTACTAGAGCATGGCGCCCCCGAAAACCGGGTGCTAAGGGCTTTTTCTCTTCCGGATATTGAATCGTGACTGGCTTGGCAAAAAGCTTCCGCAAAGTAAGGGAAAGCCCTTTCATTATTTCAGTAAGGAAAATGGTCTTAACTATACTCATAAATTCCGCTCCTCAGCCTTGTTCTTGCTTTTAAGCCATCACCTTGATAAGCCCCGTAATAACTATGTTGAGCAAAGCCAGAGGAATAAGCACTTTCCAGCCAAGCCCCATCAACTGGTCGTAACGATAGCGAGGAAGCGTGGCCCGCACCCAGATGTAGAAAAAGATCAGGAAGTAAAGTTTTAGCAGGAACCAGAAGAAAGGTACTCCCGGAACCTCAAAGGGCCCGTACCAGCCACCAAGGAAACAAACTACCGCCAGCATACACATCACGATCATGCCGAAATATTCGGCAAGATAAAAAAGGGCAAAGCGGATACCGCTATATTCCACGAAATAGCCGGCCACGAGTTCACTTTCCGCCTCAGGAAGGTCAAAAGGCGTGCGGTTGGTCTCCGCAATGGCCGCCACCATAAAGACGAAAAAGCCAATAATCTGTGGGATGGCATAAATTTTAAAGGGGCTTGCCACCTGGGCCTTTACAATCTCGACCAGATTCATAGATCCCGCAAGCATCATGACCCCCACCAGTGCCAGGGCCATGGCAATCTCGTAACTTATGACCTGTGCCGAAGCTCGAAGCCCACCAAGAAAGCTATAACGAGAATTAGAGGCCCAGCCCGCAAGAATTACACCGAAAGAAGAAAGAGAACTCATCGCCAGCACCACCAGAAGAGCCATGTTCACATTGGTGACCACAAAGTGCTCCCAAATAGGAATAACCGCCAAACTTGTAGCCCCAGCTACCAAGCTTATAAGCGGAGCAGCCTTGAAAACCACCGGGCTGTCAACACAGGAAGGAATTATGTCTTCCTTCTGAATGAGTTTTAAAACATCAGCAATGGGCTGCAGAAGCCCCCGGGGGCCAACCCGGTTAGGACCAAGACGTTGCTGCATGTGGCCGATGATCTTTCGTTCGGCATAGGTGGTATAGGCCACATGAAGAAGTGTTATCCCCACGAGAACAAGACTCTTAAAAAGAGAAAGGCCAAAGTATTTCAGAAGAAAATGGTCTGCCGTGTTCAGGAAAGCCTGTAAATCTATCATAAGCCTCACCTACCGGTCACATTCTCCTAAAACAATATCTACCGAACCAATTACCGCGATAATGTCTGCCACCATCTGCCCTTCAGAGAGGGCCGGTAAAGCCGAAATATGGACAAAAGAAGGAGCCCTAATCCTTACCCGCCATGGATGACCGCTGCCATCGCTTACAATGTAATAGCCAAGCTCTCCTTTAGGGGCCTCAATGGCAAAGTAAACTTCCCCCTCCGGTACAATAGGCACCTCCACACTCTTTACCAAAAACCCTTTTTTAGGATGAGGAGCAGGCTGCGGGCGTTTGGGTTTGGAGAAAGGAATAAGAAGATCTGGTGCCTCTTCCGCTATCACTGGTTCTCCTTCGCACTCGGCAAGTTTATCCAGACACTGACGAATAATCTTGTTGGCCTCACGCATTTCCTTCATACGCACCCGGTACCGGGAATACACATCGCCTTCATATTCCACCGCTACTTCAAAATCGAGCTCGTCATAGATGAGATAGGGCCTTGTGCGACGCAGATCGTAACGAACCCCAGAACCCCTTAGAGAAGGCCCAGTAAGACCAAGGTTTACAGCCTCCTCTCCTGAAATTACGCCCACCCCTTTGGTCCGCTTAAGCCAGATGCGGTTAACGTCGATCAAGGTTTCATATTCGGGAATACGGCGAGGAAATTCCTCGGTAAAACGATAAAGCTCGTCAATAATTTTCTGATTAAAGTCAAGCCTTACGCCTCCGATACGGGGGTAACTTACCGTGAGCCTGGCACCACAAATTTCTTCAAAAATATCGAGCAGCCATTCACGATCCCGAAAACAATAGAGAAAGACCGTCATAGCGCCGATATCAAGGGCGTGGGTGGCAAGCCAGAGAAGGTGGCTTGCAATACGGGCCATCTCACACACAATAACCCTTATGATCTGAGCCCGGCGCGGAACCTCAAGGCCCATAAGTTTTTCTACCGCCAGACAATAGCCCACATTGTTGGCCGCCGAGGCGATATAATCAAGCCGGTCCGTGAGGACCATAGCCTGGGAATAGGTAAGATTTTCAGAAAGTTTCTCCACCCCACGGTGAAGATAACCTATCCGGGGGTCACAACGTACAATGGTCTCACCATCGAGCTCAAGAAAAAGCCGCAATACCCCGTGGGTGGCCGGATGCTGCGGCCCCATGTTCACCAGGTAAGGCTCGTCCCATTGATCACTATTTTTCTGTTTTTGAATAATCTCTACCGCCTGTGGCATACGCTATCCCTCTTTCGCTTCTTCATTAACTTCAGAAGGGCCCCTCTCTCCGGGAACCCTTTGATACCAGTCAAAAGGTGCAAGACGGCGAGCCTTTTCTTTTAATTCCACAAGCCCCTGCCATTCCTGCTCAGGCTCCAAGGAAAGAGGATAATCTTTCCTTAAAGGGAACCCTTCCCAATCTTCAGGCATCAAAAGCCTGCGAAGATCAGGGTGCCCCTCAAAAACGATGCCAAACATATCGTAAACTTCCCTCTCAAACCAATTTGCCACTTTCCAGATAGAAGAAACAGAAGTTATACGAGGATCTTCTTCTGGAACTTGAGCTTTAACACGTAAGAAGTGTTTATAACGAATAGAAAAGAGATTATATACCACTTCAAAACGGGGGGTCTTTTTCTTGAGCCAATCAACGGCGGTGAGATCTGCCAGGTGATCAAAGAGGAGCTCGCCACTTTCATGCAAAAACTTTAAAATTTCAAAGATTTTCTCTCTTTTAACCACCACGTAGGTTTGACCAGCGCTCTCACCAGTTTCAATAATTTCTTCTGGAAACTTTTCCTGCAATTTTTCTAGGACGAGCATAACTCCTCCTATCTAAAGCTTCCCCATCGAGCGTGTTCACTGCGAATTTTTTGCTGAAGCTTGATTAGACCCTGTAAGAGGGCCTCAGGGCGCGGTGGACACCCCGGTACATAAACATCTACCGGCAAAAATTCATCGCACCCCTGCACCGTGGAATAGGTCCTGAAAACACCACCAGAGCAAGCACAGCTGCCCATGGCAATCACATAACGGGGCTCTGGCATCTGGTCATAGACTCGGCGCACCACCGGGGCCATTTTTTTGGTCACCGTGCCAGCTACGATCAGAACATCTGCCTGGCGCGGTGAGGCCCGAAAGATAATTCCAAAACGGTCAAGATCGTTGTGGCTCGCACCTGCGGCCATCATCTCGATGGCGCATCAGGCCAAGCCAAAGGTCACCGGCCACATAGAGCCCGCCCGGGCCCAGTTAAAGAGCTTATCAAGCGTGGTGACAAAGACATCGGTGCCCGGAACCTGACGAACCCCTTCGCTTACTTCTACCGTGCCCTTTATTCCCATTGAAACGCCCCCCTTATCCAGGCGTAAAAATAGGCTACTAAAAGTAAGGCGATAAAAATAACCATCTCCAGATAGGCAAAAAGGCCGATCTGATCAAAGGTTACCGCCCAAGGATAAAGAAAGACAGCCTCTACATCAAAGACGGCAAAAAGGATGGCAATGGCATAGAACTTGATATCAAAACGGTGCCGCGGCTCCCCTGTAGGGGGAAGCCCACATTCATAAGCAACATATTTTTCGGGATACGGACGTTTGGGGCCTAAAATTTGGTTGATTAAAATCATTGCCCCGCCTATCACACAAACAATGAGCGAAACGATCAAAATAGGTAAATATTTAAGACTCAAAGAAATTTCCATCTTCTAGCCTCCTACTTGCTCGGAGGTTGAGCCCCAGCCGAAGAAGGCCCTTTAGGCGGTGTAGCCACAGCACTACCACCTTTGCCCGGAGGAGTAGCTGCAGCTGCAAATTTTTTCGTAGGCACTTTCTTTGGTTTTTTCATGCCAAGTTTTACTTCCTTCACTTGTAAAGCTCCATTTGGACAGGCTTCCACACAATAAGGTTTTTCACCCTTGGCCACTCTTTTTACACAAAGATCACACTTTGAAACCTTACCCGTAGCCTCGTTAAAAACTGGTATCCCCCATGGACAGGCAAAAATACAGTTCCAACAGCCCACACACCGCTCCACCTCCATAATCACCACATCCCCTTCTCGCCTTATGGCTCCTGTAGGACAAACATCTTCACACTTGGGTTTTCGACATTGCATGCATACTACATAGGCAAAGCGTTTCTTTTTCTCGCCATCTTCCACCACTTCAAATTCCATAATGCGACAATTCGCCACTCCTGGTGGAAAATGGTGGGCCTTTCCACAGGCCTCCACACAGGAGAGGCACCCGTCGCATTTTTTCGGATCATGTTCCACTGTGTAAGCCATTTAGCTCCCCTTTTGTTAAGTTCTATTTAACTTAATCATCAGCTTCTCTTTGGATGCCTCCCTATTCAAGCAAACCTTTACACAAAGTCAAAACCAAATAATATGCCCTTTTCCTCAAAAAGAGAGGAAAAACTCCCCATCATCTGGGGATTTACTCCCCAAACGTTAGATAACTTGTGAAAGTGAAATCAAATTAGTAGTTAGCTGCTGGTGCCACCTGTCTCCCAAAGGTATCGCGCAACCAGCGCATCCGCTTGAGCTGACTAGCTTCTTCTACTCGCACAAATTTCAAGGCGTCCACCGGACAACGGGTAACACAGGCTGGCTCAAGACCCTGGTCGATACGATCGACACAGTAATCGCACTTGTGAATTTTCCCTGTACCTTCATTCCACTGAGGAATACCCCACGGACAGGCGGTAATGCAGGCACGGCATCCAATACAAAGATCTTCACGGAAGACTACCACTCCGTCTCCCTCTCTTTTGGCAAGAGCTCCCGAAGGACAGGCTTCTACACAAAGAGGCTTTTCACAGTGAAAACACGAAGTATACATAAAAGTAAGGTCAGGCTCTCCGAAAAGGGCCTCCGGACCAAAACGAAAGATCCGACAATTGGCTTCCCCGTAAGGAAGCCCTTTCCAATCCATACAACTAACCTCACAAGCAAGACACCCAATACACCTTGTAGGATCATGATAGATATAGTATTTGGCCATTTTTGCGCCTCCTTGCTCTCTTTATTTTGCAGGTCTTACTTCGATAAAGCATTCGCAAAGGGCATTCGCCCCACCAGCTGGGTCATATACATCTAAAAGCCCTACCTCAAGCCTCTGGTCTGCCACTCCACGGTTATAGGCCCGGGTCTGTTGTGGCACCGTACGCCCAAAACCGTGTAGCATAAAAACAGCCTCGGGATGGATGAGCTCGGTGGCAAAAATGCGCATTTCTTTCTGATATCCACCATTTGAAACGACAACTTTGTCTCCATCCTTAAGGCCCATCTCTTCCGCCACCTTCTTATTTATCCAGAGGACGTTTTCTTTGAGATACGGATGGAGCGCCGGGTTATTCATCCACATGGCATGTGTTTGCCAAGCACACCGGCCAAAAAGGAGCCGGAATTTACCTTTAGGTGGTTTTTCAGGAGGTTCGTAAGGTTTAAGACAAGGAATACCGGCATCTTCCCATTTTTTGTTAATGATCTCAATTTTGCCCGATTCGGTTTTAAAGGGGAGCTCATTCATACGATCATACCAGATGGGCTTATCGGTAAGGGTTATGAAGCCCTTTTCCTGGATCTGTTCCACAGTGATCCCTGTGCCCTCAAGCTGTTTCTTCCACATATCTTCAATACTTTCGTAAGGGAAGTGCTCCCCTTTACCCAAACGCTTAGCAAGTTCGATATAAATCCACCAGCCAGGTTTGGTGTCGTACTGCGGCTCGATAGCTGCCGTGCGAATCCTAAAACCGGGCTTGAGGCCCTTTTGGTTGGCAATAAGATCAGAACGCTCAAGATAAGTGCACTCCGGAAGGATAACGTCAGCATACTTAGAAGTCTCACTCCAGTTCACATCTACTACTACAAGGAGGTCTAAATTTTTAAAAATTTCTACCTGAGCTTCCGGATCAGGGAGCCCGGTAAGGGGATCATGCCGGTGAACAAAATAAGCTTTGATAGGATAAGGATCCCCCGTCTTGATGGCCTCAAAGGCTCGGTGGAGAAGCCCTGGACCTTTATTAATATATGGATATTTCCAGCCCGCTCCATCAGCTCGCTTTTCCTCTACCTTAGGTAAGTTTTCACCTATACTGTTCAGGCCCTTTTTACCCGCATCTTTGGGGCCTTTCATAAAAAAGAGCCCACCTGGAACCTCAATAGCCCCCATAAGAATGTTCAGAATGTAGGTGGTTCGGCTCTCCCAGAAGGCCTGTTTATAACGAGCACGCATCCAACCCGGATGAAAGATTACATGGGGGGCATCTTGGGCAATCTCACGGCAGAAAAGATACATTTCTTGTGCCGGAATCCCCGTTTCTTCCTCGGCCCACTCCGGTGTATATTGCTCTACAAATTTGGCTAGATGTTCAAAACCATGGACCCAACGATTTACAAAGGCCTTATCATAAAGGCCTTCTTTGATAATGATGTGGATCAAGGCCAAGTTAAGGGCATAATCAGTCCCCGGCTTTATTTTCCACCAACGGGTTGCCTTCGCAGCCGTTACACTATAACGGGGATCAATGTAGGTTAGTTTGGCCCCGCGATCTAAAGCGTTGATCACGGCCTTTGTGGTTTTGATCTTGATGGATTCTAAAATATTCCGCCCGTAAAGAACGATATGTTTGGTGTTTTTGTAATCATAATTAAGGGTTTTGCGCCCAAAACCAAAAAGGGAAAGGGCAGCATGATTTACTGAAACTGCACAGGTCACATCATGGTTACAATAATTAGGAGAACCAATAGCCTTAAGAAAGGCCTTTCTATATTCCCCAAAAGGCCCACCCCGGTCGCTCAAAAGCACTGCCCGCCCGCCATACTGGTCAATAATGGCCTTGAGCTTTTCCGCTACGTAATCAAGGGCTTCGTCCCAGGAGACCGTTTTCCACTTGCCGGAGCCCCTCTCCCCGTCGCGAATCATGGGAGAGAGGGGCCTTTCCGTATCATCCAGGAGGGCGCGGCCGGCTATTCCTTTAGCACAAAGAGCAGTCCCCATCCCTGCATCGTGGGGATTGCCGGATATCCACCTTACCCTTCCACCTTCGACCTCTACCATAATAGGACAGCGGACAGAACACATACCGCATATGCTGTAAACGGTCTTTTTCTCACCCATATGTTCCTCCTCAAATCCGAGTAATTTTCTTAATTTTAGGTTGTTATTCTCAATTTCAACTATTTTTCTTTTAGCAAAAAAGAGTTTTTAAGTTAAGTGAAAAGTTTTTACCGTTAAATTCAGAATTTTTTATTTTTAAAGAGCAGAGAAAAAGGGCGCCCGGCAAGCCGAACGCCCTTCTCAAGCCTTAGAACCAGTGCTGATACATGATGCGGAAGCGCCAATCAGTCTGGGTCTCGTCGTCAAACATATTGGGGTCAAGACCAAGTTTGGCTGCTTCCGAGGCACTTACATCGTCAATATTCCGGTAAAGAACCGCCACGTCCGCGGTGATGTACTGATTGAAGCCGTGCCAGTAGTAATTCACTCCCACGCGGAACTCCTGCATGTAGTCTTCAATACCGAACTTGCCGTTATCAAGCTTCACCAAGCCCAAACCGCTTGCCAGGGAGTTGTAGAGATTGTTGTCATCCAGGCGCTCAAGATAGGCGTACTTGGCAGTAATCTCCCACTTACGCGGCACCAGGAAGTAGCCAAGGTTTACGCGAAAACCGTAACGATCCCAGGTCTCCTCAGCAGGGCCGTTAGGATCCTGCTGGAACTCTTCCCAGGCGGCCTCAAGATCAGCCGAAAATCCCATATAACGGAAGATAATAGCAAAATCAAAACCGTAGTTTTCGCTATCGTGAGGATCCCTGACCATAATATTGTTATTACCGTTAAATCTCGTAGGTTCATATCTATACTGCCAGCGATCTTTGGTATAGAAGCCGGAGAAAATGGTGGCAAGGGCAGGCGTGGTGTTGTAGCCGTAGTCACCCTGCATGAAGTAATTGTTGAAGGTGCCAGGGCCCATGGGCCCCCGCGGGTCAGACCCGGGCAGCCAGTTGATACCTACGCGGAAGCAGTAAAGCA
>JALSPG010000100.1 GCA_026986115.1 Thermodesulfobacteriales bacterium
CATGAATTTAAAGGCATCTTTGGGCAGAAGCCCAAAAGATGCCTTTTCTTTATGGAATAGGAGGGCAAGTGGAAATAAAGATTGTTCTTCCCGACGGGCGTGAAGAGTTTTTTCCCTTAGGTACCAAGGTCAAAGAGGCGCTTAAAGATTTCCTTACTAAAGACACCATCGGGGCCAAATTGGAAGGCGAGGTTGTTGATCTTGAGACTCCTCTTGTCCGGGATGGCAGGCTTTCCCTCCTTACTTTTGAGTCTCCTGAAGCCTTAGAAATTTTGCGTCATACCGCTGCCCATGTCATGGCTCAGGCTGTAAAAGAACTTTTCCCCGGTGCCAAGTTGGGGATTGGTCCTGCCACAGAACAGGGGTTTTACTACGATTTCGATTATGAAAGGCCTTTCACGCCTGAGGATCTAAGAGAGATCGAAAAGCGGATGAAAAAAATCATTAAAAAGCGTCTCCCTCTCAAAAGAGAAGAACTTTCTAAAGAAGAGGCCCTAAAACTTTTTAAAGAGCTTGAAGAACCTTACAAGGTGGAACTCATCCGCGAAATTCCCGAAGAGAAGGTAAGCATTTACCGTCAGGGAGATTTTGTCGATCTTTGTCGTGGCCCTCATCTTCCTCATACAGGTTGGGTAAAAGCCTTTAAACTCCTTTCAGTAGCTGGGGCTTATTGGCGCGGAGACGAAAAAAATCCCATGCTCTGGCGCATTTACGGGACGGCTTTTTTTAGAAAAGAGGATCTTGAGGCCTATCTAGAACGGCTTGAAGAGGCCAAAAGGAGAGATCATCGCCGTCTTGGTAAGGATTTAGAGCTTTTTAGTATCGAAGAAGAAGTGGGCCCGGGTCTTATTCTTTGGCATCCCAAAGGAGCTTTGGTCCGTAAAATTATTGAAGACTTTTGGAAAGAAGAACACCTCAAACGTGGTTATGAGCTTGTAATAACCCCTCACATTGCACGGCGGCACCTTTGGCAGATCTCTGGTCATTTAGATTTTTATGCGGAAAACATGTTTGCTCCTATGAAAATCGACGAGGTAGAATATCAGCTCAAACCTATGAATTGTCCTTTTCATATTTTGATTTATAAGAGTCGAAGACGAAGCTACCGGGAGCTTCCTCTCCGCTGGTGTGAACTCGGTACGGTTTATCGCTATGAAAGAAGCGGGGTTTTGCACGGTTTGATGCGGGTAAGAGGCTTCACTCAAGATGACGCCCATATTTTTTGTCGGGAAGATCAGCTTGAGGAAGAAATTTTTCGCTGTCTAGACCTTACGGTTTATTTTTTGAGCACTTTTGGTTTTGAGGAATATCAAATCTTTTTATCTACCAGGCCAGAAAAGTATGTGGGAAGTGAGGAAATTTGGGAAAAGGCCGAAGGGGCTTTACGAAAAGCTTTGGAAGACAAAGGTCTTTACTACGAAATTGACCCGGGAGAAGGTGTTTTTTATGGTCCCAAAATAGATATCAAGATCAAAGATGTTTTAGGCCGTTTCTGGCAATGTTCTACTATCCAGGTAGATTTTAATATTCCCGAAAGATTCGATATCACTTATATCGGTGAAGACAACCGCCCTCACCGGCCTATTATGATTCACCGGGCCCTTTTAGGTTCGTTAGAGAGATTTTTTGGGGTACTTATCGAACATTATGCCGGGGCCTTTCCTGTTTGGTTAGCACCAATACAGGCCGTTGTTATTACCGTAGCAGACCGTCACATCCCTTTTGGGGAAAGGGTATTTGAACGCTTACGAGGGGCGGATTTGCGTGTGAAGACAGATTTTCGCAACGAAAAGCTTGGTTTTAAAATCCGTGAAGCCCAGCTTCAAAAAATTCCTTATATGATCATTATTGGCGACAAGGAAGTCGAAAATGAGGCCTTGACGGTGAGGACTAGAAAAGGTGAGAATCTGCCTCTAATGAGTATTGAAGATTTCATTGCTAAACTTCACGAGGAAATTTCAGCAAAAGTCCTTAATTAGGAGACAAGGTGGCCAAGATAGACAAAAAGAAATTCCGAGTAAACGAAAGGATTAGGGCTCCCAAAGTGCGCGTAGTTAATTCTGACGGTAAACAACTAGGTATCATGTCGCGGGAGGAGGCCTTGCGGTTAGCCCAGGATCAGGGGCTCGATCTGGTAGAAGTAGCTCCTCAGGCGGATCCTCCCGTGTGTCGCATCATGGACTATGGGCAATTTCTTTATCAACAGGCCAAAAAGGCCAAGGAAGCCCGCAAGAAACAAACTGTCGTTGAAGTCAAGGAGATCAAGGTCCGCCCGAAGACTGATGTCCACGACTTAGAGACAAAAATCCGGCACATTAAGCGTTTCTTAAAAGATAAGAACAAAGTCAAAGTGCGGGTTTTTTTCCGGGGGCGAGAGATCACCAAACCCGAGCTTGGTATGGAAGTTCTCAAGAAGATCTTAGCGGCAGTGGAGACAGAGGCCCAGGTTGAAATGAAACCCCGTATGGAAGGACGACAGATGATTATGGTGTTGGCCCCTAAAAAATCTTAAGGGACTTGTCAAAGTCTAAAACCGGCATTAATCCTTTGGGGCATAATTTTTCCAAGGAAGGTGATTCTATGGCAAAAAATAAAATGAAGACCAATCGCTCTGCAGCCAAGCGTTTTAAGGTCACTGCTAAAGGCAAGGTGATGCATTTTAGAGCGGGAAAGAGTCATTTGCTGCGTAAGAAAACCAGAAAGCGAAAAAGGCATCTTAGAAGGGCAGTGGTCCTTTCTGCAACTAATCTTTCAGCGGTCAAGCGGCTTATCCCTTATAAGTTTTAAGGTGAGGAGGAAAGTATGCCTAGGGCAAAAGGTGGTCCGAAGACGAGAAGACGCCACAAAAAATATATCAAAATGGCTAAGGGTTATTGGGGACAGCGCAAGAATTGTTTTCGCAGGGTAAAAGAGACCGTAGAGCGGGCCCTTGTTTATGCTTACAGGGATCGTCGTCAACGCAAGCGAGATTTTCGCCGTCTTTGGCAGATCAGAATCAATGCTGCGGCGCGACTTCACGGGCTTAATTACAGCCGGTTTATGGGGGGGTTAAAAAAGGCTGGGGTGGAGCTTGATAGAAAGATTTTGGCCAATCTTGCTATCACCGAGCCTGAGGCCTTTAAAAAGCTTGTGGAACTTGCAGCTTCCAAGTGGCACTAATGATAGATGAAAAAAAACTTGAGGAATTAAAACGTCAGGCCCTAACGCAAATCAAAGAAGCCCGGGATGAAAAGAGTCTTGAGACGGCCCGGGTGAAATATTTGGGTCGTAAGGGTGAACTTACCCAGATTTTAAAATCTATTGCCAAGCTTCCGCCAGAGCTCAAGCCTCTAATTGGTCGTCTTGCCAACCAACTCAAGCGAGAGCTTGAAGAGGCCTTCAAAGAGGCCCAGGCCGAACTTAAAAAACGCCGGGAAGAGCATCTCCCGGGGGTCGATCTTACTCTTCCGGGAAGACCCTATCCCCTAGGAAGACTCCATCCCATCACCCAAGTGATGCAGGAGATTTGTGAAATTTTTTTGCGTATGGGTTTTTCTATTGCTAGCGGCCCTGAAGTAGAGCTCGATTACTATAATTTCGAAGCCCTTAATATTCCGGAAGACCATCCCGCCCGTGATATGCAGGCAACCTTTTATTTTGCCCCCAAAGTGCTCTTGCGGACTCACACTTCTCCTATCCAGATCCGGACGATGGAAAGCGAAAAACCCCCTTTGCGCATCATAGCCCCCGGGAAAGTTTACCGTTGTGATTCAGATGTCACCCATACTCCCATGTTTCACCAGGTCGAAGGTCTTATGGTAGATGAAGATGTTTCTTTCGCTGATCTTAAAGGCATTTTGACTATCTTTGCCCAAGAAACCTTCGGCTCAGAGACCAAAGTTCGTTTCCGTCCTAGTTATTTTCCTTTTACCGAGCCCAGCGTAGAGATGGATATCAGTTGTGTTATCTGTGGAGGTGAGGGGTGTCGGGTTTGTGGGCAGACAGGTTGGCTTGAAATCTTGGGGGCAGGAATGGTTCATCCTAACGTCTTCCGGGCGGTAGGCTATGATCCGCAGAAATGGGTGGGCTTTGCCTTCGGTTTAGGGGTGGAACGCATTACCATGCTCAAATTTGGCATTGACGATATTCGTCTCTTTTACGAAAACCATCTGCGCTTTTTGGAGCAGTTTTAAATGTTGGTACCGTATTCCTGGTTGAAAGAACTTGTAAATATTGAGGAAAGTCCCGAAGAACTTGCGGAGCGCTTAACGCTTTCAGGCCTTGAGGTGGAAGGGGTATTTGACGCCTACGAGGATTTAGCCCCTGCTAAAGTAGTAAGAGTCCTTTCGGTAGTTCCTCATCCTCAAGCTGAAAAGCTCAAAATTTGTCAAGTCTCAGATGGTCAGAAGGAATATCAGGTGGTATGTGGGGCCCCGGAAGTGGCTGAAGGGTTAAAGGTTGCTTTTGCACCGCCAGGAACAGTCCTTTTCACTGGAGAAAAGGTAAGTGAGGTGCAAATTCGAGGGGTTCGTTCTGAAGGATTACTTTGCTCGCCATACGAATTAGGGGCCGGGGCTGCTAAAGATCATCTTCTCAAATTTGAAGATGATGTCCCGCTGGGGAAGTCGGCAATAGAGGTCTTAGGGCTTGGGGAGCCGGTTTTAGAGGTGGCAATTACTCCCAACCGGGGAGATTGTCTTTCGATTTTAGGGATGGCCCGAGAAGTGGCCGCTATCAGCGAGGTGACCCTCAAACCCCTTTCTTTTCCAGAGCTTCCCTTGGGCGAGGAAATTTTTTCTGAAACTAACGTAATCATCGAGGTGCCGGAACATTGTTTTCGTTATGCAGCCCGACTCCTTAAGGGTGTCAAGGTTTCTGATAGCCCTTTTGAGATCCAAAAAAAACTTTGGCTCTGTGGTCTCAGGCCGATAAACAACGTAGTTGACATTACCAATTACGTCTTGCTCCTCTGGGGCCAGCCTCTTCACGCCTTTGATTTTGATCTCTTAAAGGGCAGATGCATTATTGTGCGTCTAGCCCGTTCTGGGGAAAAGATTCTCACTTTGGATGGTGTAGAAAGGGAGCTTGATGAAAAGACTATGGTGATCGCTGATCAGGAAAGGCCAGTGGCCATTGCTGGAATCATGGGCGGCGAAGAGACGGCGGTCACCGAGAAAACTCAAAATGTTTTCTTGGAAAGTGCCTGGTTTAATCCTTCAAGTATCAGGTTGACGAGCCAGCGTTTGAGACTTTCTTCCGAAAGTTCTTATCGTTTTGAGCGCGGGATAGACCCGGAAGGGGTGATAAAGGGGTTGGATTTTGCCGCTTCCCTTATTCGGGATCTTGCGGGAGGTAAAGTAGTTGCTGGCCGGATCGACGAATATCCCCGTCCCTATGTGCCGCGAGAGATAAGACTTTCTCCTAAAAAGATAAGCCTTTATCTTAAAGTCCCCCTTTCTGCAGAGAAAATAAAAGACCTTCTTCAACGGCTGGAAATCAGGGTTACCAAAGGGGTATCAGATTTTATTTGCACACCTCCTTCTTATCGTCACGATATTGCCCTTCCAGAAGATCTTATTGAAGAGATTGCCAGGCTTTACGGCTATGATCGGCTTCCGGTTTCCGTACCTCGGGCAGAAATTGCCGGAAAACCCCCCACTGCCTTTGAAAAATTTTTAGCTAGCCTAAAAGAAATCCTTCCAGCCTTGGGTCTTTATGAGATTATTACTTACAGTTTTATATCACCACGTTTTGTAGAGATTTTGGGTCTTGAGGGAGATCCGCGGGCCAAAATGCTTCGGCTTTCAAATCCCCTTTCTGAAGAACAATCCGTAATGCGAACCACTTTGATTCCAGGCCTCCTTTTAACAGCCCAGGTTAATCTTTTTCGAGAAGTGCAAAACCTGAGGATTTTTGAGATCGGAAGGGTTTTCTGGCCCCGGGAGGGGGAGCTCCTTCCGGAAGAACGCCATTTTTTAGGGGGGCTCCTTTGTGGTCGAGTACATCCTTTGAGTTGTCACCGTGAAGAGAGGTCTCTGGACTTTTTTGATCTCAAAGGTCTCCTTGAGACTCTTTTCGAAAGGCTTCCCACCCCCGGAATTATTTTTGCCCCTAGGGCTCAAGAACCTTTTTTGATCCCCGGCTTAAGTGTAACACTTAAGACCCCTTCAGAAGAAAAAATAGGTTTTGCCGGGGCGGTAAAGGAAAGCATACTTGAGAAACTCGACTTGCCTGGTCCTCTTTTTGTCTTTGAAGTTGATCTTGAAAAACTTTATCCCCTATTAAAGACCAAAAAGACTTATCGGCCCCTTCCGAAATTTCCGGCTACTTTTCGTGATCTTGCCCTCCTGGTAGATGATAAAATTCCTGCTGGAGAAATTTTGGCTTATGCTAAGGCCTTGAGGCTTCCTTTCTTAGAGCAGGTCTCTATTATTGATGTTTACCGTGGGAAGGGCATTCCTGAAGGCAAAAAGAGCCTTACTTTAAGATTTATTTATCGGGCTTCAGATCGGACTTTGCGAGACGAAGAGGTTAATCAGATTCAGGCTGAAGCAGCAGAAAAAATTCTGGCCCATTTTAAGGCTCAAGCGCGATGAAAAAAACCCTTACCAAACGTGAAATAGTCAATTATCTCCACGAAGAACTCGGTTTTTCAGCCCGTAGTTTGGCCAAAGTGGTAGATCAAATCTTCGAAGAGATTAAACTTGCACTTGAGCGAGCCGAAAGCGTTAAAATCGTTAGATTTGGTAACTTTGAGCCCTACTATCGACCATCACGGCGGGGGGTAAGCCCCAAAGATGGTCAGCCAATAGAAATTAAGGGCCGGAAAACGGTCGTTTTTCGTCCCAGCCCAACTTTAAAAGAATTCATCAATAGCTGATGGAAAAAGAAAAACTCCGGGCAAAGCGCTACTATACTATCGGAGAGGTAGCGCGCTTGCTCGAACTCGAGCCTCATGTCTTGCGTTTCTGGGAGAAGGAATTTCGCAAATATATAAAGCCCCTTAGAGTTTCAGGCAGAAGACTTTATCCCCAGACTCAAGTAGAGGTCTTCCGTCGGATAAAAACTCTTCTTTACGAAGAAGGTTATACTATTTCGGGGGCCAAAAAGAAGCTCTCTACATCTAAAGACCCGCAAAAGATCCTGAAAGAGATTCGCAAAGGCTTGCAAGAAATTGCCGCTCTCCTCAAAGATTAGGCGGGGCCAAGGGTTCCTTCACTTTAAGACCGAAGTTTTTGGCTGTTTCAAGAAGGTGTTGGCAGGCAAGAGAAAAGGCCTCCTTAGCCGCTTGGCATGAGAAAAGGCCCGCTTCTAAGAAGGCTTCCCAAAGGTGCCAAGAAGGCTCTTTTTCGAGAACTGAAGGTAAGGCCCCTGAGAAGGCGACAATGAGAAAGATCTCATCTTTAAGGGGAAGGCCCAAAAGTTCCTCGGGGCCGGCGATATGGAGCCCTATGGCACAAATAATAATTTCGCTAAGATGCCATTTTTTGGCTAACCAGGCTCCAGCCTGGGCATGATGCCAACTAAGAGTTTGCCTTTCAGCCTCGCTGAGGCGTGTTTTATTTTTCTGGGCCGTTAAATAGGCCTTTTCATAGGCCTCATACCACTCTGTAAGGAGTACCGGAAGCGCAATATCTTGAAGAAGACTTCCCAAAAAGGCCTCATCTTCACGCCCTAGATGTTTGCCTAAATGATGGGCCAAAAGGGCTCGAAAGAGAGAATCCGTCCAAAAAGCTGGAAGATCAAAACCTGGTTTTTGGGGATCTTTTACAATTTTGGTTACTCCGTAAGAAACAATTAGGGTCTCAATTTGTTTTAATCCCAAGATGTTTACCGCCTGAGAAAGATTACTTACAGGCTTGCTGAGCCCGATATGAGCGGAATTGACTATTTGGAGAATTTGGCTAGCAAGGCCGGGGTCATAGGATAAGAGTGAGGCCACTTCAGAGGCTGAAACTTCAGGGTCTCTCAAAAGAGAAACGAGTTTTACTACGATATCGGGAAGACTTGGAACTCGAAAGCTTTTAAAAATGGTTTCAAAATCTCCGGTGTTAAGGGCGGCATAGCGCCTTATTTTCTCCCGCCATTTCCTTAAAATCATCTTTTTTCTCCAAATAGCCGATTTATGAGCTAGCTTATATTTCTTTCGGAATTTGTTTTAGAAATGAGAAGCCTTTGGGAAAACCTCCTTTGGGAACTTTCTAAGATCGGACGTTTGCGATTTTGGTACTTAGCCCGTCAGAAAGGGCCTTGGCTTTTTCCACTTTATTTGGGTCTTAATAGCGCGGTGGCCATTTTTGTTTTGGGTTTTTTTGCCAAAATTACTTCTTGGCCCCTTATCTTTCCTTCTCTAGGGCCTACCATTCTTTTGGCTTTTTATGCTCCAGAAAAGGCCATTTCTGCCCCTAAAAATGCTTTTTTAGGCCATTTTCTAGGTGGTAGTATCGGGTGGCTGAGTTATATCCTTTGGGGCTCCTCAGGGTTCGGAGGCCCCGAGATAAATTATGCTTTGGTAGCCGGGGTGGCTTTGGCTCTGGGGCTTACGGGTGTTTTGATGTTTTTCTTCAAGGTCCTGCATCCTCCAGCTGCTTCTACCAGCCTTCTTGCCTCTTTAGGCTATTTTTCTTCTCCTTTTCAATTTTTGGGGCTTCTTTTGGCCCTTATTTTAGTCCTTTTGCAATGCAAAATAATGCACCTTTTGGCTGGCGTGCCTTATCCGTGGTGGAGTGCCAAAGAAAACGAACTACCAAAACTTTCCGCCAAAGGTTTTTCTCTCTTTCCTAAAAAGTCTCCCCGAGATCTAGAAGCGCTAAGCGACCTCCTAATCGCAAAAGGAAAGATTGATCAAAAAGATTGAGCAAAATTTTCAAAAAGATCTTAAATCTTTA
>JALSPG010000101.1 GCA_026986115.1 Thermodesulfobacteriales bacterium
GAGGCGGAGATCGCTAAGCTTGCTCGTGGCCTTCAGCGCACCAGAAAAGAAATCGGTGGCCTCTCTCGCACCGTGGCCTATGCCCTCGAAAACGAAGCTTACCGCCATCTTCCTGCCCTTCTTAAGGAACGCCTCGGCCTTCAAGTGCAGGAAAGAATCGTGCGCACTTACATCGCAGGAGAGGAAATAAATATCTTCGCCCGGGCTCGCCAAAATGGGAAAGAAGTCCTTCTGGTAGGAGAGGCAGTCCTTAAGCTCGATGACGCCGCCAAGCTTAAGCAACTTTGGAGAAAGGTAGAAACTGTAAAGGAAGAGATTGGGGGTGAGGTAGTACCCATTCTCGTGACCCACTTTGCCAAGCCGGATGTTTTAGAACGAGCCAAAAAGGCGGGGATTATCGTGGTACAGAGTTTTGAATGGGTGTAAACACACAAGAGAAATCCCTTATCTTTCGAAATTTTATGCCTTAAAGTGCTCCCAAAAAATTCTTTCTCTTTATCGAAGGCCACCTCATAGACTTACAAAGGAAATTACCGAAGCGTATGGAATGCTTCTTTTTATAGAAAAGAAAGTCTCCGGCTTTTCAAAAAAACCTTGGATCATAATAGATGTAGGTGCTGGCAACTGTCTTTTTTCTCTTCTCACAATCTTTCTCTTCCCTAACATATCTGTTTTAGCCATAGATAATCATCCCTGCCCTATCGATTCTTCAAAGGTACAGAGATTCGAGTATCGAGAAATTAAAATCCCTAGAGATGCGGAAAATTTATTGGCAGATCTCAAAAAACTCTCCCAGAAAGCACCTCTTATCTTTGTAGGTATTCATCTCTGCCGAGATCTTTCCAGGATTGTTATTCAATGGTACAAGACCTTCGGAACCCATGTATTTCTCATGCCTTGCTGTGTGGGCAAATTTAAACTTTCCTTCCCTAGGCTTTTTAAAGAAACTTTTGGCAAAGAAGACCTGTGGGCCATTGATTTATGGCACGAAATACACATCATCTCAGAAAAATCAGAGATATTCAGAGACGAAAAGATACTCTCTCCCCGGAATATATTGATCTGGGGCAAAACCAAAAATGCTCCCCTCCCACACTGAACCTTTTCTTTCCGTCACCTGAGCCGAAGCCCTGAGCGAAGCGAAGGGCCAGGCAAAGGATCCACCCCTTTCTGTCATCCTGAACCGAAGGCGAAGGATCCATTAATCGACCCTGGATTCTTCGGGCCTACAGCCCTCAGAATGACTACGATAGGTTGTCATCCTGAACGGAGCGCCTCCTCTTTCCCGTCATCCTGAGCCGAAGCCCTGAGCAGAGCGAAGGGGCAGGCGAAGGATCCATTATTAGATTCTTCGGGCCTACGGCCCTCAGAATGACAAAAAGAAGCGGGCCCTCAGAATGACGGTGGTAAGTCACTCTCCTCCAAATGATGGTAAGTTGTCACAAACAAAGTGAAGAGACCTCATTAAATATTTCTTGTGAAATATTTTTCCAATCGTGTTCTTTAGCCCAGACACGCGCTTGCTTCCCCATCTTTTGGCGTAGCTCTTTATCTGTAGCCAGCCTTTTCAAAGCAGAAACAAGTTCTTCCAAATTATTTCCGTCAATAACAAATCCCGTCTTTCCATGAATTACCGCTTCAGGCTGACCTCCGATGTTCCCCGCAATAGATGGGATCCCTGCTGCTCCGGCCTCCATAAATACGATACCAAATCCTTCTATCATGGGCCCGATTTGTATGGAGGGCATCACATGGATATCTGCCGCACAAAAGCTCTTTATCTTTTCTTCTTCGGAGATGCGGCCCAAAAAACGCACCCAAACATCAAGCCCTAGCTCTTCTACAAGTTGTTTAAGTTCTTTTTCCTTTTCACCTGAGCCAGCTATCACGTATGCTACCGGAATCCCTTCTTTATGTAATTCTGCCACCGCCTTAATAACGGCTTCCTGGTTTTTGCGTGGTTCCATACGCGCTACCGTTATTAAAATAACTGCCTCTTCAGGGAACCCCCA
>JALSPG010000102.1 GCA_026986115.1 Thermodesulfobacteriales bacterium
CGTTACCCATGGGAAATTTACTTTTCTAAGGCCCCTGCTCTGCGGATACGGGTTACTTGTCGTAAATCCAAACTTTATCATTCTGACGCTGTGGCTGAAAGGATTGCAAAAGCGATCTCCCAGAGACTTGGACGCGAAATACCTCTCGGCAAGGAAGAAGCCCCTCTCCTGGTAGTAAGGCTTTTTCGAGATGAAGTTCTTTTAAGAGTAGATTCTTCAGGGAAAGATCTCTTTCGTCGTGGCTACAAAATAGCCAAAGGACCGGCTCCTTTGCGAGAAAATCTGGCCGCGGCTTTAATAATGTTCTCTGAGTGGGACAAAAAAAACCCCCTCTTCGATCCTTTTTGTGGCACCGGTACAATTCTTATCGAAGCCGTGTGGATAGCGATGCAGAGGGCTCCAGGACTTTCTCGTTCTTTTGCCTTTGAAGATTGGAAAAATTTCTCTCCACCTTTGTGGGAAGAACTTCGCCTTAAAGCCCAGAAACTTCTTAAAGAACCAAAGGCCCGTTTTTACGGAAGTGACCGGGACCCAAAGGCCATTCAGGCCACCTTTCAAAATGCCCAGGCTGCTGGAGTAACTTCTTATCTTAACTTAGAAATCAAAGAGGTAGCCCATATTTTGCCGCCCGAGAAGGTCCCGGGGTTTGTGGTTACTAATCCCCCTTTTGGAGGGCGTCTTCAAGTTACCAAAAGGCCTTTACAAGAGCTTGCCAGACGCTTCAAAGGCCCTTTTGAAGATTGGCAGCTTACGTTTATTTTCCCGCGCAGACGTCTTCCGGCCCGCTTTCCGTTTCCCCTTAAAGTTTTAGCCTCTTTTGAACATGGAGGACAAAGAGTCTTCGTCTTTAAAAGACAAAACGCGCCATAAGAGAAGGAGTTTTAACCGCCATCTTAAAATGTCTTTCAAGAGCTTTTTGAAGAGAAAGCCTTGCTTGGGGTTCCCCGTGGGTGAGAAAAATTTCTCGGGGTAGTCTTTTAAAACAACTCAACCACTCAAGAAGTTCTTTCTGGTCAGCATGGGCTGAAAAAGCTTCGATACGAAAAATACGGGCATGATTTTCCACAATTGTTTGATCAAGCTTTATTTTAGGACGCCGGTGAAGGATCTCTCTGCCAGGCGTCCCTTTAGCCTGAAAACTTACAAAGACAACAAAAGTATCTGGATGAGGAAGATGTCTTTTGAGATGGTCAATTATGCGTCCTCCGGTAACCATTCCGGAGCCAGCGATTACTACATAAGGAGGTTTGAGGTTTTCGATGCGTCGGGAGGCCTCTATCGAAGCAGCTGAAAAGAGCAGGGGGAAGGAAAAGATCTGGTCGCCGCGGGCCAGCTTTTCTAAGGTTTCTTCATCATAGAGTTCGGTATGCTTGGCATACACTTTGGTAACCTTCAGAGCCATAGGGCTGTCTACTACCACTGGTAGGGGCCCAATTTCTCCGCTTTCTACTAACTCGTTAAAAAAATAGAGCAGTTCTTGGGTACGGCCAATGGCAAAGGAAGGGATAAAAACTCGGGCTTTTTGCTCTTCTGCCTTTGTTACCACGAGTTTTAGCTGGCGCTTAGCAAGTCCAAAAGGAGGATGCTTCCGACCACCGTAAGTGGATTCCATGATAAGGTAATCTGCCTCTTCAGGAGGAGAAGGATCTCTAATAATAGGAGAGCCCTTGCGGCCGATATCTCCCGAAAAAACAAATTTCTTTCCCTCACACCAGAGTTCCAGGTGTGCTGAACCTAAAATATGGCCTGCATCTCGCAAACGAAAATGGATATCTCCGGGAATATCGAAGATTTGATCATATTCAAAGGGCCAGCACAGTTCTAGTACCTTAAAAACTAAGTCTTCGGGGCCAATTTGAGGGTCTAAATGGAGGCGGTCTGTCAACACGATTTCAAGGAGATCAATGGTAGCCTGGGTAGTAAGGATTTCTCCCCGAAAACCATCCCGCACCAGTTCCAACAGCCTGCCAGAATGATCAAGGTGGGCATGAGTAAGAATGACAT
>JALSPG010000103.1 GCA_026986115.1 Thermodesulfobacteriales bacterium
CCGCCCTTTCTCTAGATAGCGAACCCCAAGTGGGCATGATGTTAAACTTGGTCTTCAATACCGAACAGGGCGAAGTAACACTTCCGGCTACTATTACTCACCTGGACGAAGAAAATATTACCCTTGATCTTAACCCACCCCTTGCCGGTCAGAATGTAATCTTTTACATCAAAATCGTAGAAATTCAAAACGGAGAATCTCCCATTATCCAACCTTAAGAATCTCTAAAGGGGGGAGTTTTCAAACCCCCCTTGTTTTGAAGGGATACATTCTATTTTTTAATCAATGGGAACATTAAAGTCCTACAAAAAGTGCTCCCAGTAATAACTTACATTTTTTGGCTAAAATTTAGATTTTCTTAGAAAGTTTTTACGTAAGTTTCAAAAATTACAACCTCCCTTGTCATAAAACCTGGTGTCGGATAAAATGCCTACAAATCGAAGAGATCTTACCTCTTTGCCCCCGTAGCTCAGGCGGATAGAGCACGAGATTCCTAATCTCGGTGTCGCAGGTTCGAGTCCTGCCGGGGGCATTTTAAAGTTTTTTAGTCATCCTATCTTCTCTTCCCCAGTTTTAAGAAATTTTCCTAATTGGAGACCTTTGCAAAATTGCCGGAATCAGTGTTGCAAGCACAACTACGCAAAGATTCGTTCCCAGAAATAGAAACAGATCCTTGCGCGGCCTTAAGAGAAGATGTTTTGCAAAGATTTCAATTAAAATAAATTTGATTTTTTTCGTTTTTCCTTAAAAATAAATAAACTAAATTTTATTTTTAGGAGACCTTTCCATGTCTGAGGGGAAGACCAAAAAACGCATTCTCATTGCCGAAGACGATCAGTGGCTTAGCACTTCTCTGGTAGAAGCTCTCCAACGGGAAGGCTATGAAGTTGTAGGAATTGCCGAAACGGGGAAAGAGGCCGTTGAAAAAGCTTTGCTTCATCAACCAGACCTCATAATTATGGATATCAGGATGCCGGAACTCGATGGTTTAGAAGCCGCCTATCAAATAAATGAAAAAAATTTTATTCCCATTATCCTTTTGACTGCCTTTGCTGACCCCACTTTTCTTGAACGTGCCCGAAAAGCAAGGGTACTTGGATATCTTATGAAGCCGGTCTCGATTACAGAACTTGTCTCTGCCATTGAAATTGCTTTTAACATTGGCCAACAAATTAATCACCTTGAAATTGAACTCGAAAATCTTCGCGAAGAATTAGAATCCCGAAAGATTATCGAACGCGCTAAAGGATTTCTGATGGATGCCTACGGATTTAAAGAAGGCGAAGCTATGCGCTTCTTACAAAAAGAAGCTACTAGGAGGCGGGTCAAAATAAGAGTTGTGGCACAGGCCATTTTAGATGCAGCTGAAAAACTTTTAGAAAAAAACTAAGAAATAGTTTCAACTTGGTAATGAGGCAAATCCTCCCGGGGCAAGTTTTCTTCTCCTTCCTCTAAAAAATGTCTTATCTCATAGGCTTCTCTAAGAACTTCTTGATAATCAAGTTTACCTTCTTCAATAAGATCCATAGCTTCTTCTACTTTACGGGTTAATTCTTCATCTACCTGTTCGGGAAAATGCTCGCGGAGATAATGGTAAACTTTACGTCCCAGTTTGGTGGGATAAAGCCTCCCTCGGGGGAGGATTTTGACGTAGCGACGCTGGAGGAGGGTAGTAACAATTTCGGCATAAGTAGAGGGCCGTCCAAGCCCCCTTCGCTTCATTTCCTGTACAAGAGAGCCTTCTGTATAAAGATCTACTTTGGGGACTAGCTTGAAAGAGATATCTCTTGGTTGATCTTTTTTATCTATTTTTAAGACTCGAAAAGTAGGAAACATTTTTTCAAATCCCTCGCGGATGATTCCAGTAATTATTTCTTCTTTCCACCGGAAAGAAGGGACAAAAAAGTGCAGGTGAGATACTTCCACCAAGGCAGGCCGCATCTGGCTAGCCATAAAGCGTTTGAAAATGAGATCGTAAAGTTTAAGGGCCCGTTTCGGATCTGAAAGAGAAAGAAGACCACTTGCCAACATATAGCGTACTTCTTCTGCATCGCGGGGCCGAGTAGGGCGAATTCCTTCATGAGCTCCGCCCTCTCCCCAGCTGCGAGGATAGAAGTATTCTTCGCCGAAATGTTTGGCGATATAAGGTTTAGCCACTTGGTAACGACCTGCTTCCGAAATCCGGGTAGAATCTGTGCGGTGATAAGTAATGAGGCCGCTTTCAAAAAGTTCTTGCAAGAGATTCATGGTATCACGGGTGGAAAAACCAAACTTGGTGCTCGCATCTTCAAGTACCGTATCGGTGGTATAGGGAGGAAGGGGGTTCTTTTCGGTCTCTTTCTGAGAGGCAACTTCCCATTTTAAATCTTTCAGCTCTTGTGTGATTTGGCGAGCCAAAGAAATATCTTCAAGGTCCAAAACAAAGCGTTCTTCAAAAAGAGAAAAACTCAAACGGGCCTTTTTTTGTTTGGCCTCTTCTGCCCGGGCAATGACCCATCCTAAAACAGGGCTTTGGACCCGGCCAGCAGAAAGACGCCGATTCCCGAAGGCCCGCCAAAGTCTGCGGGAAAGTACAAAACCCACCCAGCGGTCAATAACGCGACGGGTGAGTTGGGCCTTTACACGATTGAGATTGAATTCTACAGGGTTTGCTAGGGCTTCCCGAAAAGCCCGCGGAGTTACTTCGTGAAATTCAAGCCTTTTAATAGAAGCATTAAAAGGACGAAGTTCAACCAAGAGATCATAGGCGATTTTTTCTCCTTCGGCATCGGGGTCGCTGCCAATATAGACTTCCTGAATTTCATAAGCCAACCGCCGCAAGCTTTCTAAGAGCTCTTTTTTGTCAAAGACCGGGCCTTCTGGACAACGGAGCTTGACCTCTTCAGGGTCAACAAGTTGTTCTCCAGTAGAGCGGCAAATTTTAATACTGTCAAAGAGGGGAATAAAGTGATCGTCTTCCTTAAAGACCCCGAAAAATCCCCGCCTTCGAGAAAGATTGAAGACGTGCCCCAAGGAAGCGCTAATCATGAGGAGCTTGTTTTCGGTAGGGATTTCATAAACAAAGGCCTCCCCTACTTTGCGCACCGAGGGCTTACCAAAAAAAGATGCTATGGTCTTGGCCTTGTGGGGGGATTCTACCACTACTAAAGCGGTACGCATCAGGTCCTTAAGTGCTTTTTTCTTTTTTCTTTTTCTGACCTCGGTAAGTTCTCGGGCTAAAGATTTGAGATTAAGCTCTTTGAGAGACTTAAAAGAAAAGTCATCTCCCAACTGAAAGCGCAGTCGCCTTTCAAGACTTACAAAGGCCCGTTTGTCATCTACTAGGACTATGGAAAGGCCTTTTAGTAATCCAAAAACCGTAAGACGAGAAACACGCCCTGAGGCTTGAATATAAGTGGCTGTGTCTCCGGCTACCAAAAAGAGTTCGTCTCCTTCTTGCACCAGAAAGACATCTTCAGCATAACGGAGTCTTTCAAGGAAGGTCGAATCTGAAAGTTTACTTTCTAGAAAGGCTTTTATCTTTTGAAGGCGTTCCAAAAGACGCGGGTAGCGGGCCAAGTTTTCTTCAGAAAGCGTAAGATATCGTCTCAAATATTGGATATCAGCCAGGGCAGCAAGCCTTTCTTCTTCCTCAAGGAGAGAAAGAATATTTATCAAAAGACTATAAAGGCTACGTGGCAAAAGACTCACTTTGGTGGGGATGAGGTGTTTGGGAACTCCCAAAAAGATAGCGTAGCGTAAGATATAGGGTAGATCTATTCCCCGCACCAAAGGATTAGAAAGATGGGCCAAGCCCACCGCAAGGTCAAACTCCGCCTTCTCCATCTCGGTCATTAATTCCTCGGGAGAGAGTTCAAGATAGCTCAAAACTCGCAGCCCTTTGCCTCTGAGATGAGAGACAACTTCTTCAACTGCTTCTCTCCCAAAGGCTTGGGAAACAAAAAGAAGCCCTCCGGGCCCTAAGGTATGGGCTAGAAAGGCGGTCTTTTCGCAAAGCTTTTTAAGGTCAGGGGTCTCTTCAGTATAGGCGTCCACAATATTTCGCAGAGTGCTTACAGCCCGCTGAATGTCAAATCCTAGGAGAAACTTAAAAAGCATCACACGTGACGAGCGAGGTTTTAAAGTGGCAGATGAGACAAGGAGTATTTTTTGACCGGCATGCCTTTTTCTGATAGATTCGAGTTTTTCGAAATCTTTTTCAGTTTTACGAGCCTTTAAGGCGAGTTTGATCTCTCGTTCTGAAAAGCCCAGCAAAAGAAAGAGCCGGTCTACATGGGCAGAACGTTTGAGAAAAGAATCGACATCATCAATGAAAACAAATTCAAAATCGAGTTTTTGAAGATCTTCGAGATGTTTATAAAAAAAGGCAGTCGTACAGATTAAAATATCAAAGTTTTGGGCTTCAAAAGCCTCTTTGTCTTGTTTTTTCCCCAGATAAGCAAGAATTCTCTTCGAAAGACCTATCTTTTGGGCCAATTCTTCCACTCGCTCACCAATCTGTTGGGCTAAAAGGCGGGTGGGCACCAAAATTAAGACACGGCCTTCTAGGTAAAGGGCCGCAATGAGACCAAAGGTAGTTTTCCCTGTGCCTGTAGGGGCTACAATAGCGAATGATTCTCGAAAGAGAATACGTTTTATCCAAGTTTCCTGGAGGGAGGAAGGAGAAAAGCCTAAGGCCTTTTGGAAGAAATTCTCAAATTCTCGAAACTTTACAGCCGCCTCACAGTAAGGCCTAAGATGCTTGAGACGCCCTTCTTCTCGAAGGATTTTACAAAGATCCCCTTCTTTAATTTTTGGGAGACATTTGGAACAAGGAAGACCTTGGCTTAGTCGTTCGTCACTTATGGTGCCTCCACAATTAGGACAAGCATGAGCCACGAGAAAGAGCATTTCAGTCCGCCTCCTTTGCTATTTCGAGGAGTCTTTCTACCAAGCGTTCTGCACAAAAGACCAAAGACTCTAAATCCAGGAAGGATAAGGCCTTGCGGTCAAATAGGATTTTTACCTCTGCCGGAAGGCCCTCCTCGGGTTCAGCCTCAAAGAATTGGAAGCGCAAAGGGACTTTTGTTAAAATCCAAATCACCGCACAGATATCCGCCGGGCAATCCCGTGGTATATCTATTCGAAAGTGGCTCAAAGCTTTCTTTAAGGTAGAAAGTCTTCCCGAAAATTCCTGCGCTGCTTTTTCTTCGGCATAGCGCCTTAAGGTCTTTTCTTTGGAGAGAGAGTGAGGAAAGCTTTCCATCCCTACAAACTCTCCGCTTAAAGATTCGGGTCGGGCATGGAGGAGATAGTTATAAAGAAGAATTTGATCTCGTGGATCGAGTTCTAAACCATCTTTTCGAAAAGCTCTATAAGGGTTAATAACGACTTCTGTATCCAGGTACGGAAATAAAAGCCCTTCAGAGGTAAGTTTCCCTCCGGTTTTTTCTGGCAAGTTTTCCCAAGAGAGATTTCGGGCCCTTTTTTTAACTTCCTCAAGAATTCGCCAGTTATAATCTTCTTGGGGCGATTTTGAAAAAGAGGTTAAGAATTCCAACTTTGCTTCTGGACACTTCTCAGGAGAAGTATTCCCGCTTATTAAAGCCATAACAAAGGCAAGACAAGAGGGATAACCACATTTTCCACAATTGGTACGAGGGAGTTTTTTTATTATTTCAAGGGGATTTAATTGCGTCATGTAGAATACCTTGACAAAATTAGAATAAGAGAGCAAGTAGGGGGTTCAAGAAAATGCCTATCTATGAATTTCGCTGCGAAATTTGTGGGTATATCTTTGAGAAAATCCAAAAAATAGATGATCCTTGGCCCAATTGTCCTAAGTGTGGGGAAGATAAAGTTTTTAAGCTCCCTTCTATTTTTGGCTTCACCGATGCAGCCTCTTTCAGGGCAGAAAGAGAACAGGCTATCCTGAGGCGGGCGCGGGATTATCTTATCGACGGGAAGGTAAAAGATGCCAAGCGTTTTCTTGCCAAAGCGCAGGAATACGTCAAGACAGACCGAATCAATAAACTTTCTGAAGCCTTAAACAAAAGAAAGCCTATAAAAGGTGGTTATATCAGCCGGACGGAGTTAGTAGTGACAAAGAAAAAAACTTAATCTCCCAAGATCTTTTCGATCTCTTCTAGAAGCTGACGGAAGGTGAAGGGCTTTTTGATAATTTTGAAAGAAGTTTCTTCAAAGCCGTATTTTTCCAGAATATGTTCCGCGTAACCGGAAATAAATATCACTGGGATTTCAGGGGCAAGTTTTTGGAGCTCTCGGTAAAGCTGTACTCCATCCATTTTGGGCATCACCACATCGGTGATAATGAGATCCACCTGGAAATTTATCTCTTTTAGGCGGTTTAAGGCTTCTAGACCGTTTTCTGCTGCTAATACATAGAAATCCTGGCCTTCTAACATTTCGGCCAACATTTCGCGAATATGTGGCTCGTCTTCTACGATTAAAATCTTTTTGTTGGACACCTTTGGTACCTTTGGCTTCGAGGGAGGAACAAGATCCTTCTCCCCAGTAACCACTTTTTGCAAGGGTAAAATTATCTCAAAAGTTGTGCCTCTTCTGGGTTCACTTTCAACTTTTATTTCACCTCCACATCTTTTCACTAGGCTTAAAACAATATTTAAGCCCAAACCAGTTCCTTCACCAAAGGCTTTGCTACTGTAAAACGGTTCAAAAATATGAGCAAGTTCTTCTTTGGGAATACCACGTCCAGTATCTTCAATCCTTAACAATGCCGCGCGTCCTCGGGAAGTCTCCACTGCTTTGGTAGTAATCTTTACCCTTCCTCCCTGTGGCATAGCATCGCGAGCATTGAGTACGAGGTTGGTCAAGAGGTGCTGAACTTCTTCGTATGAAAGCCTTACAGGAAGAGATTCGGCACACAGATTGACCTCCAGGTCGATCTTTTCCCCCAAAAGCTGACGTATAAGCTCTTTTTGTTCGGCAACAACTTGGTTGAGATTAATAATTTGTTCTTTATCATCGGTCTTTCCTCGTGAAAGGATTAAAAGCTGTTTAATTAATTTAGTACCGGCTTCAATAGCCTGCTGGATTTGTTGGACATATTTGACGAGTTTTTCGTCATCTTTGGCCCGAACTCTAAAAAGATCTAAATATCCGCTAATAACTGCCAAAATATTATTGAATTCGTGGGCAATATTTCCGGTCATTTTGCCAAGGATTTCCATCTTTTGTGAGCGAATCAGCTCCTCCTCCTGGCGCTTAAAATCCGTAATGTCTTGAATCATGCCCAAACGAACAAGATCTTTATCAAGCCAGGGTATAAAAGTTTCATAAAATTTGAGCCAACGCTTTCTTTGAGAATCGAAAAATTCTATTTCCTCGCACAATTCAGGTGCTGGGGTGGTGAGATGACAAAATTCACAGGGCTCTTCTTTGGCGAAGAGGACCTGGTGGCAAGGGCCTTTATGGATGACTTCTTCACCAAAATGTCTTTTAAAGAGGGTGTTTCCATAAAGGATTTTTCGTGTTTCCGGGTGTACGATATAAACCATCGCGGGAAGATTTTCTAAGATGGTAAGGAGTCTTTCTTGGGCGAGTTTAAAAGAGGTGACGTCTTTTCCCAGAATAAGAACCCGTTTTTCGGAATCACAACGGAAAGGAACGAATAAAAATTCCCACCACAGAAGCTTTCCTTTATTTTTGAGCTTAAACGTCTCTTTTAACGGTGTTTCTCTTAAAGGGGCTTTTGCTGAAAGTTCCTTTAATTTTTCAAAAAGAGAGCGAAATTGGGGTCTTAATTCGCTTAGCTGGTCAAAAGTTTGCCCCTGGTAAATACGGCGTTTAAAACCAAAAAGTTCAGCGGTTTTTTTATTGGTAAGGAGCCAGCGTCCAGAGGTATCTACCAAAATAACTACGTAAGGAATGTTATTTAATAATTCTTGAAAGACGCGGGTAACATCCAGATATTCGCTCTCTCGTTTTTGTCTCTTAAGGGCTAAAGAAAGAGTGTTTACAAGTTCTTCAAGAAGGGCCAATTCCTCTGCTGAGGGGGCACGGGAGCCAAAGTCTACGACCACTATCCCATTCCACCACTTATCCTCAAAAAGGGGAAACACCAAGAAATGGTGATCGGTTTCTCCTGCAAAGCCCAAGGCTTCTATTTCGGTTTTCCCGAGAAGGATCTTTTCTCCTTCTGAAAGTTTGGTTTCTAGACCAGGCCAAACTTCTTGATATTCAATAAGATCAGGAAAAGAAGTTGTCTTCTCAGAAGCTAAATGTTGAGCTACAAGGGAGGCTACCAGCTGCCAGCGGTAATCGAGGCGATTGTAATAGATCGCGGCCTTCTCCAAACCAAAATTCTCAACCACTTGCTCCAGAAAAAAATCTAAAGGCAGATGATAATAGGAAGAAAAGAGGCGGTTAACCACGCGCAAAAAAGAAATAAAGGAGGTGTCTTTTCTAGAAATATTTTGGTACATTTTTTGTTCGTTTAGCATCTAATTTTACCTTATTTTATCGGTTATAAATTCTTTTTTGGGAAATAAAAATGTCTGAGACCAAAATAAAACTTACCCAAAAAGTAAAGGCTGCCGGCTGAGCCTCTAAACTGCCGCCAACGGTGTTGGCGAAAATTTTGAAATCCCTCCCGCTTTTTGAAGATCCTAACCTTTTAGTTGGTTTTAAGGCCTCCTCAGATGCCGCTATTTACAAACTGAATGCTGAGACAGCTCTAATCGTCACCCTTGATTTTTTCACCCCTATAGTAGACGAACCTTTCTGGTTTGGTCAAATCGCAGCAGCAAATTCTCTTTCTGATGTTTATGCTATGGGTGGCCGACCCCTCTTGGCTCTTAATATCGTTTGTTTTCCAAAAAATGAGGATTTTTTACTTCTCAGAGAGATTCTTCGAGGGGGAGCGGAGAAGGTCCGCGAGGCAGGGGCCATTCTTGCTGGTGGGCACAGTGTGGATGATCCGGAAATTAAATACGGCCTTTCCGTAATAGGCATCGTCCACCCTCAACGTTTCCTTACCAATGCAGGGGCCAGGCCAGGAGACGTCCTCTTTTTGACCAAACCTTTGGGCACCGGCATAATTGCTACCGCGGTGAAAGGAGGGCTGGCAGACAAAAGTGTCGAAAAACGCGCTATTAGTGTCATGGCAGAACTCAATAAAGCTGCGGCAGAAGCGATGCTAGAAGCTGGAGCTCATGCCGCTACCGATATCACAGGTTTTGGCCTCTTAGGGCACGCCTTGGAGATGGCTCAAGCCAGCAAAGTTCAACTCGTTATTTCCGCATCTAAGGTGCCGGTAATCAAAGAGGCTTTAGAATTCGCCCGTTTAGGTTTGGTCCCCGAAGGGGATTATGAAAATCTTCGATTTTGCGAAAAAGTGGTTGAAATTATGCCTGGCGTAGATAAAACGCGCCTTGTCTTACTTTACGACGCCCAAACCTCAGGAGGCCTCTTGGTAAGCATCTCCCGCGAAAAAGCCCCTGCGTTTTATGAAACCTTGCTCCAAAAGGGGGTATTTGAGGCGGCCCAAATTGGGTATGTGGAAGCCGGGCCGCCCAAAATTGTGGTTACCCCCTAGATTTGGCATTTAAAAGTTCTATAATGGCCTTTTCCAAATCTTTCTTCCCTGCGTAACCTACAAATTTTTTGACGATTTGGCCGTTATGATCTACCAAAAAAGTTGTAGGCAAAATGTCCGGCCATTGGAAAGCCGCAAGGATGCTTTCATCGGCAATTGCTACATAGTATTTGATCCCTTTGGAATGAATAAGATGGGGAAGAACCCTTTCGCCCCCCTGATCTACCATAAAAGAAATAATCTCTAGCCCCTGACTATTAAATTTACGATAAAGATCACTAAATTCCAAAAGCTCTACCTGACATGGTGGACAATAAGTGGCAAAAAAGTTGATCAAAAGGACTTTTCCTTTGAAATCTTCGAATTTGAGATCTTTGTTCCCGTTAAAAATGTGGATTGTCAGATTCCAAGGTAGGTATTGTTCGAAAGCTAAAACATGGACTAACCCCAAAAAGAGGAAAGCTGTCAAAAATAAGCTTATTTTACGCATCTTCATCCTCCTCGAAATTTTCGATTTTATTTGCAAGCCGCACTATAACGGTAGCCAGCCTCTCGGCAAAGAGGTGCCCCTTTTCTTTAGAAGCTTTGGTAGGATCCCCCCAAACTCCCCCTGGCCAGAATTTTCTTTTGTTCCTTACCAAAATAGGTTTTGGAAAGTTAGGATATTCCTCGGGGGCCTCACCTTTTACCAGATCTGGGAAAAAATATTTTATGAGGGAGGTTTCGAATTCTCCAGCATGGGAATCTTTAGGAGTTTCTAAAAGATCTTGGGCTCCCATTTGTAAGAGATCCAAGATAGAAGCCACCGCTATCCGGGCCTCCTTTCGTTGTTTTAAAAAAATCTCTCCGGCATCCAGAAGATATGCAAGATGAGTGCCACCAGCATGACCAGAAAGAATCAAAAAATTCCGCAAGCCTTGGGCAAAATAGGCGTGGAGGAGATCAAGTGCAAGGGCCTTTAATGACTCTCCACTAATAGAAATAGTGCCAGGGTGCTTAGCGGTGCTGCGACAAAGGCCATAAAAAATTGGTGGAGCTACAAAAAGAGGCCGCTTTTTAGCAGCGAGCTTAGCAATTTCATACATCTGCATTGTATCTGTACCTAAAGGCAAGTGGGGGCCATGTTCCTCAACCGACCCAAAAGGTAGTATAATGGTGCGGGTAAGGTTTAGCCCTTCTTCGAATTCGGGCATGGTGATTTCGGCGATTAACATTTTTCTACTCCCTCAAAGGGAAATTTGGTTCTTCAATAAGTTTCAATAGCGCTGTTAAAAATTCCTCTTTTTGGTAAAATTTTTAAAAACATACCCCAAAAGACCTTTGCAAATTTAAGGTCTAATTGAAGGATATTTAACCAAATTTCCGGTTAGCAGGGTAGAGATGGTTTCCTTCGTAAATATTTAATTTTGGAATATTTCATTTGGAAGATGAAAAAAGTCTTTATCAGAACTTTTGGTTGCCAGATGAACGAATATGACTCGGAGCGCATGTTAGCGCTCTTAAAGGGAGAATATATCCCCTGTCAGGAGCCTAAAGAAGCAGATCTTATTCTGGTAAATACTTGTTCGGTGCGGAAAAAGGCCGAAGAGAAAGTTTATGGGCTCGTAGGGCGTCTCAAGCATCTTAAAAAAGTACGTCCAGAACTCATAATAGGAGTTTGTGGCTGCGTTGCCCAGCAAGAGGGAGAACGGCTTTTAAAGCGCCTTCCACACGTAGATCTGGTATTAGGACCTCAGGCTGTTTATCGCCTTCGGGAGGCTCTTGCGAAGATCTCGCGAGGGGAAGGCCCGCTGGTGGATATTAACTTCCAAAAAGACTTTCGCCAGCCCTTAATTTTTCCGGAGCTTGATGGTGACCGACCTGTAAAGGCCTTTGTAACCATTATGCAGGGGTGTGACAATTTCTGTGCTTATTGTGTAGTTCCCTACACCCGGGGCAGAGAGGTTAGCCGTCCTCCCGAAGATATTCTGGCCGAGGTGGAATGCTTGGTAAAACAAGGGGTTAGGGAGGTTACCCTCCTTGGGCAAAATGTCAATTCTTATGGCCGCAAAGAGAGGGGGTTTCCGTCCTTTGCAGAGCTTTTGCGTGAAGTAGCTTCTATTTCTGGGCTTTGGAGGGTCCGTTTTACCACTAGCCATCCTAAAGATCTCGACGAAAACTTGATGCGTTGTTTTGCCGAGGTTCCAGAGGTTTGCGAACATTTACATCTTCCGGTACAAGCGGGGTCAAACCGGATCTTAAAGCGTATGCACCGCCGTTATACGAGGGAAGAATATCTTTCCAAAGTGGAAAAATTGCGCAAATTTTGCCCAGAAATTGCCCTTACTACCGATATTATCGTAGGTTTTCCCGGAGAGACCGAAGAAGACTTCAAAGAGACTCTCAGACTCCTTGAAGAGGTACGTTTTGACGAAATTTTCTCTTTCAAATATTCAGATCGCCCTTTAGCTAGATCTACCAATTTTGAAGACAAAATACCTGAAGAAGAAAAGGCTCGTCGGCTGGCTAAAGTTCACGAGATTCAAGAGCGCATTACCCGAGAGATAAACGAATCTTATCTTGGAAAAGTGGTGGAAGTATTGGTGGAAGGGAAAAGCCCCGGAAATCCAGAACTCTGGACAGGACGTACCCGCACCAACCATGTGGTAAACTTTAGTGGTCCTGAAAATTTGAAAGGAAAGCTGGTTCATGTTTTGATTGAAGGATGTGGGCTGCACTCTTTGAGAGGTCGCATAACAAATAACTAATAAAGTCTTAGGGGGTCTTAATGAAAGTCAAAATGAAGGTCCAAGCCATAGCCTTGGATCCGGTCTCTAACAGCCCGGTAATGATTCTACGAGAAGAAGAGGGGGAGCGGGCACTTCCCATTTGGATTGGGCTGCTTGAGGCCACTGCTATTGCTACCAGGCTCGAAAATATTCAGTTTTCTCGACCTATGACCCACGATCTTATGATCAATATTTTAGAGCATCTTGGCATCAAAATTCCGCGTATCGAAGTCTGTGATCTCCGTGACAACACTTATTACGCCCTGATTACCCTTGATATTGACGGTCGAGAGGTACAGATTGATGCTCGTCCGAGCGACGCTGTGGCCCTAGCCCTTCGCACAGGGGCTGAAATTTGGGTGCATGAGCAGGTGCTTGAAAAAAGCAAGGCTCTGGAAGAGGCTGCTAAAACCGAGGCCCAAAAACAGGAAGGCAGTGGAGTTGAGCAAGATCAAGATAAAGAAAAACTCAAAGAACTGCTCGAAAAGCTTGATCCTTCAGCCATTAGTAAATACAAGATGTAGTGATGTTTGATTTTCATTGTCATTCTGTTTTCAGCGACGGAGAATTAATCCCTGCCGAACTTTTGCGCAGAGTAAGTGTTTTGGGTTATGAAGCCGTAGCCATTACAGACCATGCGGATCATTCCAATATTGACCTTATTATTCCGAGAATAATTACCGCAGCGCGGGCCCTAAATCAACTTTCTCCTACCAAACTCATCCCGGGTATTGAGCTTACTCACGTACCTCCCGCGATGATTCCTGAGCTTGTTCAACGGGCCCGGCTTTTAGGGGCAGAAATAGTCGTTGTTCACGGGGAAACTCTGGTAGAGCCTGTAGCCTCCGGGACAAATCTTGCAGCCATCAAAGCGGGAGCTGATATTTTGGCTCACCCAGGGCTTATTTCTCCAGAAGAAGTAAAGCTTGCCGCTGAAAAGGGTGTCTTTCTCGAACTTTCGGGACGCAAAGGACATTGTCTTACCAACGGCCACGTTGCCTCTTTGGCAAGGAAGTATGAAGCTCCTCTTGTGATCAATTCCGATGGGCATGCCCCGGGAGATTTCCTTTCAGCACAAATGGCCCAGCAGGTTGGCTTGGGGGCCGGGCTTTCACCCGAAGAGGTGCGAAACCTTTACGAAAAAGCCCGTCAGCGTTTCCTTAAAAAGACTTAATCTCTTCCTTCAAACCCCTTTGCCAAATCCGAAATTTTCGATTAATTGAGCCAGATAAAAGTCTCTGAATCCCGCTCCAGGAGGATTCTATGGAAAAGAAAACCTCACACGTCTTGATAGCCAATCGCGGTGTCCCTGCTGTCCGGATCATGGATACTTGTCGTGACCGGCGTATTAAAACTACTGCTGTTTACAGCACGGCTGACCGCCTTGCTTATCACGTACGTTTAGCAGACCAAGCCGTTTGTATAGGAGAAGCACCTCCTCTTGAGTCTTACCTAAATATGGAAAAAATCATCGGTGCAGCCCTTAAGGTAGGGGCAGATGCCATCCATCCCGGATGGGGTTTTCTGGCTGAAAATGCCGATTTTGCTGAGATGGTAGAAGACGCAGGTCTTATCTGGATTGGGCCTCCTCCGCAGGTTATTCGGGCTATGGGAGATAAAGTTCAGGCCAAAAAATATGCCAAACAGGCTAATGTACCTACCATCCCCGGTATAGACAATGTGAAAGATATCGAAGAGATCAAACGCTGGATTCGGGAAGAGAAGGTAGAATTTCCCATCATGCTCAAGGCTGCCAAAGGCGGTGGTGGAAAGGGGATGGTAAAGGTCGAGTCTGAAGAGCAGCTTCCCATTGCTTTTAACCAGGCCAAATCTGAAGCCATGAAGGCTTTTGGTGATGATGCCCTTCTGGCAGAAAAATATATTCAAAAGGGACGTCACATAGAAGTTCAGATTGTGGCAGACAAACACGGCAAAGTGGTTCATCTCTTTGAAAGAGAATGTACTCTTCAGCGCCGCAACCAAAAGATCATTGAGGAAGCCCCTTCCCCTTCCATAGACGAAGATTTGCGAGAAGAGATCTGTTTTACGGCAGTACGTCTCATGCGCGAAATTGGTTACGCTTCTGCTGGTACGGTGGAGTTTATTTTTGATTCTGCCACCAATAAATTTTATTTTCTTGAGGTAAATACCCGCCTTCAGGTGGAACATGGAGTCACGGAGCTTATCACCGGCCTTGATCTAGTCTCTTTAATGCTGGACGTAGCAGAAGGGAAAAAGCTTCCTATTCGGCAATCTGAGATCAAAGCCAACCGTTGGGCACTGGAAGTGCGCTTGAATGCCGAAGATCCTATTACTTTTAGCCCTTCTTTCGGCACTATCTCGCGACTCCAGCTCCCTCAGGGGCCAGCAGTGCGAATCTCACAAGGAGTATATGAGGGGGCAGATATTCCACCTTATTACGATTCCTTGATCATGCTTATCATGACTGCAGGCCAAAATCGCGAGGCTGCTATCCGCACTATGGACCGCGCCCTCGGGAGGGATTTACGGGTAGAAGGGATCAAGACCATTGCCCCGCTTTTGCTTGCTATTATCCGTCATCCTTCTTTTCGGGCCGGCCATTTTTCTACCACTTTTATCGAAGAACACATGGATGAACTGGTAGCCATGTTTAAAGAAAAGAGCACGGAAGATGAAGTGCTTAAAATTGCCAAATTTGTGGCCAGGGTCTCGGCCCTAGGTCCTCAACCTTGGATGTAAGGAGTGGAGCCATGTGGAATATTGTAAAACCTGGAATGACCCCGCGAGAAATCGTTAAGGCTTTGCGCGACTTAGATGGCGTTATGTTCACCTCTACCGGCATGCGTGATGCCGGTCAATCTGATTACAAAAACCGCCATCGTATTTATGATCTGGCAACTCTGGCGCCTTACTACGAGGAAATGGGGCTTTTCAGTGCGGAATGCCATGGCGGCGCGCGGTGGCACGTGGGTATCATGAACCGGAGGGAAGACCCTTTTGAAGAAATACGTATCCTCCGGGAAAAGATGCCCTCGGTCCTCCTTCAGACCCTGATCCGAGAAACCAATCTCTGGGGCTACCGGCCTTATCCCAAAAACGTGATCGAATACGTGGTAGCAAGGGTAGATATCGATGTCTGGCGCTGTTTTTCCTTTTTGAATGACATCCGCAATATGCAGACCGTGGCAGAAATCGTGATGAAAAGGGGTCGACTTTTTGAACCCGCTATTTCTTTCACCCAGGCCGAATGGACTACCGACGAATATTATCTTTCGGTGGTGGACGAGATCGTCGCTCTTTGTGGAGGAATAGATGAAATAGTGCTTTGTATTAAAGACATGGCAGGTGTTGGTAGCCCCAAGCGGATCGCTCAGCTCATTGATGCCATCAAACAAAAATACCCCGACCTAGTAATCCATTATCACCGGCACACCACCGATGGCCTGGCTCTTCCAGCTTATCTGGCAGCGGCACAGGCTGGGGCCAAGATCTTAGACGTGGAAGAAGACTCTCTGACCCGGTTTTACGGTCAGCCACCTATTCTTGGAGTGCACGCCTATCTTGAAGAGGCAGGAGTTAAAGTCCATCTGAATCGAGAAGCCGCCGAAGGTGCCGTCCAAAAAGTGAGGGAATGGATCAATCAATACGCCTGGGCTGAAAGTCCCTTCAAAGGTCTGGATCATAATGTCACCAAGCACAAAATGCCAGGAGGAGCCTTCCCAAGTTCCTTTGAGCAGGCGGAAAAAGGTGGTTTTCTCCATCTCATGCCTCAGATCCTGAGGGTCATGTCCCTTTACAACCGTATTGTAAAGTATTTTGATGTCACCCCTGGCTCTCAAATCACCTGGGTTACCTGTTCGGGAATGGTCAATAAATATGCCAAAGAACGTGGACTGAAAGGCGTAGAACACCTTATTCGTCTTCTTACAAAGTTTGTAGAAGAAGTTGATCAAGATCTCGACAAAATGGAACCCTGGGAGAGAGAAGAGCTTCTCACCATCTTCCGAAATGCCCCTGGAGACTTTAAAAACCTAATTCTTGGCAAATATGGCCGTCTTCCCCAGGGGTGGCCGGCAGATTGGGTTTATCAAAGTGCCTTTGGAGACGAATGGCAGGACAAAATTAAAGAACGTACGGATAAATCTCCTCTTGAAACGGTAAAACCAGACGACCTTGACAAACTGCGTCAGGAACTAGAAGAAAAGATAGAACGCAAACCCACAGAGGAAGAATTTATTCTCTATCTCATGCATCCTAAGGATGCCGTAGAATACATCAAGTTTCGAGATGAATATGGCCAGGCACCCCTTGTCCTTCCAACCAACGTCTGGCGAGAAGGACTTAAAAAGCCCGGAGACAAAGTAGAATTCGAGTTAGACGGAAAGCCTTACGCCATAGAGCTTGTCTCCGTTGGAGCAGAACATGAAGGCGTAGTTCATGTGGTAATGAAAGTTAACAATAAGACGCGAGTTTATACTGTAGAGACTCCCCGGGCCAAAAAGAAAGAGATCAAAAAGGCTGTAGGACCTAACCAGATCGGAGCACCCATTAGTGGAAACGTCTGGCGGATCGGAAATCCAGAACGCGGAACCTTAAAAGAAGGAGATATAGTGCACAAGGGAGAAGAAATAGCCAATATCGAAGCCATGAAGATGGAAAACGCCGTGGTAGCTCCTTTTGATGCCCAGATAGTGGCAATTCATGTAAAATTAAATGATACTGTCGAAGAAGGGCAACTTATGTTTGAGCTAAAACCACTAGAGAAATAAAGAAGCGGGGCATTCGCCCCACTTCTTATTACTTCCCTTTAGCCTCGAGTAAGAACTTCAACCAATCAGACATTTGTTGTAGGTTCTTGTTGAGATACCAACGGCCATTAGCAAAGGCACCGTAATCCGCACCACCCATTGCTGCCGCAAAGCGAGTCGAATTAGCATAAAAGAGCCATTGTTCTACCCACATCTTCTCAATAGCTTCGTCGAAGATACTTGAGGGCAGCCCCTTAGCTACGCCTTTATTCCAGGCCTCGAGAAGGATCTGAGTGGCAGCTAACGTCTGCTTATTGGTAGTTTCAATGGCCTTTTCAAGCTTTACAAAAAAGCCATCAACCCAGCTGGTAGCGTGGCAGGCAGAGCATACTTTTTTCATCCGTGCAGTGCGGGCTTCCATCTCTTTTTTGCTGATCAAGAAGGCCTCCACGGGTTCACCCGTAAGCTCTGTGGGGAGAGGAAGACCAGCTTTGTTTTTAATCTTGGTAGTATCTGCATCTTTTGGATGCGGGTGGGCGTAAATGAGACCAAAAAGACGCCAGGCGCTTCGGTCGTTCATCTGATGAGAACGCTCAGCAATCACATTCCCTTCCTCATCTACAATGAGACTGGCATGACAAGTGGCACAGGTAGGAGCGGTGAAATCCTTACCTACTGTCCAGGGAACCGCATTAAAATTCCATTTGTTTTTAGACGAAGAGAAAATATTCCCGTGCTTGCTTACCATATAAACTTTGTAAGCTGGTACATCTGGCCCTTTATGGCATTCAGCACAGGTGTAAGGTTTACGAGCCACCACAATAGAAAAGGCATGACGGGGATGACAAGAAGTACAGGAACCTTTAGAACCATCGGGATTAATACGGCCAACGCCGTTATTTGGCCATCCGGAAAGTACCGGAAATTCCATTTCTCCCATTTCAGTTTCTCTGGTCGCCATTCCTTTAACTTCAATTTTGGTACCGTGGCAATAAAGACAGGCATCAGCTTGAGTTAGATCATGAGGTTTTTCATAAATAAGTTTACCATTTTTAAACACCTGTGGTCCTAAAGAAGTATCAACCAGGTTATGATAAACTGGATTTTCTTTGAGATTAGCATAGGCCTGAGACATAAGGTTTTTGTCATACTGAGCTACTTCTGTAGGGTGGCAGGTTTGACAATCTTTAGGAGTTACTACGATGTGGACCTGATAACCATTGTGTTCAAAGGTATCCTTGTGGCTTTTGGGATTTAAAGTGTGACATTCGGCACATCCCACCACCACATTGGCAAGTTCTCCTGGAACCTTTTCGGTACTAATGCGCCTCGAAAGTTTGTCTTTTTTGAGGGCTTGGGCTGGAGTTACCTGAGCGTGAAGACTCTTTTTCCACTCTGCAACAATGCCAGGGGTTACAGAAGCATGACAAGAGATACAAGTTTCCGTGGCTTCACTTACCTTAGCAAAGGCAGTACCGGAAGAAACCAAAACCAGAACCGTTAACAAAGCCAAAAACCATCTCATCTTACCCCCTCCTTCTTCAAAGATTTTTTAAAGGGGGAGAGCTCTCCCCCTTTTGAATCCCAACCTTTTACTCAAGATTAAGGACAACTTCTGCCGAATTGACCAGAATGGGTTTGTATTCTTCTTCTGGAAGTTTGAAGAATTCACCTACAGAGCTTGGAATTTGAGAGTAGAAGAGATTGGCCTTAATGGTGATCGGCCCTTTTGCTTCAGCAGGAATTTCAAACTCATATTCTTCAATTTTGGTCTCCCGAGGACCAATACGATAATCCACCAGGTCATTTTTAGCTGTATACCACTGACAAATTGTCATCCGACCTTTCGGGTCAAAGAAAGGCCGGCGAAAGATACGCGCCCCTGCTGGCACGTTTCCATCGCGTTTAAGGCCTTTGAAATTCTTGATTTCCATAATTTCACCGATAGCAAAATAAGCGTAAGCATTCGGATCGGCGATAGTATATTCCTCACCTGTAAAACCTTTTTTCTTCACCGGGAGATGCCAGCTTTTACCATTGGCATCAATAGCCCAGACTTCAAGCCAAAGCATGCGTTCTTCGGCAGAGCCAGAGGGGATCTTGTGCCCGACCTTTCCATTAAAGAGAACCGCCCTGATTTTGACCCGATCGCCACTAGAAACCTTCTTTTTATTTACATAAAGGGCCAAATCAACTGCTCCTGCAAGTTTGGTTGGAGAATGCGACCCCTGAAAGACGTGGTGAGCAATATCTGCCCTTTTTGGCCCCATAACAGCAGCTTTGCCAGGAGCACGATGCATGTGACAATCCTGACATACTACCCCTTCTTTGGCGTAAGGCCCGGCCTTCCATTCCCGGTAAGTTTCTTTAACCCAAGCTCCGTAAGGACTGGCTTCATCGTGGCAAGTAGCGCAAAACTCTGCAGACCTGATGAAATCAGACTGTTTTACCTTATGCCCCATGGGTTTCGCATCAGCTCGTGGGCCCATCTTGGTCTTTCCAGGCTCAATGGTGTAGCTGAAATTAAAAGGCTCTTTTTCGGTGCTACCAGTAATATTGTGGCAAATCTCACAAGAAACCCCTTCATTGGCCCGGGTGCCAGCGGAAGCTTCTTTGGGGGGGATATCTCCGCTTAAAAAGGCCAGAGGAGCATGGCATCCGATACAACCTGCTTTAACACCCGCTACTTTGGGTTCCTTTAAGGCGTGAGGAAGAGCCAATTTAAAGTATTCTACTTGATCCCATTCATGGGTGAAAGCTTGAGCCATAAGAGTTTCTTTCCATTCCTGGAAGATTTCTTTATGACAGGCCCCGCACTTTTGGGGCTTTTTGAAATCGTGATACTTGAACTTTCCCATCTCGGCAGCCTGAGCCGCCCCTACTATTAAAAAGAAACTTACCGCTAACCACCAAAGTGTTTTCATTTTCCCCCTCCTCCTTCTTTTAATCTACTGGGTTAAAGGCCGACTTGGGTGCCCCACATACGGGGCAAACCCAATCTTCCGGTAACTCTTCAAATGGGGTCCCTTCAGTAATATCCCTCTCGGGGTCCCCTTCTGCTGGATCATAAATGTACCCACAGACTGAACACTGATATTTCTGCATATCCTGCTCCTTACAATTTAATTATCGAGATTTTCTGGTTTCCAAACTTCCCAAACCTTACCCGCAAGATCTGGAGCCGGCTTAAGAGTAGGTTTGCCAGGACGCCATTCTGCCGGGCAAGCCTCACCCTCATGCTCACGTACATATTGGAAGGCATCGATCTGGCGAAGGAGCTCGTTGATGTTACGCCCAACCGGGGCATTTAACATTTCGATAGATTGGATAATACCATCAGGATCAATAATGAAACGGCCGCGCAAATTAAGACCTAATTTTTCATCATAGATGCTGTAAAGCTGGCCAATTTTTCCGGCGACATCCCAAAGAAGCGGGAAGGGAACACCGCCTGGCACCATCTTAGAAAGCTCTGTTTCCTGCCAGACTTTATGGGTGAAGACTGTATCAGTGCTAATAGCTAAGACTTCTACTCCACGTTTCTTAAACTCGTCATAACGAGCCGCAACTGCGGCAAGCTCCGTGGGTCACACAAAGGTAAAATCTGCCGGGTAGAAGAAAATTACCACCCATTTACCCTTGTAATCAGAAAGTTTTACCGTCTTGATCTCACCATTTACATAGGCCTGCGCTTCAAAATCCGGCGCAGCAATTCCTGGACGTACACACATAACTATCCCTCCTCAACTATATTTTTGCTGGCATTACCTAGAAAAATTTTTAAATTTTGTCAACAATATTTTAGGAAAATTCTAAATAAAGTCCCTGAATCAACACAAAAATCCTTTCGAGCCCGAAAAAACGATAAGTATTTTGGAACGGGATGCAAGGAGATTGTTAATATTTTTGAGGAGGAGCAAAAACTATCAGGAGTTGATGTGGGCGGGGGCGGGGTCTGTAGTCTGCGGTATAGATCTGTACTTTCTTACGATCTTCCGAGAGGAGAAAAAGAGGCAACATCATACCGTTAAAACACCGAAAGGCCTTCTCAAAGGTAAAATATTTTGAGAGACGGAGTTTTCTTACGCCATATCCACGCCTGTAAAGGGATTCTAAATACTGAAAATCGACTTCTTCTGCAAAAAGGATACGGCCTTTGGCGTGAGGGGCAGAGCGCAAACAACCTGTAACTTCTCTAGAAGGAGCTAGTTGGTAAACTTCTTTTCGTCCGAAAATTTCTGCAAAATGAACTACCGCTAGTGAATTAACTTCGTCATTAGCGGTGAGGGCCAAAAGTTTTCCAAGTCCCTCGAATTCGACCTCTTCAAGCACGCAATCGGAAAATATACTGGCGTAAAAATGTGGTAGCCCATCCTGTTCGGCCGCTTTGATGTGGAACCAATTGGTATCCACCAAAAGGACTTCCAGACCTTCTTCATGAAGGGCCCGCGCCATTTCTCGGGCCCAATCGTGGGCCCCTACGAAGAGCACACCGTTAGGATCTCGCTGGCAAACTTTGAGAAAACAGGCCAAAGGACGGGCCCAGAGCCCGTTTAAAAAGACTGTTGCCAAAATGACTAGAAAAGTAAGTGTTACCAGCTTTTCTGCCTCTGGAAAGCCTAAACTCCTGAGATGAAGGGCAAAAAGGGAGGCCATAGCTGCCGCCACAATTCCTCGAGGGGCAATGCCTGAGAGAAAAAGTTTTTCTCGCAAACGGAGTCCAGAACCTATAGATGAAGTAAAAACCGCCAGAGGTCGTATCAAAAAAATGATAGCCCCAAGGAAAAGAATCTCTTTCAAAGAGATTTCTTGCAAAGAAGATGGGTCGAGTCTAGCTGCCAATAAAATGAAGAGGTTGGCAAGAAGAGGAGTGGCTAAATTTTCTTTAAATGCAGCCACGTGTTTAATAGAGATTACATTTTGGTTGGCAAGATAAGCCCCCATTACAGTTACGGTGAGGAGACCAGTTTCAGGCTGGAGATAAGATGTAGTCGCAAAACCAATCATTACAAACATCAAAAAGAAGGGCACTTCTAAATATTCCGGGACAAAATATCGGCGCATCACCCAGATGAGAATTTTCGCCAGAGAATAACCGACCCCAAACCCAAGAAAGAGTGTCTTCAAAAGGGCCAAGGCCGGCCAAATCCCGCTCCTTTCGTGGGTTATGGTTTCAAAAACCAGGACGGCACAAATGGCCCCTAAAGGATCTATGAGAATACTCTCCCACTTGAGAATAGCTCCTAAAGGCCTTCTTGGGCGAGAATGATTGAGAAGGGGGGCGATAACCGTGGGACCAGACACTATGAGAATGGCCCCCAGGAGAATTGCCACAGGCCAGGAAAGGCCCAGCAGCAACCGGGCTAAAAGAGCAATACCAAACCAGGTTACCAGAGCTCCAATGCTAACGAGATTGATAACGAACGTGGCTTTGTTCCGGATTTCTTCAAAGCGCAGGTTAAGACTTCCTTCAAAGAGGATGACCGCTATCGAGGCCGAAACAAGCGGAGTAAGAAAATTTCCTAAAAGGAGGTCAGGGTTTAAAAAACCTGTAAAAGGTCCAAGAGTAAGTCCGGCAAGGAGGAGCAAAATGATAGAGGGGAGTCTTAGAATCCAGGCCAGCCATTGAGAAAGGATTCCAATTGCAATAATAGCAGCCAGGGCCAGGAGGATATTTTGGGTCATCAACGTCTGAGAGTGGCCTTGAGTCTTAAAGGTTTGAGGAATAAATCTAAGGCGTCAAGGATATCCCTCACCAAAATATCTGCCGCCAAAATTGCTTCTTTGGCTACACCTTCTTCCAGGAGGACAGCAATACCTAAAGCCGCTTCAGAAAGCATGAGGATATCGTTTTCTCCGTTTCCAATGGCTGCCACATATTGGGGGCCAAGCTCTTCAACATATTTCAATTTGGCCTCATCGTGAGCTTCTCCGGGTGTTAAAATAACAAGTTTACAGGGTATTTCATAAAGGGCCTTTTTGGCCCTTCCGAAAGTGTCAGCTGTAATAACATGAAGAGAAAGACTTTTTGAAAGCTCAAGCAAACGCTCTTTTACCCCGGGCTTGAGATGCCCATCTACTGCTAAAGTGCCATTAAAGTCAAATACTAGGTGTTTTAGGGTGAATTTCCCAAAGCGGGGAATCTCTATCTCTAACATTTCTCTCCTCCAGCTATATTTCTACCCACTTTAGCCTGGCAGCGTGACATTGAATATTTACCGCTACAGGAAGACTGGCTATGTGGGTAGGAAAGGTTTCTATATGTACCGCAAGAGCGGTGGTACATCCTCCAAAACCCAAAGGGCCTATTCCTAGTCGATTTATCTCTTCAAGGAGTTCTTTTTCCAGCTTAGCAACATCTTCTCTAGGAGAACTTATTCCTAAAGGACGCAAAAGGGCCTTCTTGGCAAGGAGTGCTGCTTTTTCAAAAGTGCCTCCGATCCCCACCCCAACAATGATAGGCGGGCAGGGGTTTGGCCCGGCTTGGGCTACAGTCTCTAATATAAATTTTTTGATTCCTTCTTTTCCGGCAGCAGGAGGAAGCATGGCCAAGCGGCTCATATTTTCGCTCCCGCACCCCTTGGGCATTATTGCTAGGCGAAGACGATCCCCCGAAACAATATCTAAATGGATAACAGCAGGGGTATTGGTTCCTGTATTTTCGCGAGTCAAAGGGTCTGCTACAGATTTGCGCAAAAATCCTTCTTGATATCCCCGGGCTACACCCTCATTAATAGCCTCGATAAGTTTTTTTACTCGGACCTCTTCGCCAAGTTCTACAAAAATTACGGCAATTCCTGTATCTTGACACAGAGGAAGCCCCTTTTCAGCAGCGATCTCGGCGTTTTCAAGAAGAATATCAAAGACCCTGCACCCAAGAGGAGATATTTCTTTTTGACGTGCTTTCTCAAAGGTCTCTAAGACCTCGGAAGGCAAAATACGGCAGGCTTCAATTACCGCCGTGGCAACTCGTTGCGAGACTTCCTGAGGACTTATTTCTCGCATCTTTCATTGAGTAGCACAGGCTAACCTTTGACGGCAAGCTTTTCTCTTTGCGCTTTTGGGAGAAGCTGGTATAGGAAAATCATGCGGCAGATTAAAGTTGAAACCTCTCATCCTTATGAAATTTTAATCGAAGGGGGACTTTTAACTGAAGTTCCAGAAGATTTAAAGGCCCTTTCTTTAGGATACCGTTATGCCATCATCTCCGATAGCAACGTTTCAGAACTCCTGGGGGGAGATCTAAAACGTCTCCTCGAAGAAGTTGGCCTTAAAAGTGAGCTCTTTGTTTTCCAAGCCGGTGAAGCCTCTAAAAACATGGACACCGTAGTAAAACTTGCCAGAGCAATGGTGAGGGCTGGTTTTGACCGCAAATGTGCGCTAATCGCCTTGGGGGGAGGGGTCACCGGAGATGTTGCTGGTTTTTTGGCTTCTATCTATCTCCGCGGGATTCCTTATGTCCAGATTCCTACTACTCTCCTTGCCCAGGTAGATAGCTCCGTAGGCGGGAAGACCGGTGTTGATCTTCCCGAAGGCAAAAATCTTTTGGGGACTTTTTATCAGCCTTGGCGGGTTTATATCGATTACGGAGTTCTTGCTACTCTTCCTTTTGAACATTTAAAAAACGGACTGGCAGAAGTGGTAAAGTATGGTTGTATTGCAAGCCCCGAACTCTTCCAATTCCTAGAAGAAAATGCCTCGGCCCTTTTAAATTATGACGCTTCAGCTTTAGAACACATCATTTTTGAAAGTTGCCGTATTAAGGCTGACATCGTCTCACGCGATGAAAAAGAGGGAGGGTTGAGGCGTATCCTTAATTTTGGCCACACACTTGGTCATGCCATAGAGGCTGCGGCAAATTATGAAATACTCCATGGTTTTTGTGTGAGCATTGGTATGGTGGCTGCAGCCAGGCTGTCTGAAGAGCTAGGGCTGGCTCAAAGAGATTTGAGTACTCCTCTGGAGGCCCTTCTCAGAAAACTAGGTCTTCCCGTGCGTATTCCCAAAGAGTTAGACCCTGCCAAAATCGAAGCTCATCTACGCGCCGATAAAAAGGTCTGGCGCGGAAAGCTTGTCTTTGTCCTCTTAAAAGAGATAGGGGCCCCGGTTTTTTACGAAGAGCCCCCCAAAGAGCTTATCAGGAAGATAATCGATTCCCTAAGAACTGAAGATGCGTTCTCTTAGGTGACTTACCCGTACCTGAGCCGCAGCTTGGACAATTTCAACAAATTCCTGCCAAATTTTAGGTTCTAATCTTTTGGCTATTTCTTTTTCGAAGGAAGAAAGGCCTTCATCCGGGCTTTTTACCCGAGAAACTCTGGGCCGCTCGTAGCTCCCCAAACGAAAAAGCTCAATATTTACTATTTCATAGGTATCATTTATCAAAACCAAATTTGCACCATAAATAGGTAAAAGTTCCAAGCGATCTACTATCCAACCTCCGGTGTTTAACACCTTTGTCCAGAAACGGTAGGGATAAAACTTATCAAGTCTTGCAAAAGGCTTGTGGGTATGCCCAAAAATGAAGTTAAATTCATACTGTGCTAACTCTTCCTCATCAACCGGGAGTACTTTTTTAATCTCCTCCAAAAGAGGCCCTTCTACAAACCAACGTAATTCTTTTTCTGTATGCGGAGAGAGATTCTTTTCCGTCATTCTGCGTTCAGGTAGAAATTTCCTTTCTGTTAGTTTTTGAAGAATTTTTTCGAAGACCTCGTCTTCCCATCTTTCCGGCACTAAAGGAATATCAAAATTTTTTGCCAAAACATTGGCCAATCTCTTTATCAAGTCTTTGAAAGTAGCGGGCACCAAAAGACGTTCATAAATGCTCTCTATTTTCTTACCAGCAGGGCCAGATCTGCCCATTGTGGACCAGAAAAAATCTATCCAGGCAAAATTTTCTTTTTCAATCTGATCTAGAGTTTTTGGTTCTTTCTCTTCAGGAAAAAGCATCACCCGCAATTTACTCATCAGACGGTAGATGCTTTCTATTAAATGTCCGTGATGCATGCAAATAATCCTGCGGTCTTCTTTGGCTAAGAGGCCAAATACGGGATAAACCATTCCTACAAAGAAATCTTTGAGCAAATCAAAACGGCCCAAAAATTTGGCAATAAAAGGCGATGGAACATAATGGTAATCTTTGGTGGGAAAAGCGTTAGAAATATGCCATGGTTCTGGAAATTTACTTCCAGGGGATATTTTTCTTGCCAAATAACTACTGTATTGAACCTCACGTGCGGTTTCCCAGAGATGATGATCGTGATTTCCTGGCACGTAGATTAAACCCTTAAAAAGTTGTCTTTTAAGGAAAAGTTCTTCCACCAGACGTTCAAAGGCCATGGCCGCTTGGTTAAAATGTGCAAGGGCCATTTCGAGACCATCTCCTAGAACAACCAAATATGGCTTCTTGGTTTCGGGAGAAATAAGTTCTTCCAAACAAGCGGCAAATTTGGTAAGAACTGGAGACGGCTTTAAGGGGTCTATCTCATCTACCCCTGGCTTTAAATTTGTTAAGAGACTATCTTCTTCACCAAGATGCAGATCAGAAAGGATTAAATACTTTATCGACATAACATCCCCCTTTTCATTTGAGTATACGACAATGGCCGACAAAAATAAAGAAAAAATCATCGTAAAACAGATAAAAGACATAAAACCTCTGGCTTCAGAACTTAAACGTATTTATTTAGATGCGTATCAAGAAGACTATCTTTATGCCTATCGTGATCCGGGCCGGGTAAAGCGCTACCTTAAATGGCTTATAAAGCATGCTGATGGGGGTTTTTTTGTAGCTTTCGATGGTGAGCATCCGGTAGGATTTATCGTCGTAGAAGCAAATTGTCGCTTTCAAGGAGAGCAAGTTCCAGAGATTCACGAACTTGTAGTTGATCCAGCCTATCAAGGACGGGGTCTGGGAAAACTACTTATGAAAACCGCTCTGGAATATTTGAAAAACAAAGGCTTTAAAAAGGTTGCCCTCTGGGTGGGAGAAAAAAATGAAAGTGCCCAGCGTTTTTACGAATGCCTGGGTTTCAGAGTGACTTCTAGGCAAGGGGCTTGGCTTCGGATGGAAAAAGATCTTCAAGAAGAACTTTCTTCAGCCAAGATATCCAGCAAGGTATCCAAGACAGAGAAAGCCTCTACTACGTCAGAAAGATCGATGAGCTCTTCTGGTGTATGACACCTGGCCAGGTCTCCGGGCCCAAAAACTACTGGTTCTACCCCCGCGGCATAAAGGTGAGCCGCATCAGTCCAGCTAGGCATCCCTGAGAGCTCCGGTTCCTCGCCCAAGGCTTTTTGATATGCTCGGCAAATTTTTTGCACAATAGGAGAATCGTTTGAGATAGCAAAGGGTTCTGAAACATCCTTGATAACGTAGTGCACATAAGGTGTGTCTTCTAAAATTTTTTTAATTTCTGCTATAACCTCTTCGGTGTCTTGCCCGGGAAGTACCCGAAAGTCTATTTCCAAAATACAAAGATCTGGTACCCGGAGTTCTCCATCACCTCCGCTAAAGCGTTCTACATTTAGCCCTCCTGGGCCCACTAAAGGGTGTTCCGAATAGAGAAAAGGGAGCCTTTTGAGTCGTGAGACCAATTCTATAGCACGTTCTATAGCATTCTCTCCCTGTGGAATACAGCTTCCATGTGCAGCTTTTCCGCGAACACGAATTTCGAATTCTACCGACCCCCCTTCAGCAATGGCAATTTTGAGATCTGTAGGTTCGAGGACAACGGCGTAAGGGGGTAGTTTTTCACGGGCCAAAAGGGCCGAACCCTGCCCTTCTCTTTCTTCATCTACAACAAAAGCAAAGGTGGCGGGAATTGGTTTCCCTTGGCGGCTGCGCTCTTCAAGCAACATAAGCATAATGGCCACACCAGCTTTAGCATCACAAACCCCAAGCCCTTCCAGTACGTCATTTTTGATCCGAGGGGGAAAGATCCCCAGCCAGGGAGGAACAGTGTCCACATGAGTGGTGATAAGGAGCTGGTGATTTTTGCTTTCGTTTACAATTAGATTATAAAAACGGTCGGGGACATCCTGTTTTTTAAGGGGGAGGCCGATTTGTGCCAGTCGGTCGGAAAGATACTCCAAAATTGCACGCTCTTCACCGCTGGGGCTTGGAATAGAGGCAAGGGTGAAGATCAGTTCTTTAAAGCGGTTTTTGAGGTTTTCCATGGCAGCAGTTAAAACCTTCTTGCCTCTCTTGTCAAACAGAAGAGTAGGGGTTAACTTATTTTTGCGCGCGCCCGTAGCTCAACCGGATAGAGCGTTGGACTACGAATCCAGAGGCTGGAGGTTCGAGTCCTCCCGGGCGCGCCAATACCAGGCCTTTCAGCCCTCCCGTAATCAGGTGTCCATATAGGTGTCCAGAGTTTCCCTTCCTGTTCTGTTAACTGAGTAAGGGTTATCAGATTTGCTCAATTTTTGCCGGCCGGGATAAAAAGGACCCGGTCGGTCGGCCGAACACTTATGGACACCACTGGACACCATTTGGACACCGGGAGGGAAGGATGGCTCTTAAGAAGGAATGCCCCGCCTGCAAATACAGAAATTCCGTCTCCGTAAGGAAGTGCGTCAAATGCGGATCGCCCCTGGGGCCGGACGTGGTCTATTGGGTGGACGTGTGGGTAGGTGGTCGGCGGGTGCGGGAACGGATCGGGCCGTCAAGAACAGCCGCAAAAGCGAGAGAATTGAAGCTCAAGCAGGAAGAAGCGAAAGCGAAGGCGATGGACGGGGATAACTGGGGAAATTTCTACACACTCGCCGATTTCTGGCCCCGATACGCTGCCTGGTGCCGGGTCCATAACAGAGACTTCAAGATCAAGAAGCAGCGCTGGGAAAAACACGTAAAGCCGTTTTTTGGTAATCGAACCCTGGCAAGGATCGATAAAAAGCTTGCCACGGCCTATCAGCAGAAGAGGCTTTCGGAAGGCGCCCGGCCCGCCACCATCAACCGGGAAATCGCCCTCGTCCGCCACATGCTCTCCCGGGCCGTAGAATGGGGTTTTATCGAACAGAACCCGCTCCTGGGGCTTTCCCAGCTCCCGGAAAATAACGACGATAAGTGGAAGTATTTGACGGAAGAGGAATTTTTACGACTTGAAAAGGCCATAAATCCTCATTATCGGGATTTCCTGGTGTTCTTTACCTATACCGGGCTGAGACTGGGTGATGCGCTGCGGGTCAGATGGGGAGACGTCGATCTTGAGGGTGAGGTCATCCTGATCCGGGGATCGAAGACCAAGGGCGGGAAGGCCTTCGGGGTCCCGATGCATCCACGGGTCAAAGAAATACTGGCGAAAAGAGCGGAAAACGGCGGAAAGGGTGAGGTTGGAAGGATTTTTCCGCACTCGGATAGTAATTTTCGGAAGGAATTCAAGAAAGCTCTCCGGAAAGCCGGCCTTCCGAATATCCGGATACACGATTTGAGACACACTTTCGCCAGCTGGCTGGCCCTCCGTGGCGTTCCTATCCAGCAGATCCAGGCCCTGCTCGGGCATAGCCAGATCATAACCACGTTAAGATATGCCCACCTCAACCCGGCAGTTTTGCGAGACGCCGTGGCCCGTCTCTAGCCCCTTAGCACGATCCTGATTTTCGTGTTACGCCGTGTCCGCCACGGAATTTTTGCACCCTCAAAAAATCTCGTTAGAATGGGAAGTTACGAGGCGTCAAGAAGGTTTACTTCAAGTTAAGGTAAACCAGCTTGACGCTACGGAAGGGAATTCTCCTCCGTCTCCTGTCTTCTTCCACCCATGTTGAGCCCTTCATAAAAAGCTGAGCCCTTCATCCCGGCCCGAGCCTTCCGGATAAGTCCTCCCCTTCCGATTTTTTTCTCTCTTGATATGGGAAAAATTTCACAAGCAGACATAGACCTTCCCCGTTTTGTTTGTAGGTAGAGACCGAAAGTGGAGGTGAAGAAGATGGGTGAAGTGGTCAGGCTTGAGAACCTTCCGGATGAGCTCAAGTATCTTCAGGACGTGGAGCTTGACTTCCGGGCCCGGGAGCCTATTCATCCCCGGCCTCTTTCCAAAGAGGAGCTTGACGACCTGGTGGAAGCCCTTCGGGAATGCATCGGGCCGCTCAAGGTGCTCAAGGAGCAGGCAAACGTCTCCTATGAAAGGGTGAAGACCATCATTCAGGAGATAGCCCGGGATGAGAGCATTCCGGAAGAGGTAAAGGGGAAGCTGCGCTGGATTCTTCTTGAGAATCTGAACCGCTTTGAGGGCGTGATCTTCATTTGTCATACCGTTTCCGAGGAGCTGCTCAAGTATTGGGTCCTTTTCCGTGGCTGGCGGATGTGGGATGAGAACTTCTCCCGGGGGAGCCGGATAGCCGAGGGGCGGGCACGGTCTCAGGAAGCAATCCGGCTGATTCGGGAATTCATCGCCGATCCGGAAAAGAGGGCTGAGCTTGATGAGTTTTTGTCCGGGCTTACTGAAAACGAGCGGAAGGTCTGGGATCTGCGCTTCGTGGGCGGCGGGACG
>JALSPG010000104.1 GCA_026986115.1 Thermodesulfobacteriales bacterium
TGAGCCTCAGCTAGCTCATTGAGGTGCTCTTCTGTCTTTCTTTGCGCCTCAAAAAGCCTGCGAAAATTTTCTTCGGTGCGTTCGGCAAAGGCCTCAAATCTTTTTTCGAAGGCCTCAAAATCCTTTTTGGTAAGACGCTCACCAATCTCCCTGTTTATGAGCTTAAAAAGCTCCTTAAAAGGGGCTTTTAGCTCTTCAGGGACCTTTTCAAGGATTTCTATCAAACCAAGTTCCGCTTCCATATTTCCAAATTTAACTAGAAAATGACTGAGGTGCCAAATCAAAGAAGGGTTTTGGCCACAAAGGTCATGTAAAAATGGGATCAGATCCCAAAACGGGATCTGATCCCATTTTTTAGGCTATCGGATAGGCCTTTTCAGGACGCTCTTCCACAAGGCGCACATCTGTGGCCCCTTCGTCCAATTGAACAATCTTGGTGCGAGTGACAATCCGTTCCGGAAGCTGGATAACGCGCCCTTTTCTCTTTATAGTGGTAGGAGCAATGCGGGTTTTATAGGTAATTTTTACCCCGAAGACTTTGCGCCCAAAACGGGTGGTGTATTCACCCGGGCCTTCCATTTGGATATCAAAAGCGTCTCCCGGAAAATAAATACGCTTCACCCGCAAGCGCGGATACGTACGCCCTCCTTTATATTCGTGAGGGCTTTCATAGACTAGCCACATTACCTTCCCGCTGCGATAACGAGCTTCGGTGGGAACATAGGTATCGGCCTTTTGTTCTTCTTCAAGGAGCCTTTGAAGATATTCTTCAATGGTTTCTTCTTGCACAAATTCGTCTTCATTCCAGACTTCGTAAACAATATCCCAGTTATTCACTGCAGATATAATATTGGCTAGTTCTACACTCCTTTCATTTTCTTTGTGGGCAATATCCCTAATCTTTTCGATATTTTCTCCCAGCCGCCGTTCAAGTTCCCGCGAATAGGTAAGAGTTACCAGGAAATCTGCATATTTTTTGAGCTCGGTAAGTTCTTCCGGTTCATCTACAAAAAGCATAGCCTTTCGTAACCGACAAAATTCTTTCCGCAAAATATCAAGTTCTTGCTGAATTTCCTCGATGATTTCCAGAGGTTTTGCCTCCTCAATCTCCTTGATGAGTAGGTCATCTATTTCGTCCAATCTTTCTTCAATTTCCTTGGCGGTTTCGGCTTGCCAAGGGTTGTAATGTTTATCCCAGCCTTTGTAACGGGCTACATAATTTGCTAGGCGCACGGTAGCTACGTTTTCTTCTCGGGCCACTTCGCGAAGCTTTTCCACCCGGGGGCCAAACTTTTTTTGCCAAAAAGGGCTATAGGTAAGAGTACAGAGGTAATCTGAGCGTTTTTTAAGATCTGTAAGCTGTTCGGGAGTTTCCGCTGCCAGCATCTCGTCCCGGATGAGACAGTTGATGCGCCTAATGTCATCTGCGCCATTTACCGGTCCGTAAATCCAAGCCATCTTCCCACCTCCTTTTGAAATTTACCCTCTCATTTGGGAAAATAGATTCAAACTTCGCGAATGCAACGTATAGAGTTCTCAAACATGGTAAGACTAAATAAATTTCTTTCGCAGGCCGGGGTATGCTCTCGTAGAAAAGCAGACGAGCTGATCCGCCAGGGGCGGGTAAAAGTAGATGGCCACGTAGTAAAAGAGCCTGGTTTCCGCCTCGATCCTGCCAAGCAAGTAGTCCAGGTGGATGGAGAGCCCGTTAAAAAGGCTCCCATGGTCTATTATCTTTTCTATAAACCTTCTGGCTATTTAACTTCTCTTCATGATCCCCACGGCCGTAAAACCATTGCAGAATTTCTAAAAAAGCTTCCGGTGAGGGTTTTCCCTGTGGGAAGATTAGATGCGGATACCGAGGGTTTGCTCTTGCTAACTAACGATGGCGATCTAGCCCATCGTCTTCTACACCCACGTTTTGGCCTTAAACGCACTTATCATGCTACTGTAAAGGGACATCCTTCAGCAAAGGCCATAAAGCAACTCCTGAAAGATGGCGTGGAGGTAGAGGGCCGCCGAGTTTATCCTCAAAAAATAAGACTTTTAAGAAAAGGCCCCCGTAGCACCACTTACGAAGTTGTTGTCGGAGAAGGTCGCAAGAGAGAAGTCCGAAAACTTTTTGCCGCCATCGGACACCCTGTTAAAAAACTAAAACGCGTGGCTTTTGGGCCTCTTATTTTAAAAGGTTTACTTCCCGGTGAAATTCGCCCCTTAAAACCCGAAGAACTCAAACTTCTCAAAAAGATTACTGGCCTTTCCTAGACTTCCAATATTGGTAGAGTTTTTCATAAACTTCGTAAGGGACGGCAAGCTGGCCCTTTCCTCGTCCTAATTCTATCTCTGGCTTGTTGGCCCCGTGAAAGTCGCTACCCCCACTTACTAGAAGATCAAGATCTTTGGCCATTTGAAGACAAAAGGTCGTATATTCTTCATCATGATCGGTATAATAAGCTTCTAAAGCCGCAAGCCCCTTTTCTTTAAGGGAGGTCACATAGGCCCGGGTTTCCTCTCGCGAAAGCCCCAGATAATACGGATGGGCCAAAGAGGTAATACCTCCGGCTTCTCCAATTATTCGGATGGCTTCTTCGGCAGTAAGACGTGCCTTGGGAACATAAGCTGGTTTGCCTTTACCTAAAAATTTTTCAAAGGCTTCGTCAAAATCCTTAACGACGCCTTTTTGTACTAAAAGCTTGGCCATGTGCGGCCTTCCGATCTCTCCTCCTCCGGCTATTTTTTCTAGTTCTTCCCAAGAGATAGAGATTCCGAGGGCTTTTAGTTTCGCTACCATTTGAATATTACGCTTTTCGCGGGCTTCATGAAGGCGGGCAAGGGTCTTAAGCAAACCCTGGTGGCGATAATCAATAAAATAGCCTAAAAGATGACAATGACCCGGACCTTCGAATTTGATACTGATTTCAACCCCCGGCACAAAATCAAGACCTAGTTTTTGGGCTTCCTTCTCGGCCATCTCAAGCCCTGAGATTGTATCGTGGTCGGTGAGGGCCAGGGCTTTAAGCCCCTTTTTATAGGCAAGCCTTATCAAATCTTCCGGGGAAAAGGTGCCATCTGAGGCGGTAGAATGGGTGTGAAGGTCAACTAATGCTTCCATATTCTCTCCTTCTTGCTTGACTTAAAAGCTCTCCTAAAGGTAGAAAATGAAATAGAATTTCAAAGTCTATTTTTACCACAGGAGGGTAACATGGCCGAGATCAAAACCATACTTTTCCCCACAGATTTTACAGAGGCATCAACTAAAGTTTTACCTTATGCCACTTACCTGGCCGAGAAGCTCGAAGCCAAGCTAATTGTGGTTTTTGTAGTGGAAGAGCTTGCCAAATATGCCAATTTCTATGTTCCCCATAGCGCACTTGATAACCTGGAAGCTGAACTGATGGAATCTGCCCAAAAAAAGATGGAAAGTTTTGTGGAAGAATACCTAGAAGGTTTTCCTGTTGAGTCTCTGGTAAGGCGGGGAGATGTGCCCGAAGAGATCGTCAAAGTGGCCGAAGAAAAAGGGGCAGACCTTATCGTAATGGGTACTCACGGCCGGAAAGGGCTTGAAAAAGTCCTCTTAGGGAGTGTGGCCGAAAGAGTGGTCAAGAGTGCTTCCTGTCCGGTGATGACCGTCAACCCATATCGGATTAAAAATAACAATTTCACGCGCTAATTCTCTGGAGAAGGAGAGGGAGATGGAAAAGGCAAAGATAGTAGTGGTGGGCGCAGGCCCGGCTGGAATTGCTGTAGCAGTGGAAGCTAAAGCGGCGGGTATTGAACCCGTCGTCGTACTGGAAAGATCCGATAAACCCTGCGAGACCATCCACAAATTTTATCATCCCGGCAAGAGAGTCGACGCAGTATACCGGAAAGTAAAGGTAGAACCCATTGGCATTTGTCGGTTTGATACTTGCAGCAAGGAAGAATTCTTGGAATTGATGGAACAATACATTAAGGATTATCAGCTAGACATCCGCTACAATCAAGAAGTCCATAAAATCGAAAAGACCAATGATTGTTTCCGAATTCATGCCGGAAAAGATACTGTTATCGAAGCTCCGGTAGTGGTTGTAGCCATAGGTATTTTTGGTCGGCCTAATCGGCCCCGCTATGTCTTGCCAAAAGAGGTAAGAGACCGCATTTTTCTGGGTACTCAGGCCGAAATTCCGGAACATTTTAAAAAAGTTCTGGTAGTTGGTGGAGGGGATTCTGCGGCTGAAACTGCCTGCTATCTGGCTGATAAAGGAGCTCAGGTATTTCTATCTTACCGGCGCCCTAAGTTTTTCCGTATCAACGAAACAAATCTCGCGGAACTAGAAAAAAGGGTCCAAGAAGGAAAAATCACCCTTATGATGGAAACCGATATCGAAGGGGTGGAGCCGGCCCCCGAAGGGGTAAAAGCAAATTTCAAGGACGGCCGCCAGATGGTATTTGATGCCATATTTTATTGTTTAGGGGGTAGTACTCCCGAAAACTTCTTACGGGCCGCCGGAGTAGAAGTGGAGGGAAAGCGCCCCAAAGTGGACGAATATTACGAAACAAACGTCCCAGGGCTCTTTTTGGCCGGTGATCTTGTCTTTGAAAAAGGAAGTATTATGGCGGCCTTCAATTCTGCGCATAAAGTAGTGGAAGGTATCAAGATGCGCTATCTCGAACGCTTAGAACGTGGGTGCTAAATGGCGGAAAAACGAGTTTATTGCTTAGAAAAAGACCTCCTTTCCAGTCAGGACCTACTTCATGGAATTGTTGAAAGTGCTACAGATGCTATTGTTGCCATAAACGAAGAACATCACATCATTCTCTACAATTTGGCGGCAGAAAATATTTTTGGTTATAAGGTGGAGGAGGCCTTGGGCCAAGATTTGGACCTCCTCCTTCCTTCCGCTGTTGCCGGCAAACACCGTAAATACGTGGAAGAATTTTTAAAGACCGGGAAATCTCCGGTAATCGGGCGAATTATGGAAGGTAAGGCCCGCCGCAAAAACGGTGAAATCTTCCCGGTACAGATCTCGCGCTCTGCCACCAAGATAAATGGCCATTGGATATTTACTGCCATTGTGCGAGATATTTCTGCCCAAAAAGAGATGGAAAGACGGTTGCTGGAAAGTGAAAAGCTGGCAGCCGTGGGAATGGCAGTTTCCCGAATTGTACATGAAATAAAAAACCCCCTTATTGCTATCGGAGGGCTGGTCCTTTCTCTCCTCAAAAAAGAAGAGGACCCCAAAAAGAGAAATAAGCTCGAACTTGTTTTTCGAGAAGTACAACGGCTAGAAAAACTCCTTTCCGACATAAGTAATTTTGCCAAACCCTTAAAGCTTGAACGCAAAAAAATCGATCTTCTTTCACTCTGCCAAGAAGTTCTGGAGGTATATCGTCCTCAATTTGAGGAAGTTGGCATCAGGGTAAAGTTCTTGGCCCCGCCTCAAAAAATAGAAATTGCTCTCGATGAAAACCGTTTTAAAGAGGTGCTCTTTAACCTTCTTCAAAACGCCCTAGAGGCCATGAGCGACAATGGAGGAACCCTGGAATTAGAAATCAAACCAGAAGGGAAAAAGGTCTTGATCTTTGTGCGAGACACCGGTCCGGGGATTCCGCAAGAGGTGCTTAAGCAGCTTTTTACCCCTTTCTTCACCACCAAAAAACGCGGGACAGGCCTGGGGCTTTCAATATCTTTGAAAATCATTGAGGCCCACGGAGGGCGTATTTACGCAAGAAATTATGAAAAAGGGGCAGAATTCATAATCGAGCTACCCTATCAAACCGGAGATTCTTAAACTTCTTTGAAGCTTTTTGATAGGCTTCCTTAAAGACTTTTCGGGCTACCTCACGGGCCTTTAAAGTCGGTAAAAGCCTGATAAGGCTGTCGAGCCTTTTACAATCTTCGTAAGAAAGTTCCCAGACAAAAAGGCGCCAAAAAACCTCGTTGCGCAAATGAGGAAAGGGATCTTGGGAGGTAGGTTTTAATTCGTCCTTATCGATAAGTTTGATGTATATAATACTGCGAGCTGCCAGAAGATCTTCCGTTATATCTCGATGTTTGCCTCCAAAAAGATAATAAGAGGTAAGACCATCTCCTGGAGAAGGAAGTACTCCTTGAAAACCGCTTGCTGAAAGGGCTTGAAGGAGAAGGTTTTCTGCCTTTAAACGGAATTTACCACGGGCTTTGCAGGCTAAAAAATAAAGAAGTTTGATGTGAATATAACCAGCTTCCACGTAAATTTTTGCCCCACCTGGGTAATTTTTTGTTAATGAGACAATTTCCCGCGCTCGCATTTTGTCCCGCAAAAGAATACGGCGGGCATCGGAACGGGCAAAAATCTTTATCTTTTCTACTAAATCTTCAAATGAGCCCTGCATAGCAGCATAATAATCCAAAAGCTTGCCAAAAGTTTCATGCTCCATCTCATAGACTTGAGAAAGCTCAGGACAAGCTTTAACACGAGAAGGAGGAACACCTTCGTCTAGAAGAGAGCGAATAAGAACCCATCTTTCCAAATAAGGTTCAATTTGGCAGATTTTACGGCCAGCTTGATGAAGTTTTCGCAATTCTTTGCAAAATTCTTTTTCGTATTCTGGAAAGCCTGCTTCAGTTTCTTCTACGTAGGAATCGAGAGGAATTCTGCCAGTCAACATTTCTTGAAAAAGAGGGTCTGGAGGCTCTTCGAGAACGATAATATCATGTTTCCAAAGCAACTTTTTGGTGGTCGGCAGAAATTCCAAGCGATGTGGAGTAAGCCCTACTGTTATTTCTCGCCTTCCAGAAAGCAATTTCATACCAAATTTTTTATTAACACACGCAACACAAATTAGTAACCAAAGTTTGCAAAACATAAATGAGACCTTTTGGGCTTTAAACGATTATTGAGACCTTTGAATAATTTGGATAATTAAGCAAAAATTTTGTCGCCCATGAAATTAATATTAATGAAAATCAAAATATTTTTGCCCCTATCACCAAAGTTTTCTCTATTCCTCGTATCTATTTTCTCCTATTTCCACTTTTTTCCCCCTATTTCTCCATTTCAAGCATAATTTGCCTGTTTTTCCCTTAAAAAACCTCTCCTCTCCTAAAGCGCCGGTAAGATGGTGGTATTTAATTTTCTATTCCTAGATTTCAGACACAGAAAATTAAATACCACTTCGAAAGGTTCTCAGTTGGTGAGTTTATTAATGCGAGAGAGTATATCTTCAGGGAGATCTTGATAGATAAGATGTTTGCCGATAGTGATAGGAGAATCGTCTTTTTTAAATATAATCTGAATTCCTATAGCTTTTCTATAGGATTATAATGAGAAATCCTGTGAATCAAGTAATTTTGCAAATGTCTCTTAAGAAATTGTTTCCCAGGAAGATCAAATTTCACCTATTAACTGTCAAACTCAAGGTTCAAGCATAAGATAGGAAGTTGGAGGAAATAAATACCCTCACATAGTTAAAAGTTGGTAGCAAACTCGGAGACTCTTACGGCCTTTTTTAAGTATCCTATGAAGTAGGAATATGTATAATAATAGCAAACTATAAACAACAAATTTCGTAAGGCTAGGCTAAAAGATGGGTATGTCCGAAGAATTTCTAGTTTAAAAGGTATATGTATATGGGCTCCCTCCTTTAAAAAGATCATAAAATCTTCGACTGCCAAACACAAGGGAGCCCTAAATGCTGTATTCTAGTTAAATATTGATTCCTGCCGCTTCGGCATCTGCTAAAAATCTTTCTAAGCCTCGATCCGTGAGAGGGTGACGATACATCTGTTTGATAATTTTGTAAGGGATTGTTGCAATATCTACCCCTAGAGCAGCACAACGTCTCACATGATCTATGTGACGGATGCTTGCGGCGATAATTTCAGTCTCAAAACCATAAAAATTATAAATTTCAACGATTTCTTCTAAGACTAAAAGGCCATCGTAAGAAATGTCATCTACACGACCAATAAAAGGAGACACATAGGTGGCACCAACTTTAGCAGCCAATAAGGCCTGTAAGGGAGAAAAGACCAAAGTTACGTTGGTTTTAACACCTGCACCCTCGGCATTCATTTCAAAAACAGCTTTAAGGCCTGGTTCTGTGCAGGGAATTTTAACTACTACGTTGGGCCCGAGCTTGGCAAGTTCTTTAGCTTCTCGTTTTATTCCCTCTGCGTCTGTAGCTACTACTTCCACAGAAACCGGCTTATCGGGGACTTCTTTTAGGATCTCGGTAATAGCATCTTTCCAGGGTTTTCCAGTCTTTGAAACCAGAGTCGGGTTGGTGGTTACTCCGTCTAAAATCCCTAGATTCTTTACTTCTCGAATTTCTTCTAAAACTGCCGTATCAATGAAGATCTTCATCGAGAGCCTCCTCTTTTTTCTTTGATAAGGGCGCGTACTTTGAGACGCAAACCCTGGAGTTTTATAAAACCTTCAGCGTCTTTTTGATCATATAAAGTATCTGCCTCAAAAGTAGCAAGCTCTTTAAGATATAAGGATTTAGGACTTTTTCTTCCTATCACCCAAGCATTACCTTTGTAAAGTTTGAGCTTTACTGTTCCGGTAACATCTTTTTGGGTCTCTTCTATTAAGGCCCGCATAGTTTCCATCTCTGGGGAATACCAGAATCCATAGTAAATAAGTTCTGCAAAACGAGGGATAAGAGAATCTCTCAAATGCATAACCTCGCGGTCCATGGTGAGGTGTTCTAAAGCCCGGTGGGCCAAATGAAGTACCGTTCCTCCTGGTGTCTCATAAACACCTCGGCTTTTAATACCTACAAAGCGGTTTTCCACCATATCTATCCGGCCTATACCATGCCGGCCTGCAATTTGATTTAAACGGGATAATAATTCTGCCGGAGAGAAATGCTCTCCGTTTATGGCTACTGGTATGCCATTTTCAAAGTCGATTTCAAGATATTCGGGTTTATCCGGAGCTTTTTCTGGCGAAGTGGTCATTTGGAACATATCTTCGGGAGGTTCTTGCCAAGGGTCCTCAAGAATTCCTCCCTCATAGCTAGTATGAAAAAGATTGGCATCGATAGAATAAGGTTTTTCTTTTGTGACCGGTACTGGTATACCGTGCCTTTCGGCAAAGGTTATAAGATCCTCTCGGCCTCTAAATTCCCATTCTCTCCAAGGGGCGATTATCTTGAGATCCGGGGCAAGGGCCATATAAGTCAGCTCAAAACGTACCTGATCGTTTCCCTTTCCAGTAGCCCCATGAGCCACGGCATCGGCGCCGTATTCTTTAGCAACGCGAATCTGCTCTTTTGCTATCAGAGGGCGCGCCAATGCTGTCCCAAGAAGATATCCTCCCTCGTAAATGGCATTGGCTTTAAGGGCTAAAAAGACGAAATCCCTTACAAATTCTTCCTTAAGATCGCGAATTACTACTTCGGTGGCCCCGGTAGAAAGACCTTTTTGGCGCACCGCTTCCCAATCTTCTTCCTGACCAATGTCAGCACAAAAGGCCACCACTGGACACTGATACTTTTCAAGAAGCCATTTGAGAATGATGGAAGTATCCAGCCCTCCTGAATAAGCTAAAATGATCTTTTTGGGCCCCATAAAACACCTCTCCTTTCAAGTTGGCGGTGAATATAGAGCAAATCATCCCAAATTTCACCTCTAAAATCAAAGTTTAACGCCCATTTGAAGGTTGGCCTTTTTTTGCTAAAGTCTGCTTGGGAGGCAAAAATGGTCAGTAAACAAGAAATTCTCACCGCTATCGCCCCGGAACTCGAAAAGATCGAAACCGTTTTGCAAAGAAATTTCCGCTCCTATGTACCTTTTATAAACGAAGTTAGCCAGTACATCCTTTTTGCCGGAGGCAAGCGCCTGCGCCCTCTTCTGATGATTTTGGCCACTCGGCTTTGTGGTGCAGAGACGACTTCTCAATCTTACCGTCTCTGTGTACTTTTTGAATATCTCCACGCCGCTACACTTTTACATGATGACGTAGTAGACGAGGCCCGATTTCGAAGAGGACGACGAGCCGCTCATCATCTTTGGGGAAATCAGGCCGTCATTTTAGTAGGAGATTTCCTCTATTCTCGTGCCATACGAATTGCAGTAGAAGAAGGCAATATGGATATTCTGGATGTTATTTCTCGCACTACCACCTTGATGAGCGAAGGAGAAATTCTCCAGCTCCTCAACCTAGACAACGCAGAACTCTCAGAAAAGGATTACTATGAAGTGATTTATCGCAAAACAGCGGTTTTGATCTCCGCCGCTTGTGAAGTAGGAGCTATTCATGCCAACCGAGATGGCTGGCAACGAGATTCTCTCAGACGGTATGGCGAACTTTTGGGATATGCCTTTCAAATTACCGATGATCTTCTCGATTATACAGGAGCCAGTAGTGAAACAGGAAAGGATATCGGAAACGATTTTAAGGAAGGAAAAGTCACCCTTCCTTTTATACTAGCCTTGGAAAAAGCAAATAAAGAAGACCGAGAGAGACTTCTTCTTCTTATCAAGAAAAATCAGGTTTCCAAAGAAGATTTTCGGGAAGCCTGCAATTTGATCCAAAAATATCAGGGATTTTCTCGCACCAGGGAAAAGGCTCGCCACTTTGTCGAAAAGGCCCTTGCCGAACTAGAAAAATTTGAACTATCCCCAACTCGTAGATTACTCGAAAAGTTGACCCAGTTTATCTTAGTTAGAAAAACTTAGACAGGAGGTAAAAATGAGAAAATTGCTCTTAATTTTTTTGATGGTTTCTTTTTTGGTTTGGGGAACATTTTCCTGGGCCGAACAAGAAAGCATCAAAATTGGGGCTTTATTTGCACTTTCCGGGCCTGCAGCTTTTATTGGCACCCCTACTAAACTAGTAGCCGAAATGGCGGTTTCTGAGATCAACAAGGCCGGGGGCATAAATGGGCAACCTATAAAATTGGTAATGGCTGACACGGAGGGAGATCCTACTAAGGCTGTGATGGCGGTAAAAAGGCTCATCGAGGTAGAAAAAGTAGTGGCCCTTATTGGCCCCACTAGAACTGGAACCGGAATGGCTATCAAACCCATTGTCGAAAAGGCCCGCATTCCCATTGTTATGACAGTGGGAGGAGATCCGGTAATAATGGAAGGAGGGCGTTTTGGCACGGCACGCTACATATTTAAGGCTCCGCAGCGCTCCTCTACCGCCGTAAAAAAAATCTATCTCTATCTTCAAAAAGAAGGACTTAAACGGGTAGCTATTCTCACGGCTTCTGATGGTTTCGGTCAAGATGGTCGGCGCTGGCTTAAAAAATTGGCTCCGCAATATGGACTTACAATTGTAGCTGAAGAAAGCTTTAATCCTTCTGATACTGATATGTCAGGACAGTTACGAAGATTAATGACCCAAAAACCTCAGGTAATTATCTGTTGGACTATTGGTCCTGCAGGGTCCATCGTGGCCAAGGATGTCAAACGACTTGGTATCAAGGTGCCACTTTTCCAGTGTCACGGGCTTCCTGGCCCTAAGTATATCGAACTTGCTGGCCTCGCAGCAGAAGGAAATCTGATGCCTTCTACCAAACTTATGGCATGGAATCAGCTTCCAGAAGCAGACCCCCAAAAACCTGTAATTGCCCATTTCGTACATCTTTATAAAGACGTTTATCATCTCGACCGAAAATTTCCCATTAATACCCATTCTGGATATGCCTGGGATGCTATCAACCTTTTAGTAATAGCTATGAAAAAGGCCGGTCCTCACCCACAACGTATCCGGGACGAGCTAGAAAAAATAAACGGTTATGTGGGCATTTCCGGAATTTATCGCCTGAGCCCTAAAGACCACTGCGGCCTCGGGGTAGATTCTATGATCATTGTTAAGGTGGAAAACGGAAAATGGAAACTCGTCGCCCCTTAAAATTGCTCGTCTTCGATTGCGATGGGGTTCTTTTTGATTCTCGGGAGGCCAACCGAGCCTATTATAACGCCATTTGTAAAGCCTTAGGAAGGCCTCCCTTGACCGAAGAAGAGTTTAATTATGTTCACATGCAAACTGCAGAAAATTCAGTGCACTATCTCTTTCGTGAATACCCAGAATTGATAGACAAGGCCCTTGAGTTTCAAAAAAATTTTTCTTACGAGAAGTTTTTATCTCTCATGAGACCCGAACCAGGCTTAAAAGAATTAATTTCCCAGGTAAGGCCTCCTCTCAAGACGGCTATTTCCACCAACCGCACTACCACCATGGGAAGGCTTCTGGAAATCTTTGGCCTAACCCCCTTTTTTGATTTAGTTGTAACAGCTCTCGTCTCCCCTCGTCCTAAACCCCATCCAGAAGCTTTAAAGATCATTTTAGATTATTTTAAAGCTTCACCCGAGGAAGTACTTTACATAGGAGATTCTGAAGTAGATCTTAAACTTACCGAATCTCTGGGTGTTCCTTTAGTGGCCTTCAAAAACCCATCGTTAAAAGCAGAGTTTTATGTTGAAAACTTTTACGACTTACGAGATCTTTTGAAACAAGAGTTCGATGTTTAAACGTTTTGTTATTTCCTTTTCGGCCCTTATCATTTTCATTTCGGCATACTTTGCTTACACTTCTATAACTTTCACCAGAGAAATTTTAGACGATTTAGAAAGTCGTCAGGCAGTAAAATTGGTTAGCTTTGTTTTTGATAGAGGAAACCTTCTGGATGAAAAGAGCCTTCTCCGACTCCAGCGGATGCTTGGTGGAGAAGTGTTCGTATATTCCAAAACAGGACAACTCCTTGCCTCCACTATGGATCGTAATCTTTTGCCCGACTCTTTGCGTAAGATATCTTCTCAAATCCTTGAAAAACTTTCTCAAAAACCGGTGGTACAAAAGATTTCCTTTGCTGGTAGTACTTATCGATTTGTACTTTTTGAAGCCCAGATTAGTGAGGGTATTTCAGGCTATTTTGGTCTTCTGCTTCCTACCTTTTTAGAACAGAAATTTCAGAAAAGGTTGATGTTTGGGCTCATTTATACGGCATTTAGCGGCCTTGTATTTATGCTGGTGGTAAGCTGGTTTCTCAGTCGTTCCTTTACGCAACCCTTAGAAGAATTGGTTAAGTTAACCAAAAAAATCGCAGAAGGAAAATGGACACAAAGGGTCGAGGTTAAGGGGCCTTTAGAAATTAAAACTTTGGCCCAGGCTTTCAATGAAATGTCTTCTAAACTCCACGAATATCAACAACGACTTATTGAAACCGAAAGATTAGCTACCGCCGCCCAGCTTACCGCCAGCATTGCCCACGAAATCAAAAATCCTTTGACGAGCCTCAAATTGGCTGCTGAAATTTTGCACGAATTTTTAAAAGATGATCCAGCCCTTGCCCGAAGGGCTGACCTTATCTTCAAAGAAACTTTGAGGCTAGAGAAAATCCTTGAAAATATGCGGGCAAAAACCCGCAAAATTGAAATTATACGCCGTAAAGTAGACCTTAACACTATTACCAGAGAAGTCGTCGAGGTTGCCATCCCACAGTTCGAATCACGAAAACAAAAACTCCGTTTAGAACTTGCTCAGGAACCCCTATGGGTCGAGGTAGATCCTGAAAAGATAAAACAAGTCCTTTGGAACTTGCTAAATAACGCCTTGGAAGCCACCCCCGAAGGGGGAGAAGTCATAGTAAAAACGCTTTCGGGAGAGAAAGGCTACGAAATCTGTATAGAAGATACTGGCCCCGGAGTACCGGAAGAAAAAATTAAGGATCTTTTTCGCCCCTTTTATACTACCAAACTTTCAGGCACCGGACTCGGACTTACTATTAGCAGACAAATTATCCTCTTTCACGGGGGAGAATTAATACTTGAGAACCGCTCCCAAGGCGGGGCTAGGGCTCGAGTTATTTTGCCGCCTGCCTCAAAAGCTCAAAACTCAACTCACAAGCCCGTACAAAATCCTCCAGAGGAAGATATTCTTCAGTAGAATGGACTTTTCTCATACCGGTCCCCAAGATAACACATGGAAACCCTTTGGCATTGAAAATGTTGGCGTCAGAACCACCACCGGTCTTCGTGAGCCGGAGGGAATGGCCAAGTTTTTCTCCTGCCCGAAGAGCAATTTGAACCACAGGGTGCTCTTCTGAAACTGCCATCAGGGGATAATCTTCCTGCCTTTTGAAAAACACCTTAGGTCTTTTATCGCCTTCTCTTTGTTGGCATTGAATGATTTCTTCGAAAGTTTTTACGAGTTTTTTCCAGAAGGCTTCCAGTTTTTCGTGGGAATGACTTCGAACTTCACCCTCCAAAAGTACTTCTTCAGGTACAATATTGGTAGCTTGCCCGCCCTTTATCAGACCAATGTTGGCGGTAGTTTCAAAATCAATCCGTCCGAGATCTATACGCACCAAGGCCTCCGCGGCAACACGGATGGCATTGATCCCCTTTTCAGGATTAAGGCCAGCATGAGCTGCGCGTCCTAGAATTTTTATCGAAAAACGTATTGCTTCTGGAGCCCGGTTGATAAGATCATGTGGATCTTCGCTATCTAAAGCATAACCAAAAGGAGCACGTAAGAGAGAATAATCTAGGTGTTTAGCCCCTAAAAGGCCTATTTCTTCACAGGTGGTGCAGACAAATTGTACTGGCCAAAAAAGTTTTTCTTCTACTAAGTGATGGGCCAGTTCTAAAAAGATGGCTAAAGCACTTTTGTCATCAGCTCCTAAAATCGTGCGGCCATCGCTTTTGAATACGCCGTTTTCAAAGACTATTTTAGGATTTTCTGTTGGTTGGACGGTATCCATGTGGGCAGCAAAGAAAAGAAGAGGCTTTCCTCTTTCGGGCCATAGATCTATGATAAGATTTCCTACCTCAGATCCCGTCCGAGAAGCAGAATCATCAAAATGGCAAAGAGCTCCTAAAGAAGAAAATTTTTCTTTAAGATAAGCGGCCACGGCAGCTTCTCGTCGGGAAGGACTTTCGATACTTGCTAACTCTATAAAGAAGCGTTTTAGGCGTTCTACTCTCAACATTTTGCCCTGTTAATAACGTATTTGAAAATCCGTAAACTCTCCTTGATAAGGTTCTTCTATGACTTCAACTTTTTCTACCTTAGATTGAGGTGAACCTTTGTAGCACCACCTAACCATCTCTTCCACTGCTTCTTCATCTCCTTCAAAAACCGCCTCAACTCGACCATCTGGTAAATTTCGTACCCAACCCTTAATTCCCAAACGATCTGCTTCTTCTTTAGTATAAGCCCTAAACCATACGCCTTGCACTCGACCAGAGATATAAACGTGAACGCGTCTTTTTCCCATCTTCTCCCCTCCTTTCCTCTCTTTGGAAATTAAGTCATAAAGAAGATTCAGGCAAGAAACAATAGAAAAAGGGGGGCTTAAGCCCCCCTTTAAGAAGGAGGGGGATGGATATATGTTGTTAAGCTAAATCTTTTAGAAGGTCTGCCAGCATAGCATTGGCGATCTTTTTGGAGTCTACCTGGTATGTTCCGGCTTCAATCTGTTCTTTGATAGCCTTTACCTTTTCCGTCCGGACATCAGGAGTGGTTTTAAGGACTGATTCGATTTTTTTGATATCTTTGGCCGTTTGAGAAAGCTCGACCCTATCTTCCCTTAAAGAAGTTTGTTGTTGATTTTCGGCAGTCTTTTGGGTTTCAGACTGTGTCTGTTTGATCTGTTCAGAATTCTGGATGTTAAACTTTTGATATAGGTTTTCAATCTTCATCTTTCATCTCCTTTCGCCTGCATTATTTTGGCGACGACCCTTTCAAGCAACCTGGCCTGCTCCTCAGATGAAATTTCATCTAGCCTTTCTTCACCCTTTTCGGTATCGAACACCTTGAAGATTATTTTCTTCTGAGTTTCGGGCTCTTCGGGTTGCCCCTGTTTCTTTAACCTGCGGGCTAATTGTTTGACAAGGTTTCTCCCTTCTTCTGAGATATTAACCTTGTCAACCTGTTCTTTAGGCCGTCCCCAGCTATGTTTGCGGCTGGCTTGACGACCATAAGTCTTTACCACATTATGAATATTACGAAGATAAACATTCATGGCCCGCATTCCTCTTACTTTTCTTTTCGGGCGGGCCTAAAAGGGAACTTTAAAATTGAAGATTTTCTTTTCACCATCTTTTAAAATTAGAAAGGCGAGCCCCTTCCAATCTAAGGGAATTTTTAGAAATTCACAAATCCATCTCATTAACGCCCGTTCACCCCTTCCTCCTCCTTCTTTTTCGCAGTGGTGGGATTATGGCTTAAGGGCTTACCAAAAATTTCAAAAGGAGCCCTTTCATTATCTAGGCCTTATTTTCGATCATTACGCATAAAACTTAAATCTTCTGGCGGGATTTAAGCTTAGCATCATGATGGGCAATTTTGGCCATTTTTTTTCTTACTTTGTGCCAGAAAGAACTTCCCACTTCTCGTCCCAATCGGGCTTCGTAACTCTTTTTAAACTCTTTTTCAAAGATGGAAAAATCCTCTTTTAGGACATTACTAGCAGAATAAAAAAGCTCGGCTATATCTTTTACGAGCCAAGCAAGAGGAGGGCGTTGCCTCCAGCGAAGGCGCTGGAGGTCTATGAGGATAAAATCATTTCCATCCCAAAAGATATGGCAGAGATAAAAATCTTGGTGTGTAAAACCAAGCTTGTGAAAGCGGGCCGAGAAGGCACCCAATAAAGGAACAAGTTTTTTTAGTAAAATAGGAGTTTCTCCGAGCAAATCTTCTAAACGAACCCCTGGAGCCTTAAGAAAAAGTGTAAAGGCCTCTTTTTTAATTCCCCGCTGCCGAATTCCTAAAGCTACAGGGGTAGGTACTTTTATTCGGGCCTTAAGGAGCCTTTGGGCTGCTTCCCACTCGTTTAAGGCTTCATTTTTTTGCCAAAAGGGGATCGAAAAATATTTCTTCAGAAAAAATTCTTTCTCTCCCAAAAAAAGATGATAAATAGCCCGCCTTTTTTTGCCTTTAAAGAGCCTGCCTGCCTGCCAAAAGGCCTCGAAACTATCTAGGCCATAGTTTTTTAGAAACTTCTGATAAATAGGATTAATTTCAAGCACCACTTTGACGTATCTTCCTCGCCAAATGTTTTATACTTTCTAAAAGATTCCAATCCGGCTCTTTAAGACAAGGAAAAATGGTATTGTTATGAAACAGCGGATCTTCTTCGAGAGGATAGCGAGCCACTTTTTTTGCTTCTTCGAATAGAGGGGTCTGAGGAATGGGGCTATATTCGGCAAGATATGGCATTGCTCCTGTCTTTGCCACAAAATTTAGGGAAGCCACCACTTCAGAAAAATCCTGATATGGAAGTCCCCAAAGAATGTAAACCCCGATTTCCTCGCGCTTAAAACCGGCCTCTCGCAAAAATGTTACCGCTTCCTTCAATTCTTCAGCTTCTACTTTTCCGTCCAGTTCTTGATGTCTTTTAGAACTTAAAGTTTCAAATCCGAGCCGGATTGTCTTAAACCCAGCCTTTTTTAAAAGTTTGGCCTTTTCCCGGTCAAGAAGTCTTATGTGCATGGCATTGGGAGTATGGAAGCGCACCTTTATTCCTTCTAGAAGCAAAGATTCCAATATAGGGCCCAAGCGCCGCTCAAAATTTACCAAAAGGGCATCGTCATAAAAGGCAAAGTCTTCTACGCCATAGTTCTGATGCCAGAATTTTATCTCTGCTACTACCTGCTCGACCGGCCGCTCTTTGAAAGTGGGCTGAAGGATTTTGGAAGCACAATATTTACAAGAGAAAGGACACCCGAGACTTGTGGTAAGAACTACATAAGGAATATGTCTTTGTAAATCGAAGGCTGGGAAAAGATGCGGAGCTTTTGCACCAGAAGGGGAGATCTCTTTTTTCAAGAAAGAAAGAATTTTATCTTCTTCGGTTTCGGAGATAATAATTGCCCCTTTGAGGAACTTTAAAGCGTGTTCCCTGCAAAGTTTGACATAAATTCCCCCTACATAAATAGGAACCCGAGGATAAACACTTTTTACCAAACGCACCACTTCTAATACTCCAGGATACCAATAAGTCATAAGAGAAGTAACGAGAAAAGCTTTTGGTGGGCCTAGCTTTAAAAGCTCTTTCAAAAAGAGTTTTACTGGAAGACCGTAACGTGCAAAATGGCGAGGAACATCTAAGAGAGAGGAGGGTTTAGGGAGTTTTTGGCGGAAATAATGCCCCGTACCGTAAGCCTTGCGTTTGGGCAAGTGAGGAAGTTCCGGGTGGAAGGGATCCAAACAGTCGAGAAAGGCGATTTTATACTCTTCTTGTCTTAAGAGACTGGCCAAACGCAAAAGGCCTAAAGGCCTGGCCCACAGATCATAAGCGGCAAAATCATATATCCAGGGATTTATAAGAATAAAATCAAACATATCACTAAATATTTGCCTTCATGATCTAACTTTTTTCTTGCCAAATATCATTCTTAACTTTATATAAACTTTATCAACTTAGTTTGAGGAGGGTCCCTTATGAAGGATGTAAAAAAGTGGCTTGGTATAGCTGGTTTGGCTTCGTTGCTCTTGGCCCCGTTGGGATGTGGTACTTGCCCGGAAGACAAGGCGTTGATGCAAGAAGCTATTAAAGCGGCAGAAGAGGCCAAAGCTGCTGCAGCCCAGTGTCAAAATATGCAAGAAACACTGGCCCGTATTGAAGCAGCAGCCCAAAGGGCAGAAGCTGCAGCCCAACAGGCAGCTATGGCAGCCGAGCGAGCTGATGCCGCTGCTAACAGAGCTGCCCAAGCTGCTGCTAAAGCTGATACTGCTGCCACTAAAATCGAACGAGTCTTTGAAAAGAGCCTTCGTAAATAGTTTCAACGTGGAGGTATCCTCTCTTTAACTTCACCTACTAAGGAGGGGATACCTCGCGTCTTTTTTAGTATTTCTCTTACTTTCATCCAATAAATTCGGATCTTAAATCCGGTTTCGAGCTCTAATTTTCTAGCCAATCTTAAAATTTCTTCCATAGGATAAGAAATTTTCTTTTCAAAATCGGGAAATGCCTGCAAAAAAACCTTTCCTTCTTTAAGGCCCAGTTTATAAGGCTGATAAATAATAAAGACTGTGGTGCCAACAGGCACCAGGGGATAAAGGGCCTCGATATCTTCGGGATACATTCTGATGCAACCATGACTTACACGCCGGCCAATTCCCCAAGGTTTGTTTGTACCATGAATAGCGTATGCTCCACGAGAAAGATAAAGGGCATAGGCACCAAGAGGGTTTTCAGGCCCTGGAGGAACAACTGCTGGAAGAGCTGGATCTTCTTCGCGGATAGATTTTGGAACGTGCCAGCTAGGATTTTTCTTTTTTCGCACTACGGAATAGACCCCTAACTCTGTAAGTTTTCCTTCGGCTCCGACACCAATCGGGGCCGTATAAACCGTATTTTTCCCCCCCTCCTTGCGAAAATAATAGAGACGCATCTCAGCAAGATTTACCACCAACCCGTTTTTGATTTCTGGAAGGACATATTCACTGGGGATTAAAACCTTTTCTCCTACAGGGGGTATCCAAGGATCTATACCCGGGTTGGCGAGAACAATTTGGTTGTATCCAAGATTGTACCAACGGGCGATATCAAGAAGGGTTTCCTTCGGAGAAATTACATGCCATTTGAATTTTCCAACCACTGTTTGATCAGGAGACCAGTGAAATCTTTCTAAAGCCCAAGTAGGGCTAGAAAACAAACACAAACAGATTAAAAAAATTTTCAGAAAGTTCATCTTAAAGGAGGATTAAAATAGCCAAATCTTAAACGGGGAAACTCTTTGGCCAATTTTTTAGTCAGATTTTTTACCCCAAGACAATTTTTTTGAGGTTTGAAGTTAATCCGTTTCAAATACCAAAGAGGATCTATAGCATGGTTTCTCAGTTGGATATAATCTACTCCTAGTGCCACCAAATCGCATAGAGCCTCAAATTCTTCTTCTTCATCAGTTAACCCTGGAAAGACAAAAAGGTTAAGGGAAACAAATCCTCCCTCTTTTTTCATCAGACGGATACTTTCTTTCACATCTCCAAAATTATAAC
>JALSPG010000105.1 GCA_026986115.1 Thermodesulfobacteriales bacterium
CTTACGGAAAAAATTCTTCCTCCCAGAACTCGAACATCTCGAAGTCGGAGACGAAATCCTTGAAAGCTTCGACGTCGATTCTATCGAACCCGAAACCCTCCTCTTTCAAACCGGCTACCTCACCATCGCCTCCGCAAAAAGGGCCCCCGGCGGTAACATCTTAAGGCGGTAACATTTAAAAGATCTCTTCCAGGCCTTCTTCGCCTCCATCCCCTACGAATGGTATCGCAAAAGCGAAATTCAAAAATACGAAGGCTACTACGCCTCAATATTTTACGCCTACTTCTGCGCCCTGGGCCTTGAGACGCCACCAATAAGGGCCGCCTTGATATGACGGTCTCTTTGAAGATCGCTGCTACCTCTTCGAATTCAAGGTAGTGGAGCTTGAGCCCCAGGGTGAAGCCTTAAAGCAACTTAAAGAAAAACGTTACTTTGAGAAGTATCTCGGCCAATGTAAAAAGATCTTTCTCATTGGGGTGGAATCCAGCAAGCGGGAGCGAAACATTGTCTTCTTTGAAGTGGAAAAATTTCTCCCTCATAATTAGCTTTGCACCTTAAGGACTTAAAAATTAACTTCTTAAAGAAAAAACTTATAGAGAACTTTGCAAAACACCTTTTCTTCCTACGATTTCGGGCTTTAATGTCTAATGTCCCCCCTTAATGTTTCCAGAATTCCTTATCTAAAAAATCTTCACCGCAGGAACGGAGACCGATAGGTGAAACCCCAAGCAACACAAATTTTTATTTTTCACCAATCATCTTTAAGAACTCTTCTTCGTTTATGATTTTGAGTCCTAAGCGTTTGGCACGTTCAAACTTGGAACCTGGTTTTTCCCCTACCACTACGTAATCGACATTTCGCGAAACATCAGAGGCCACACGCCCGCCCAGGGCCTGGACTTTCTTTTTGGCCTGGTCTCTGGTCATGCTTTTTAAGGCCCCGGTAAAGACAAAGGTCTTTCCTTTGAGGGGTTTTTCTTCCGCGGCCTCTTCCTCTAAATCTTCAAATTCAATTCCGGCCTTCAAAAGCTTTTCGATTGTTTCCCGGTTTCGCGGATTGCGGAAGAATTCCACCACACTTCTTGCTACCTCCGGGCCAATACCCGGAATGGCCATAAGATCAGCCATAGAGGCGTTCATAAGTTTATCAAGGCTTTTGAAATGCTCGGCCAAAATCTGAGCCACCACTTCGCCCACGTGACGGATCCCAAGGGCGTAGAGAAAGCGCGGAAGGGTGGTCTTTTTGCTTCTCTGGATGGCATTGTAAAGATTTTGGGCCTTCTTCAGGGCAAAACCCGGAAGCTGTAAAAGGTCATCTACTTTAAGATAGTAAAGATCTGCCACATCTCTCACCAGCCCTGCATCTACCAAAGCTTTGGCCACCTGTTCACCCAGGCCTTCAATATCCATGGCATTGCGGCTGGCAAAGTGCTGGAGATGACGAACAAGCTGGGCATAACAATTTTTATTTGGACAACGCCACACCGCTTCACCGGGTTTTTTGACCAGAGGACTACCACAAACTGGACATGTCTTTGGCATTACAAAGGGTCTTTCCTTACCGGTACGGCGCTCTTTAATAGGCATCACCACTTCCGGAATCACATCACCCGCCCGCTGGACGAGCACCCAGTCCCCTATACGAATATCTTTCCGTTTTATTTCGTCTTCGTTGTGAAGGGTTGCCCGTGAGACAATAACCCCCCCTACCCTTACTGGCTTTAGCACTGCTACCGGGGTCACCGCTCCCGTCCGCCCCACCTGCAAGACGATGTCAAGCACTTGAGTAGTAACTTGTGTAGGTTCAAACTTGTAAGCCAAAGCATAGCGAGGGCTTCTTGCCTTGGTGCCAAGTTTTTCCCAAAGAGAAAGATCATTGACCTTGATTACGATCCCGTCGATCTCGT
>JALSPG010000106.1 GCA_026986115.1 Thermodesulfobacteriales bacterium
GAATAATTCCAAATTTCGAGAACTAAACCGTTCTCTAAAGTGATAGACTCTACAAGCTCTCCCGGCCAACGGGGTTGATGTTTTTTAGATGGAGGGAACCATTCGTAAGCCATAAATTACTCCATTACCCCTTCATTCTGTTTTTGAACCTGAAGACATAAGATATGGACTTCTCTTTGATCATAAAAAATCTTACCGATAAAAATCTCAAAAAGCCAGGCCCAATAATTTCTTTTAGAAAAATATTTTGGGAAATATTGTAAACTTTTTTCTTTCACTTTCCCTGAGCCAAAACACAAGAGAGGCAGAGGGCAAGAGATGAACCTTTGGATTTTTCAAGCCCGGGTCTCTCGAAATGGCAAAAAATTCCATAAATCAGCCAAGCTACCTAACTGAGATAGCAAAGATTAAAAACGGGGAGGGAGCATAAAGGCTTCCCTCCCCAGAGATTCTTAAGGTTGGATGATGGGAGATTCTCCGTTTTGAATTTCTACGACTTTGATGTAAAAAATTACATTCTGACCGGCAAGGGGTGGGTTAAGATCAAGGGTAATATTTTCTTCGTCCAAGTGAGTAATAGTAGCCGGAAGTGTTACTTCGCCCTGTTCGGTATTGAAGACCAAGTTTAACATCATGCCCACTTGGGGTTCGCTATCTAGAGAAAGGGCGGCGCGGGGAACCACTTTTACCAGCCTTTCATCTCTTTCACCAAAAGCCTTCTCTGGCGTAAGGGTAACTTCTTTTTCTTCTCCTTCTGCCATTCCGATCACAGCCTCCGAAAGCCCGGGGATAATCTCTGGAGAACCCACCTGAAATTGAAACGGAGGGCCACCTTCCGTGCTCTCAAAGACTTCACCGTTTTCCAGACGGCCTACACAATGGATACTAACTACGTCACCAAGCTTAACTCTGCGCATAAAACAAACTCCTTAAAAGATTTTTCTGGAGGGTAAAACCAAGGGCGGCCTCGGCATCCCTCTTTTACAGTGAAGATAACACGAAAAATGTCCTTGAGGAAGCAAATTTTAAGCAGCCTTAAGGAGTTGTTGTCGGAGGGCAAAGAGTCTATCGCGCAAAGCAGCAGCCTTTTCAAATTCAAGCTTCTTGGCTGCTTCGCGCATTTCTTTTTCTGTCTTTTTAATGATTCGCTTAAGCTCCTCTATGTCTTCAAAATTTTCCAGGGCCAAGGCTTCAAGATCCACATAATCGGCCTCGTAAAATTGAGCTAAGGCGTCTTCCAGCCCCTTTTTCACTGTTTTCGGGGTAATACCATGGCGACGATTATAGTCTTCTTGGATTTTTCTCCGGCGATTGGTTTCTTCTATAGCTCGTCGCATAGATTCTGTAACTGTATCCGCGTAGAAAATGACGGTTCCATTTATGTTGCGAGCCGCCCGACCTGCAATCTGAATGAGAGAGCGTTCGGAACGCAAAAAACCCTCCTTATCGGCATCTAGAATTGCCACTAGAGAGACTTCCGGAAGATCAAGACCTTCACGCAAAAGATTGATTCCTACCAATACGTCGAAGACTCCCTGACGTAAATCGCGGATAAGGCGGGCCCGTTCCAAAGTCTTGATATCTGAATGGAGATATTTGGCCTTGATGCCAAGATCATTAAGATATTCGGTAAGTTCTTCAGCCATTCTTTTGGTAAGGGTGCACACTAAGACCCGTTCTTTCCGGCTTATACGCTTTTTGATCTCACCGATAAGATCATCTACCTGGGTGCGAGCCGGGCGCACTTCAATTTTAGGGTCCATGAGCCCAGTAGGGCGGATAATCTGTTCCACCACGTAAGGACCGGCTTTTTCAAGTTCGTAATCTCCCGGGGTAGCAGAAACGTAAACGATTTGGTTTATGCGGGCTTCGAATTCTTCAAAGGTAAGGGGACGGTTATCCAAGGCCGAAGGGAGACGGAAGCCATATTCTACTAAAGTTTCTTTACGGGAACGATCGCCCCGGTACATACCCTGAAGCTGGGGAATAGTAATATGGCTTTCGTCAACAAAAATCAAAAAATCGTCCGGGAAATAATCAAGCAGGGTGTAAGGGGGCTCTCCAGGGGCCCGACCGTCTAGATAACGACTATAATTTTCTATTCCATGACAAAACCCCATTTCTTCGAGCATTTCTAAATCAAAAAGGGTGCGTTTTAAAAGCCTTTCGGCTTCTAAAAGCCGTCCTTGAGCTTTAAACCAGGCCACCCTTTCTTCAAGCTCCTTTCGGATCTCTTGGATGGCGTGTTCTAGACGTTCTTTACTGGTGACATAATGAGTGCCTGGAAAGATTGTCACTGCCTCAAGACGCCCTAAAACTTTTCCCCGAAAAGGATCGATCACCTTTAGACTTTCGATCTCGTCGCCAAAAAGCTCTACCCGAATAGCACGAGATTCTTCATGGGCGGGAAAGATTTCGATGATATCTCCCCGAACCCTGAAACTACCCCGGGTGAGCTCAAAGTTTTGACGCTGGTAATGCATGGCCACCAGGCGGCGTATAATTTGATCTCGGGGATAACTTTTTCCTACCTGAAGGTAAAGATGCATACGAGAATATTCTTCAGGAGATCCTAAGCCGTAGATACAAGAAACACTAGCTACTACAATCACATCACGACGGGAAAGAACTGCCGCCGTAGCCGAATGCCGCAGACGATCGATGAGTTCGTTAATGGAGGCGTCTTTTTCGATGTAAGTATCAGTGGCTGGGATGTAAGCCTCCGGTTGGTAATAGTCGTAGTAAGAGACGAAGTATTCCACAGCATTATAGGGGAAAAGTTTTTTGAATTCGTTGTAAAGCTGAGCAGCAAGGGTTTTGTTGGGTGCGATGATCAAAGTGGGACGGTTGAGACGGGAAATGACATTGGCCATGGTAAAAGTTTTTCCGGAACCTGTAACCCCTTTGAGTACCATGTGTTTGACCCCATCTTTTACCCAGCGCACCAAAGTTTCAATAGCCTGAGGCTGATCTCCAGTGGGTTTAAATTTGGAAACAAGTTGAAATCTTTCTTCCCGAACTGCCATAAGGACTATATTTTATCTCTAAAAAGAAAATGCCCAAAATTATCTCCTCAAAAGACCACCAGGCCTTAGAAAAGGCTCTTGAAGCCCTCAAAAGAGGGCGGGTAGTAGCTATTCCTACGGAGACCTTTTACGGGTTGGCGGTAGATTATCGGAACGAAAAGGCCTTAAAACGGCTTTTTATCCTTAAGAAACGCCCAGAAGAAAAGCCGGTTCTCCTCCTGATAGGAGATCTAACACAGCTCAATGAGATTGTTCAGGACGTACCCTCCTTGGCCCGCAATCTTATAGAACGTTTTTGGCCAGGGCCTTTGACACTTGTTCTTCCTGCAAGGCCACATCTTTCTTTCTTTCTCACTGCCGGCACAGGTAAAGTAGCTGTGCGCCTTTCCTCTCATCAAATACCCCTGCAATTGGCTCAGGCCTTGGGGCGCCCTATCACCGGAACCAGTGCCAATCTTTCTGGAAGACCCCCGGCACGCACTCCAGCTGAGATTCTAGCCCAACTTCCAGAAGTGGACCTTATTATTGATGCGGGTGCTTTGCCCGCTGAAGCTCCTTCTACTATTGTTGAAGTGAGCGGAGAGAGCTTACGACTTTTACGCGAAGGAGAAATTCCTTGGCGTGAAATATGTAAGATTATTGATAAGGGTCTTCGCCAACAGCAAAAAGGAGTCTAGCCCGTGAAAGATGAAGATTTGCCAGGGCCTCGATGAGGCGGGCCTCAGCAGCAGCTAGGAATGCCTCGGCGTCAAGGACATCGGCACTCTCTGCCAGGCCCTCTTTAAAACGAGATTGCTGGAGGCGAAAGTTTTCTTCTGCCTGAGAAAGCGCTTTGCGGGCCACCTCAAGTTGCTTTCGCGCGGCCTTAAAAAGAAAATAGGCTTCTTCTACTTGGAGGGCGATTTCCTTTTCTAATTCCCTTAGGGCTTCTTCTCGAGCTAAGGCTTCAGCCCTTGCTGCAGCTACTTCCTGCCTTCGTTTTCCCCAATCCCAGAGAAGAAGACGGAGATTAAAAGTAAAAGAGATATTTTCGCGGTCCCAATAAGGATTTTGGGTTGCCCAGAGATCTGTTCCACGTCTTTGATAATTTCCCAGGAGGTCGATCTGGGGATAATAGGTAGCTTTGGCAAGGCGGATATTTTCTCGTGCCTTTTGGCAGGCAAGCCTTGCTATTCTAAGCTCCGGTCGGAGTTTTTGAGCAAGATCGAGATAATAGGAAAGAGATTTGAGCTTTGGAGGAAGCTTTTGAAAGGAATCTTCGACGGAAATAGGAGCCCTTAAAGGGCGATCAAGGAGAATGTTGAGACGGCTTTCGGCAATGTGGAGTTGATTTTGGGCCAGAATAAAGATGTGCTGGGCTTCAGCTAGTGCTACCTCACTTGAGAGGACCTGGTGTTTGGCTACCAAACCTTCGGCATAGTAAGCTCTTACAATTTTAAGATGTTTTTTAAGGCGTGCGACTGACTTTTGGGCTTCCTTCAGATGGTATTTCTTCTCGAGAAGAGAAAAATAGGCCTCTTTTACCAGATAAGCTACCTCTTGCCGCCCTCGCTCTTCTTCTACCCGAGATATATCGGCTTCTAGCGCCCTAAGTCGCCTTTTGATGCGTAAAGCAAGCCCGTGAAAGAGAGGCACTTCTAAAAGGAGATTGTTTTCTATCATTTCGTAAGAAGAAATAGGCACATCATGGCCCAAAATAACGATTTTTTGACGGTCCCGAAGGCGGGTATATTGGTATTTCCACGAAAGCCGAGGGTAAAGGTCTTTGCGAGCAGCCTCTGAGAGGGCTTCCCGGGCCTTCCTTTTAGCAGAGAGGGCTTTAAGACGGGGATAGCGCGCCAGCGCTATTTTGAGACAATCTTCCAGGCTAAGAGGTGAGGCTGGAGCCGTAGTTACCAAAGAAAAAAAGAAAAAAATCAAAATTCCGCAAACTTTCATATTCGTATCCCTTCCGGCCGCCATTTATACCAGAGAAGAGCCGCTAAGAAGATCCCCCCTAAAAGGGCATAATAAAACGTATGGCGAAAAGTATCCTGAAAGGCTAGAGAAAGGGCCTGTAGAGTTTGAAGTTTATAGAAAAGGGCCTTGGCTTTGGCTTCAGCCAGACCTTTAGGGAAAAAGTGGCCAAGTCCTGCAGCTCCACGGGCCAAAAAACCCTTTACATATGTTAAATTTTCGAGGGCCATTATTTCTTGGAAGTGAAAAGCTGTGCGCTTTTCTAGAGTATTGGTGGCAAGTGCCGTCCCGAATGAGCCCCCTACAAAACGCTGATAATGCATGAGGGCTACCCCTAAGCCAGCTTTCTCTCCTAGACGCCTTAAAGCCAACGCCGCTAGAGGGGCAAAAAACATACCCAAGGCCATCCCGTAAGGGATAGTGAGTAAAGCTGCTTCTTTTGCTGGTCGCCAAAAATCCAGTTTGGGTAAGAGATAAAGGCTTGAAACACAAAGAGTTAAAAAGCTTGCCAGAAGGATCTTTTCAGGGCCGATTCTATCACTCAAAAAGCCAGAAATAATGGAAAAGACGCCAATAAAACCGGCAAAGGCCAACATGTGAAGGCCGGTATCAAATGTGGGGAGACCTTTGAGATGTTCATAATAAAGGGGCAGGAGATAGAAAATCTGGTACATGGCAAAACCTAAAACAAAAAAATGAAAACCCATGGTTAAACCAAATTCTGGAACACGATAGATACCAAAATCGATAAGGGGGTTTTGGCTATAGATTTCAGAAAGCAGGTAAAGAAGAAACGAAATCGCTGCTACAAAGGCCAGCACTCCGATAAAAGTAGACTGAAACCAGCCGTATTGTTGCCCTTTAGAAAGTAAAACTAGCAGGGCTACAGTAGCAGTGCTTATGAAAAAGTAGCTCCGGAAATTAAATTGAAGCTTTCCACTTCCTGGAAGGAGCTCGGGTAGAAAAAAGAGAGCCGCTACAAAATTGACAATCCCTACTGGGACATTGATGTAGAACACATAGCGCCAGGAAAAATGTTCGGTAAGAAATCCTCCCACGGTAGGGCCCAAAGCCGGGGCAAAACTTACTCCGAGGGCAAAAATACCCATAGCTAGCCCCTGGCGTTCGGGCGGATAGGCAGCATAGAGAATGGCCTGGGCTGATCCCATAATAAAGGCTTCTCCGAGGCCTTGAAAAGCCCGGAAAATAATCATTTCAGCCAAGGAATGAGCTGCTCCGCAAGCAGCGCTGGCAAAGGTAAAAAGGGTTATCCCGAGGATAAAAATTTTTGTAAACCCGTAAGCTCGCGCCAAAGAGGCTATCAGAAGAAGCCCTACTGCCGCGGCAATCATGTAGGAAGTTATGACCCACTGAATGCCATAAAGATCTGTTGAAAGAGGAGCCATCATTTTCGGGACCACCACATCCACGATAGTGGTATCAAGTATGGCCATAAAGGCCCCTACCATCACGATCACTGTTATGAGGGTGCGTTTTCGGCTCGCAATTTCATAGGAAGGCTTTTTCATCGTCGTTTGATCTCCACCTCTCCCCCAAGGCCCACTCGTAGAAGTTCCACCGGCCCTTTGGTGATTCTGATTTTTATGGGTATGCGTTGAGCCACTTTGGTAAATTCCCCGGCAGAAATGTCCCTTGGCACTAAGGCGAATTTGGCTGCGGTGGCGGGAAGGATCTCCGTGACCTCTCCTTCAAACTTTTCTTGAGGATAAGCATCGATCTTGATCCGCGCGAAACACCCTACCTTCACGCCTTTTAGCTTGGTTTCTTCAAGGAGCACCAGGATATAAAGATCTTTGGGGTCCACCAGGGCGTAAACCGGCTCCCCAGGGCCAACCACATCGCCTGCCACATGAAAACGTTTGGCTACGTAGCCAGAAAGAGGGGAGGTAAGGCTACAATAGGAAAGATGGAGTCGTGCTTCTTCCAGCCGGGCCAAAAGGCCCTTTTCGCGCGCCAAAAGGGCCTTAAGATTTTCTTTTTTCTCGAGAAGGAGCTTTTTTTGATTAGCGATAAGGGCTTTTTCCTTTTCCAGAGAGTTCCGGGCCTTGATAAGGGCCTTTCTTTCAAAGAGAAGTGCCTTTCTTTCCTGAAGGAGCTTTTGAAGTTGGGTCTCAAGCCCCTCAAGACGTCTTGGGGGGGCAAGATCTTCGGCTACGAGACGTTTAAAGCGCGCACAGTCTCTTTCAAGTTGTTCTATTTCGGCAGATAGGGCTTTTATCCGAGCAGAAAGGGCCTCTTTTCGGGCTTCAACTTTCTTAATCTCTTCCTGTAACTGGGCCTGCTTGAGGGTAATTTCTCTCTCAAGACGTCTTATTTCGATCTCAAGGGCATCACTTTCGCGACGAAGGGCCCGAAGCTCTGCTTTGGCAGTCTTAAGAGCCATTTGGTAAGGACGAGGGTCAAGTTGGGCAAGTAACTCTCCCTTTCGAACTTTTTCGCCCTCTTTTTTGGTAACAGAGACGATTTTTCCGTTCACCCGAGGGAAAGATAGATAGACCAGGCGTTCTGTCTCCACAAAGACAGCGTTGGTAATAGCATAGTGCATTCGGTGTCGGATAAAAAAGAAAAGCCCCAGCAGGAGGAAAACCAAAACTATCAAGATCAATATTGTACCGATTTTGCGACCGCGATTTTTATCCATGCCAGCCATTATAGGCCTTTACACCTGAAAACGAAAATACCTTTTAAAGAATTGCCGCTTTACTTTTCTAAAATGGCAGGTCACTATTAGACCCATGGATGATAGGGATAAAATGCTGCTTACAGAAGTTCAACGTCGCTTTCCCCTCGAAACCAGACCTTATGAAGCTTTAGCTCAGAGACTATCTCTTACCGAAAAAGAAGTCTTGGAAAGGCTCCAGAAGCTTAAAAAAGAGGGGATCTTACGCCAAATAAGTGCCATCTTTAACCCCCAGGCCCTGGGTTATCAAACCACATTAGTAGCGGCCGAAATCCCGCAAGAAAGGCTCTCAAAAGCTGTGAAAGTGATCAATGCCTATCCCGGAGTAAGCCACAATTATCTGCGAGACCACCTTTTCAACATTTGGTTTACTATCGCCGTACCTCCTGGGGAAGATTTAGAAACGGTGCTCGCCTCTCTGCTTTCCCAGGCAGGTGTAAAAAATTACCTTCCCTTACCTATTAAAAAAGTCTTCCACATTGCCGTGGTGCATGATTTGGGCCCTGAAAATGGCGCTGAAGAAGAAAAAAACATCTCTCCGGGTGGAAGTATTAAAAGTATCCCTCCCGATGCCAGGACCATCTCCTTAGTCCGTCT
>JALSPG010000107.1 GCA_026986115.1 Thermodesulfobacteriales bacterium
CCATCCCGGGCAACATCTAGATCGTAGCGCAGGAAGTTGCGCCCAACACCTTTACCCCACCAGGCCTCCCCTTTGAAAATGACCTGTTTGTTAAGGAAAGCAAACTTCCATTCGCCTACTAAGAGATACCGATCAAAGTTATCGGAATTGCTGGTGCCATAGCTGGCATGCCGATAACCAGCCCCGATGGCCACCATATTGCCTTTACCAAGGATGCCACCGGTATAAGCAATGCGGCCGAGAACCCAAGGCATGCGATCTTCGCTTCCCGGATCGATACGACGGTGTTTCATGAGGGAGACGAGGAATTCAAAGTTGTCAAAGGCCTTCTGACGCAAAGTAATCTGAGGTACACGCCACCAGAGGTTCCCGGCAGCAGTTAAAATTCCAAAGTCGATGGTGGAAGGATTGAGACGGGCGATGGGAATCCAGTCTTGCCCTATAAGGAGGCTGGTTTTGGTCCGCACATTGGTAATGGAAGCGTAAGAAAGACGCATCCGGGGGATGAGATTGTTGCCAGCATTAGTTCCGTAAAAATCCATTTCAAAACGGCCTTTTACCAGCCAGTTGCCCTCTTTGTGCGCGGCCCAGAAACCAAAACGGGTATCACGCGGGTTGAAGTTAGTAGAATCATTTTTGTAATCCGGATTTTGGAGGCGATTTGCCACTGAACCTACAAAATCCTTATAATAATTAAATTTGGCCGTATCATACTGGAAATCAGTCTTAATTTTTCCGTAAATAAGCCATTCCGCACTAGTCTTACTAAAGACAGGATTGGCCTTTTTGGTAACTACCTGTGGGGCTACCCCTTTAGCCTGCACTTGCTCGAGTTTCTTCTGAAGGGCCTCGATCTGGGCCTGCATCTGGGCCTGCATTTCGGCCATCTGCCTTTTAAGGGCTTCGATCTGGGCTTTTAAGGCTTCAGCATCTTCTGCGGCGAAAGAATTGACGCTCCACCAGAATAAAAAGGCCATTACCAATCCTAACCACTTCCCAAATCTCATCTTGCACCTCCCCTTGATTTTGTTTTCTTGTCCATATCAGATTTTCTCTTTTCTGTGAAGCCTGTTAAAAGCCTAATCTTTTGCAAAATATTTTTTTTCAATTCAATTGAATTTTAAAGGATCAAATATCCGAAGGCGGATTCAACAAGATCCTTAAGACGTTTTATGGCCTGAAAGGCGTACCGGAGCATGTCCCGATCGTGAGCAGAAAGTTCTCGAGGGTCAAGCCAATAACTTATAGGCTCTCCTCTTTGCCAGTGTTGTACCTGGGTCTGAAGGGCGTAATGCACCAATATATGAAAGGCATATTCGGCATATTCGGCATCTTGAGCCGAAATAACGTGTTTCTCTTTAAGGGCACGGATCCGATCAAGAGTAGAAACTTCTCCGATACCTTCTTTAAGACAAAGCACTCTGGCAGCTTCTATTACGAAGATCAGACCACTTCTTTTGAGGTGAAGCTCTCCTTTGTGTGGGCCTTCCTTCTCAACGATAAATTTATTGAACATCCCTAAAGGGACTTTGTGACCGGCTTCTTCTTCAAACATCTGACGAATAACATTGTGATATTCCTGTATTTTAGAGAGGAAGTAGCGCTTTAAACCATAAAAGAGGGGAAATTCTCCTAAAAGAGGAGAAGCGTCAAAGACAAGAGTCAGATAACGAACGGTATGATAAGTAGAGAGTTCAAGCCAGATGAGAAATTGTTTTATCCATTCCTGATATCGCTTCCGCCAAAGAGGATTTTCGCTCATGATGTAACCGGGACAGCGCGGATAACCTACTTGAACAAGGATTTCTCCAAATTTTGTGGCTAATTCCCGGAAATAGCCGTCGATCTTTTCATAATGGGCATCAGGATAATCGGCAATGATAAGACCATGATCTTGATCCGGAGATAGAAGAGCTTCCCCGCGGCCGTGGCTTCCAGTGAGAAAAAGACAATAAGGGACCCGCGGCTCCTCTCCCATCTTTTCTATTGCCAGCTCAAAGGCACGCCTATGTATATCTTGGTGGATAAGAGAGAGCATGGTCATGGTATCTACCGCAGAAATTCCGGCAGAAAGCCGGTTAGCTACCATGGCCGGAAGCTCAGCTTTTACTTCCGCTAGATCTTTTGCTGATTTGGCAAGTTCTATTTTACCGATGATGAGAAGGGGTTCTTGGTGAGTCAAACGCAATAAATGGCGCATAGTAATGATTCCTACCAGCTCTCCCCCTTCCACCACGGGAAGATGTTTGATTCCGTATCGGGCAAGGAGGCTTAGAGCGCGGTAAACTTTGTCTTTCGGGGAGATAGTAATGGCTGGCGCACTCATAATAGCAGCTGCTGGTGTTTTTGCAGGGTCAACAGTGTCGCGAGAGACAACTTTTGTAAGGATATCCCGTTCGGTAATAATTCCAATCACCCGACCTTGTTCGTCTACCACTACCGCGGAAGAGATTCGGCGCTTGGCCATTTCTTTGGCCACATCTCGCACCGAACAATCTGCCTTGCAGGCATAGGCCGGAGAGACCATTATCTCTCTTACGGGAGCATGGTAAGGAAAAACATTGAGCTTGCTTATGGTCTCTAAACGCTTCTTTACAAACTCCAAAGAGAGATCATCTGTCAAATCATCTGAAGCACTGGCCCCTTGAGGCATAAGGCCCCCCTAAAATTTTCGTTGCAATTTTTTGAGTGCGTACATCTTACGACAGAATTCAAAAAGATCCTCAAGTGTCTTTATCCCTCGCCGCTCTAAATGAGGAAGAAAGCGAAGGTAGATCTCGGCAGTGAGGAAGGCATCTCCCAGGGCGCTATGTAGCCCGGCCACGGGAATACCAAGTTTGTGAGCTATGGTATCAAGATTATGATCTTCAAATTCCTCAAAAATACCGTAAGAGATAAAAAGGGTGTCAACAACCGGAAAATCGAGTTTGAGACCTAGTTTTTCAGCCTCAATCTCCAGGAATTTTAAATCAAAAGCGGCGTTATGTGCTACAAGGACAGTGTCTTTGCAAAAGGTCAAAAACTTAGGAAGTATTTCCCGCAAAGGGGGTTTATCTTTTACCATTTCGTCGGTGATACCGTGAATCTTGGTAGCTAGCGGGGGAATAGGCCTTTCGGGATTTACCAGAGTGTGAAAAATGGCATCTTTAAGGATTTTGCACCGTTCGATCCGGACCGCCCCAATAGCCACTATTTTATCACCCCTGGAAGGCTCAAGACCTGTGGTTTCGGTATCAAATGCGGTATAAATTAGCTCTCTTAAAGGAAGTCTTAAAAGTTCTCCCCTAGGATAAACGCTTTCAAAAAGATCAAAATCGTAAGCTATGGGCCGCCAGGAAGTAGGCTCTTCAACCATGGTAAGGCTTGAAAGATCCTCTACTGTTTGGGCAGGAAGATGTTCTTCTACTTGTGGCAAAGAAAAACTCAAGACCATCCCCAAAACGTGTCCTTCTTCGTCGTGTAAAAGACAAGCCGAACCTTTCTGACCATTTACTTGTACGGGAAGACACTTACATTTCGGATTTTTCTCAAGACTTTGAAAGAGTTTTACTAGGGTTGCGCGTTCAAAAATTGAAAGTGCGCTTCCACCTAAAAAGGCCTTCTCTGGGCCGAAAAGCCTCACCGCAGCAGGATTTACTAAGACGATCCGAAAATCTTTACTCACCACTAAAACAGCTTCGGCAATGTTTTGAAGGATAAGAGAAAGGACATCCTTTTCCAATTTGAGACGGGAGGTTGTTTCTTTAACAAGCCTTTCGAGTTCAAGAGACCGTTTACGAAAGGCTGCCCCAAGCTTTTCGAGATAGTTGGCAAGGGCTTCAAGCGAATGGACGGGCTCTTTTTCCGCCTCGTCCATGAGTTCTCTAGCATGCTCCATCACCAAAATTTCGGCTTGCCGGCCAAGGCGTCTTATTTCTGTCAGTGGCCCTCGGTAAATAAGCATCATTAAGAAAAGAGACCAAAAAATGTAGGCAAAACCGTAAACCATAAGATAGAAGGTAAAACGTACATCTTTAGAAGGAAGATTGAAATAAAGCCAAATAAGCCCAGCAAGAAAGGGTAATAAAACCCCCCCTAGCCAGAGAATTATAAAAGAGGTTCGCAGACGAAATCTCGGCGGAAACATTTTATTTTAGATAAGGTAAAAGAGCCTTGAAGGAGGGGGTCCCCGCCCTTTCCAGTAATTCGTAAATAATCATCTCGGTAGAATAAATAGCAGCCCCAATTTCTTTCAGACGTTCCAGCCCATATTGCATATTAGCTGGTGTGCGTGAAGAAGTCGCATCTGCAGCAATAATGACTTCTTGCCCCTCTAGGAGGGCAGAAAGAGCAGTTTGGTAAACACAGATGTGAGTTTCTACGCCACAGAGAATTAGCTTCTGACGGTTAAGCTGCAAGGCGGCTTTTTTAATGGCTTCATTTTTAAAGGCGCTGAATTCGGTTTTGTCAAAAATCTGGTATTTTTCAACTAGTTTGTGAAGATGTTCTACGTAAGGCCCCAAACCCTTTACATACTGCGTAGTGGGAATGACCGGAAGCTTAAATTCTTCTGCTAAATGTAGAAGAAGAGAAATGTTTTTGGTTACTCTTTCGGCCTCATGAATTACCGCCATTAATTTCTCCTGGGGATCAATAACCATGAGATAGAGTTCGTGTGGCTTCAAAAAAGTTCTCATGCTAACTCCCCTTTAAGATAGGTTGTTTTTCATCTATTTCCGGAACCCTCAATAGCCTTTCTTGAGGGGGTTTTTTGAACTGCTCTTGGAGATATTTCATGCGATCTGCGATAGTAGCTGGCTTTTCTTTAATATTGTAAAGCAAGCGATAAAAAAAGCCTGGCCCTTTTGCCAGAGAAGGTTTAAGCTTTAAAGCCTTTTGATAATCTCTTATCGCCTCTTCGTAACGCCCTTCTCGATCATTCAGAATTCCCCGGTTAGCCCAGGCTTCGGCGAAATCAGGATGCTCTTTAACCAAACGATCGAGAACTCTGCGTGCTTCTTGGTAACGTTTTGTTTGCAGGTAAACCAGGGCCTCTCCCAACCGGGCCGGATAATATGAAGGATTGATCTTCTGGACTTCTTTAAAACATTGAAGGGCACGCTCGTATTCACCATGTTCGAGACGATAGTTGCCCTCTCGGTAAAGCATCTCTCCGGGAAATTCTTCTCGGTCGGCTGTTATGTACTGAAAACCAAGGGCTAAAAGGCCTACAAAGGCAAGACCTAAAAGGAGATTACGCAGATCTTTAGGACGCATGGATAAAGTATAAGCCCAAAAGGGGCGGTTTTAAACCGCCCCTTTTGATAATTTAGTCAGGCATATCAATGTCAAAACGGGCTTTTTTAAGGTCGGCAATATCTTCCACTAGGGCCTTAATTTCTTTGTCAGGCATAGTGGACATTTCCATCTTGTAGGCCAAGAACCACATCATGAAAACACCTAAGGCCCACCAGATGATCTGCCAAGCCCAGATGGAAGGCATGCCAAAAATCCAAGTGCTCATGTCTTTGGGATTGCCGAATATGGTGTTACCAAGTACCGCCCCAGGACCGATGGCAAAGAAGAACCAAATAAGGGTGATGGCCCAGGCCAATGGGACGAGCTTTTTCTTCTGTGCAGGAAGACCGGCGTGTTCCTGGAGAAAAGCGTGGAACTTCAGGCGGTGTTCCATAGCCTTCTTATCTTGGGTAAAGGCAGAGACAATAATAGCTATAGTGAAATTAAAGATGATTCCCCAGCCTGCAGAATGGATTGTAAGCGGCCAACGCCCCCAAGCCTTGATACCAAGCCATTTTTGACCGATACTTTCCGTGCAGGTAACTGCAACAAGCCCTGCAATAAGCCCTAAGATGATACCCTGCCTGGTAAGCCAAGGCCAATAACACACTCCGATAAGGGCAGGCCACATTTGGAAACCATAAGCCACAGCAAGCCCACCCAAAAGCACGAGAGCGTCTTTGGAGTAAGTAGCCACAAGAAGTGCTGCGCCAGCGATAAGGAAAACAGCAATTCGGCCCACAAGTTTTTGCTGGGAGTGAGTGGCATCAGGGTTGATAAAGAAACGATATACGTCACGAGTGATCATACCACTGGCAGTGGACATATAGGCTGAACCGGTTGACTGCATAGCAGCCAAAGCACACACCGCAAGAATACCAACCAACCAGGGGGCAGAATCAGCCATAAGACGAATAAGGGCTGGCACCAACATCCCCTGTTTGCCTGGCAATTCCATGAGGTCCTTACCAAGCTTTAAGACGTCTTTAGCAATCCCAAGCTCCAAAAGTTTGGCATCTGCCCCGATAAGATGGCCACCTAGCCCCTGCATAGCAGTGAAGACAATAAGGATAAAACCGATACCGGCAGAAGAGGCCCACACCTGCTGCGGTGCAAAGGGTTTGGGATTTCTGTTTGAAAAGGCCCACATAGAAAAGGCCGGGGCAGACTGAATTCCCATTAGAGCGAACATATAAGTAAGGATCATCACACCCGTCCAGGCACCCCCCTTGGCCAAAAGACCGGATTTCACAAATTGAATAACACCCGGAATGGCTATGTAGTGACTATAGCCATCGGGGGTAAGCTTGGTATCAACCTGTGTCATCTTGAAAATTCCTTCCTGGAGGGCGTGCCAGCCTCCCACGGCATTAAGGGTAATAAGACCAATAATAACGATGCCCACCGCCAGCATGATACACTGCGCCGTATCTACATAGGCCACAGCTCGCAACCCGCCGAGCATCACATAGATAACCACTACGATGGAAAGCAGCCACATCCCAGCTTCAACCCCAAGAAGCCCATCTGTAAGAACGTTAAAGAGAAAGCCCGAAGCTCGAAATTGAAGCCCGAGATAAGGAATAGAAAATATTAGAGCCACCAAAACTACCAAGAGACGAATAATGTTGGATTGATAATAATGGGAGAACATTTCACCAGGGGTAACGTAACCAAACCGTTTGCCAAGCATCCACTGACGTTTGAGAAAAATTACGCCGGTGAAGGGAATAGTAATGGCATAAAAAGATGCAAAGGCGTACTGTAAACCATCACGGTAAATAAGACCGGGATGCCCAATGAAAGTCCAACCAGAAAAAGAAGTCGCTGTTGCTGCCAAAACAAAGACCCAGAGCGGAATTTGACGCCCAGCAATAAAATAATCAGAAGCAGTTTTGGCAATACGGGCCCCCTTAACCCCCCAAAAAATACAATAAATCCAGTAGAGACCCACAAAAACAAAAAGCCAAATCACATGTGACGCCATCTCGCCCTCCTTTAACTAAATTTTTTTAAATTTTTTAGCTAAAAGCCGAAAAGAAGAAAAAATTTAAAAAACTTAAGATAAAGAGACTAAAATCACCTCCCATATAAATTTTTCTAAAGATTAGATTTAATAAATCTTAAAATTTGAAATATTTTAAAACTTAGCTGGGCAAGCTTTTTAGCAAAATTGCTTGCTTTTGCCAAGCATCTTTACTTTCCTAAAAAAAGTCAAGAAAACACAAAAAAACCAAAAAGAAATTACTTTCGGATTCTTAACAAGAATATTCCTTATAAATGAGAGCTGGAGATTTGAAAGGGGGGGCGGAACATGCCCCCTCCTTACATTCCTTTGCGGGATTCTTCGATGGCCTTATCGATACGCTCTTGAAGCTCTGGGGGAAGTCCTTCGATGCGGACATTAAGAAAGCCCCGCACCACAAGGCTTGTGGCTTCTTCTTCATTAAGACCCCGGGCCATAAGGTATTCGATCTCTTCTCGGGCAATTTTCCCTACGGCAGCCTCATGAGACATATCCACATTGGCCACGTGAGCCTCTAGCTCTGGAATGGCAACAATGTAGCCCTTGTCAGAAAGCATAAGCCCTTGACATTCTAGATGGGCTTTAATTTCAGGAGCCTTTCCGATAAGATGCCCGCGGGCGATTGTTTCCCCGCCATAACAAACAGTACGAGAGATGATTTCAGCCCGCGTTTCCGGAGCCTCCAAAATGACACGATTTCCCAAGTCTAAAAAAGCACCTTCAGGGGCTGCAATAATAGAATTGAATTGTCCTACTGCTCCACGTCCTTTAAGACGACAGGTAGGAAAAGATTGTACGGAGCCAACTTTGTCTAAAGAGATATAATTCGAAATGATTACACCACCTTCTTCTACCCAAATCCCCGTCCGTGGACGTACATGGACGTTTTCTCCCCATTCGTGGATCATAGTATAGGTAAATTTGGCATTTCTCTTCACATAAAATT
>JALSPG010000108.1 GCA_026986115.1 Thermodesulfobacteriales bacterium
TCTCTGGTGGAATGACATTGCCGAGAGACTTTGACATCTTGCGTCCTTTACCATCTACTACAAAGCCGTGAGTTAAAACAGCTTCGTAGGGAGCACGCCCCCTAGTTCCTACGGCACAAAGAAGCGAACTTTGGAACCAACCCCGGTGCTGGTCAGAGCCCTCTAAATAAAGTTCGGCTGGGAATTTGAGTTCTGGCCGCTTTTCCAAAACCGCAGCAAAGGAGACACCAGAATCAAACCAGACATCGAGAATATCTTCTTCTTTGCGAAAAGAATTGCCTCCACAGCGGGGACAAGTGGTCCCCTCCGGTAGAAGTTCAGGGGCTTCTTTTTCAAACCAAATGTCTGCCCCGTATTTTTCAAAAAGTTTTAAGGCTTTTTCATAAAAACGTTCTTCCTTGAGAATTTCGCCGCAGTTTTGGCAAACGAAGACTACCAAAGGGACCCCCCAGGCCCTTTGTCTTGAAAGGCACCAATCTGGCCTCCTTTCTACCATGCTTCGAATACGCTCTTTTCCCCAGGGCGGTATCCAGCGGACTTTTTCGATCCATTTGAGGGCTCTTTTACGTAAATCGTGGGCTTCCATAGAGATGAACCATTGCTCCGTAGCCCGGAAGATAACAGGTTTTTTGCAGCGCCAGCAGTGAGGATAGCTGTGCTCAATTTCTGAGACGTGAAGCAAGAGCCCTTTTTCTTGAAGGAGAGAAATAATCTTTTTATTGGCCTGGTAGATGTTTTCTCCTCCAATTTCAGGAAGTTCTTTCTCAAATCGACCTTCAGCATCCACCGGAGAATAAACCTCTAGCCCGTAACGGAGTCCTGTTTCGTAGTCTTCTTCACCGTGTCCTGGGGCAATGTGTACACAGCCGGTTCCGGACTCAAGGGTTACGTAGTCGGCCAGGACCAAAAGAGAATCCCGAGCCAGAAAAGGATGGGCAGCGTGTTTGCCTTCAAGATCCTTGGGGTTTAAACGGCAAATAATAGGAGGAACCTTCTCAAGCCCGAGTTCTGCTACTAGAGCCGAAAGTCTTCCCTCTGCAAGGAGGAGGGCCTCTCCCTTAATTTCTACCACCACATAATCAAATTCTGGATGAAAGGCGATGGCCAGATTGGCAGGTAGGGTCCAAGGAGTGGTGGTCCAAATTACCACAAAGACTGGATATTTTTGGGCTTCTGGGGGTAAAACAGAGAGAGCATCCCCTTTTAAGGGAAATTTTACATAAATAGATGGTGAGCGGTGTTTTTCATATTCCACTTCTGCTTCGGCCAGGGCAGTAACGCAATGAATACACCAGTAAACAGGTTTTTTACGCCGGTACACATAGCCTTCACTTAAAAAGCGCACAAATTCCCGAGCAATGGTGGCCTCATAATCATAATCCATAGTGAGATAGGGATTTTGCCAATCTCCGATAACCCCTAGGCGCTTGAATTCTTCTTTCTGGATATCAATCCAACGTCTGGCATATTCGCGACAGTGCTTACGAATGGTAAGTTTTGGAAGTTCGCCACGCTTGACTTTGAGTTCCTTTTCGACGTTGAGTTCAATAGGTAGGCCATGACAATCCCAGCCGGGAACGTATGGGCAATTATAGCCCGCCATGCGACGGCTCTTGATGATAAAGTCCTTGAGTACTTTGTTGAGGGCTGTTCCCATGTGAATATGGCCGTTGGCATAAGGGGGGCCATCGTGGAGCACAAAAAGGGGAGCCCCTTTCCGATGTTCTAACATTTTCTGATAAAGTGAGATTTCATCCCAATATTTCAAAAATTCTGGCTCTCTCTTGGCTAGATTGGCCTTCATCGGGAACTCTGTTTGAGGAAGGTTAAGCGTGTCTTTCCAATCAGATTTTTCCGCCATGGTGCACCCCTTTTT
>JALSPG010000109.1 GCA_026986115.1 Thermodesulfobacteriales bacterium
TTCAGGACCTCATAAATCGAGGTCTCAAAAAGCCTCTCCTTTTCGTAACCGATGATTTCCGGGGACTAACCGAGGTCATAAAACAACTCTTCCCCTACGCCCAGCACCAGCTCTGTCTCCTCCACCTCCAGCGAAACCTTAAGGCCAAGCTCCCCACAAAAGCCTAGCAAAGTGAGATCCCTCTTTGCCAAGCTCCGGGTAGCTTCCGACCGATTGAGGGCTACCACTTTTATCTGCTTTATGGCACAAAATTCCTCTAAAAACGCAGAATAAGGACCTGTGGGCTCATAAATTATGATAACTTTGTCTTTAGCGTCTTTTTTCTGAAAAACTTGTTCTGGAAAGCCGTAAGATACCTCTCATTTGGAAACTTATAGACTCTTTAGCCGTCATATACCACCAAAATGTCTTTGGCAACATCAACCCCAAGGAAGGAATAGTCCCTCATAGTGATTTCTCCTTTGGACAATAAGTGTTATAATAAGCAATGTTGGTAGGGAGACCTTCGCGGTTTAACCTTGTATACGGACGGTTTCCACAAAAGGAAACGTCCCGGATACTGTTCGAACATAGGGAAGGACGGTTAGTCTCCTGATCGAACAGTTTGCCACGGGCAAACGTTCCATGGCAAACCAGCCAATCCCTCCCTACCAACCTCTTTCTGAAAATACCCTCTTTTGTTAACCATACAATGACAGAAAAGGAAGAAGTTCGGTTCAGGATGGCGGAATTCCAAAAAATGGGAACGGTTGCTTAGCAGTTACATTTTAAACGCTAACTTCGACAATTTTGCAAAGGTATCGTATTTTGTTTTTGTCCTAAAATTTTAGAATAATCTTTTTGATGTCGAAATATTCATGTAGGAAAATAATTCCAAAAATGGAAACGAGCTTAGTATGCAGACTTAAAATCTCTTTCAAAGAGGTGTTTTGATGAAAAAAAGAATTTTACTTATCAATTCTAATCAATTTAAGCAACCCTGGCCTGTAATCCCTTTTGGATTATGTCATATAGCATCTGTAAGTGAAAAAGCAGGTCACGTTGTAGAAGTGTTAGATTTATGTTTTTCTAAAAATCCAGAAAAAGATATCAGTAAGACTATTAAAAACTTTAGGCCGGATATTGTAGGAGTAAGCATTCGTAATATTGATAATGGAGCTGGATATAATACTTACTTTTTATTAGAAGATGTTAAGAAGGAAGTTATTGAACCCTTAAAAAAATATTTTCAGGGTCCAATAGTAATTGGAGGTCCTGCTGTTAGTATAAATCCGGTAGAGATATTACAATATCTAGGCTTAAATTTTGCTATAAGGGGTGATGGAGAATTAAGTTTTTTACAATTTGTAGAAAGATATTTAAAAAATGATGATAGGAAAGTTGCACAAATAAAAGGGTTAGTAATCTTTAAAAACGGTAAAGTTATAGTAGATAATCCACCCTGGCGTATTGAAAATCTAGATGATATTCCAATTGTTGATCCATCGCGGTACATAGATTTGAAAGAGTATCGAAAATATAATTCTCCCCTACAGATACAGACAAAAAGAGGATGCCCATTATCTTGCATATATTGCACTTATAACAAAATAGAGGGTAAATGTTACCGTTTCAAGAGTCCTAAAAGAGTGGTAGATGAAATAGAATACTTAGTAAAAAAAACGGGGATAAACCATGTAGAGTTTACTGATAGCACTTTTAATGTTCCTCTATATCATGCAAAAGCAATTCTAAAAGAAATTTTAAGCAGAAAACTTAATTTAAGATTAAGGACAATGGGTCTAAATCCAGGTTCAGTAGATGAAGAGTTGATAGAGTTAATGCAAAAAACGGGGTTCATGGATGTAGATTTAGGTGCTGAGTCAGGAAGCAATACAACATTAAAAAGCTTAAGAAAGAATTTTGGGAAAAAGGAAGTTTTGAAGGCAGGTCAACTTCTAAGAAAATACAAAATTCCTACTACATGGTATTTGCTATTGGGAGCACCACAGGAAAGCATTTTTACTTTGAAAGAAACCTTTGATACTATAACTAAGGCAGCCTCTAACTGGGATCTTATAAATATAGGAATTGGTATTAGAGTATATAATAATGCTCCTGTGGCAAAATTAGTAAAAAAAAGAAAAGGCAACTTTCTCTATCCTGTTAACTTTGAACCCGAAGATATTGGTCTGCAAGAAATTAAAGTTTATACTAAATGGATGTCTTTCCATTATGATAACTTTTTTATGTATGACGAAGACGAAAAGACTCCACTAATTGTTCTAAAAATTGGTACAGGGTTGTTGCGAATATTTGCTCCTAATCAACCAATTTGGAGACTATTTATCCTTTTAAGGAAAATTCAACGGTACACAGGTATTACTTGGATAAAAAAAGCAATCTTTTGGAGAAAGCATAAATCTACTTTAGATAGACTTCAAAAAATTATTAAAGAGAGCCAGCATAGGGCTGGCTCTCTTTATGGGGTTGCAAGTTAAGTTAACTATCTCGTCTCTTACGTAAGGAGAATCCTAACAGTAAGAGACCACTGCCAACTAATATAATTGTAGCTGGTTCAGGAACTGCAAAGTCTAAACTACCATTGTGATCCGCAATGGTTCTTACATTGGGAGGAAAGTCGTCAAAATTATATTCAAAATTATCTGCATTCCAGTCAGTAAAGGCTAAGATAATTTCTCTATCAATAAGCTCATAAAAATCTCCGAAATCCTCAAAAAAGATGAAATCATTTTGGTATACATGAGTAACCCTACCGTGCAATGTGGCGGAAGCAGTTATTACATAATCCACAAGACCATCATCATTAGTATCTGTCTGCAGTATGGACCCGGTACCACCCTCAATTATTACGTCTAAAATAGGAATTCCATCAGTAGCAGTGCTAAAGTTAGTGAAACCATCATTAAAATTAAAAGAGGTATCAAAGTCGGGAGAATCATCAATATAGAAGGTAATAACTGTACCACTATCATAGGAAAATGTAACATATTCTGTTAAAGGGGCATTACTAACAACATTTTTGGCGGTAACTACACCGGTAAGGTCTGTCCAGGCAGCTGTTATTTCATAATTAGTATTTAATCCTTCATCATCTGAAATGGAGCCTCCTATGAAATCTAGCAATGAACTTACCTTGAGCATACCTATATTAGTAAAAGTGTCCCCGCTTGTAAAACCATCATTTCCTATATTTACAATATTTTCCGATCTGGCATATACACCCCACTGATCATGGAGGCCGGTTACATTGTCATCGTTGCCACTTATGCCCACAGCTGAAAGATCATAATAGATTTTCTGGGCCCATACATTTTGTAAAGCTGTGCCTAACAAAAACAATAAAAGCAAAACAAAAACAACTCCTTTCTTCATTTTTAACCTCCTTAAAATTTTATTCTAAAATTTTTAAAAATGTTGCTTGATACTCATTTTTTAAATTCAGTACATTTATCTACCCCCCTTTTCAAACGAACTTTTTTATATTTTATTGCAAAAAAAGTGCCAACCACAAAGATGGAATTTATTCCAAATTTTCCCTCTTATATCGAATTTTTGCTCTGTTTCTTCTGTTAAAAAGAACCAACTTGTGGAAAAAATTTTCTCTTCTTGGGAAAAATTTTTCCCACTATAAATGGCGGCTTTTTTGGCTAAGGAGTAAGGTGAGGAAAATTTTTTTCCTCTTTTTAAAAAGCCGATCTTAATTTTTAAAAGGGTTCCAATGGAGGATATTCTATCTAGGTAAATTATAGCCTGCTTGATTTCAAGAGTTTGTGATAATATCGCATGAAATCCTTTTTGAATCAAAAACGCATTTTTGAGCCGGAAGGCATGTGTCTTTTGGAAGAAATAAGGGCCTATGACGGCCTGGTGGAGAAGTCTCTCAAGATTCTTCATTACGGTTTTTTGGAGACTATTATCAATTTTTCTCCGGAAACGGGGCTTTTCTTAGATGTAGGGGCTGGCACAGGGCATTTGGCGGTGGGGCTGGCCAAGCTCTGCCCGAATGTTTTTGTAGTAGCGATTGATCTTTCCGAAAATATGCTTCTGGTGGCCCGAGAGAAGGCGGAAAGAGAAGGGGTTTTAGCTCGTATTGCCTTTGTGAAGGCCGATGCCAAGAGGCTTCCCTTCCCTGATGAAACCTTTGATTGTGTTTACTGTCACAACATGCTCCATCATCTCCCCGAACCTTATCTCTTGCTCTCAGAGATCAAGCGGGTAGTTAAGGCCGACGGGGCAGTGCTCGTGCGAGACCTCATAAGAGTTTCTCCCTTTGAGAGAGTGATCCACGTAAACGTCTTCGGGCTTCCCTACACCAAACTCATGAAAAAAGAATATAGCGATTCTATAAAGGCCGCCTTGAGCAGAGAAGAATGGCATGAGCTTGCCCGAAAGATAAATATTCCCGGTGCCAGGGTAACTTATCAATTTCTGACACACCAGAGCCTTGAACGTCCTTCTGCCCGCAGGCGTACTTCGTATTTTCGTGTTCCGGTACCAACTTTTTTGAGACCCATTACCCGCTTTTATATTTCTCGTCCTGGGGATATGCCTCTTCTGACGACCAGAAAAGACCTTTCCCGAAGATTAAAAACCCTTCTTAAGGCCGCTATTCTGGCCCCTTCAGGGGATAATCTTCAGCCCTGGCGGTTTCGGGTGAAAAACGAGGAAGAAATAGACCTCTTCTTTGACCCCCAGGTAGACACCTCGTTTTTTAATTTTAGGCAATATGCCACCTACATTGCTCTTGGTGCTTGTGTTGCAAATCTCAAATATCTCTTAGGCCAAGAAAATATTGAGCACGAGTTTATTTTCTCTGAAGCCCGCGAAGATGGTCTTACAAAAGTGGGTACCCTTAAGATCAAATGGCCTGGGCAGCATTTTGCTTTTAAAACTTCCCTAGAAGAAAGCGCCCTTTTTAAGAGGGTTACTAATCGCAAGCCTTATAACAAAATAAATCTGGGTTCTGAAGGGCTGCGGCCCCTGCTCTCACCCTTTAAAGGTGGCCCGGTAGAGGTGAAACTTTTAACAGGCGAGGCCCTTCAGGAGCTTGCAGAGTTGATCTATCTTGCAGATATAATCCGCGTGGAAAGGAAAGACTTACACGAGTTTTTACACGCCACCATCCGCTGGAGCAAAGAAGAAATCGATCATCGAAAAGACGGTATGCCTCTTGAGACCCTCGAAGCAGGGAGGGCCGGAGAGGCCATCTTGCGCCTTACCAGGCCCTGGCCGGTGATGAAGGCCTTGTCTCGGCTTGGCCTTTCTCGGGCGATGGCCGCGCACACCCGTATGCTGACCTTGTCATCTGAAGGAGTGCTTGCCTTTTGCCCTGAAGACTTTGGCCCCCGGGGGTTCTTTGAAACCGGAAAGACTATGGAAAGACTCTGGCTCCTGCTCGCCCAAAAAGGCCTTGCCGCCCAGCCCCTGGCAGCAGCCCCTCTTTTTCTCTTGCGCTGGCGGGCCGGGCGTTTCTTTGATTTCTCCCCCCGGCATCAGGCCATCCTGCACCACCTGGAAAGAGGCTTTGAAAGGCTTGGTCTTGATCGCTGCGTTATGCTCTTGCGTTTTGGAAGGGCAGCCCCTCCCAAAACTAGAACTCCTCGCAAGGAGCTGGCATCCTTCCTCCTCAAATAACCCATCTCTTTAACGGCGACGTAACTTGCGACGCGTTTTCTTCCAAGCAGGCTCTTTTTTGCGCCCTCTGGTGATCTTGCGGTAGGCTAAAGGCTCTTCCGGCAAGATGGTCTCAGCCATGGTGAGAGGAGTTTCCGGTTCTTTTTCTTTGGGTTTGGGGGTGTAACGGGCCTTAAACGCCTCATCAACCACAGGCCCTTTAAGGGCAGAGGCCGGTATCCAGGAGGCAAGATAGAGTTTTTCCAGATAACGCTCAAAGATTGCCCCCTCTGCCAAGGCTTTCTGGGTATCTACCCGGATCACCAGGGCTCCCCTTCGCTTTGCCAGACGCGTGGCAAGCTCTTCATCAGGGGTAAGAAGTGCTCTTTGAGCCACAAGGCCTTCTTCTGAAACCCTGATCCAAGCCCGCGGCTTTACCGGAGTGTAAAGGAAAGAAGGAAGATCCTCTACAAAAGAAGTCTTATAGATTTCGGGGCTTGCAAATTCCTGCCGCACCCGGACGAGATTTTGCTCTTCTAAAAACTCAAAACGTTCGGGCTTAAAAATGAGGAAAAAATCGCGCAGTTTTTTGAGGCGAATGTCTTTGTAGCCTTCGGTTTCGTTTAAGGCCTTGAGAAGATCTTTTAACTTTGCGTATCCGTCCTCTAAAAAGAGACCAAATTCGTCGGGACGGCGACCTAAGATGTAATATAAAATCTTTTCAAGCCTTCTTTTCTCACGATCCGTCATAAACAGCCTTGACTTTTAGCCCTAATTTCTAATTTTGCAATTATCTATTACGGAAACATTTGTCGAGATTGCTTGGGAGGGCGGGGGGAATGAAGGTGCTCCTTCTTAAGGGAGGGGCAAATAATCGGGACATTTATCGACGTACTTTTTGGGATTAACACATCGGGGTATTTAGTGCCTGTTAATATTTTATTCGAAAAATTTCGAATTTAGAATATTTACAAGAAAGCTAAAAGGTGTTAGTTTATAACAAAAAGAAATATTGCCGAAAAGAAAAAGTAGTGTTAAATATTTAAGGCTTAAAATTTGGCAAAATGACACTACCAAAGGGGTAGGTGATAGATGTTATGAAAAAGGGGAAAGATTTGCGGGAAAAGTTGCTTGAAGCCGGCAAGGAAGGGGCCATTACTTACGAAATGTTGAATGATCTTTTGCCGGAGGAATACGGCGACCCCAAAAAAATTGAGGAAATCTTCGACTTCCTTTACAAGAACAACATCGAAGTCTTGGACGAAAAGCAACTTTTTGAAAAAGAGCATCCGGAGTGGCCGGAGCGTTCCCCCGAAAAAAAGATCGAAGAAGTAGTGGCGCAGGAAGAAGAACCGGAGCCTGCGGTAGAGTCTGAAGAGGTTACTTCTGCCTATTTGCGAGAGATGGGCAAATACGAGCTCCTGACTCCGGAACGGGAGGAGGAGCTCTCAAAAATTATTCGTGGGGGCTTCCAGTTCATTGTAAACGCTATCATGGAGCATCCTTCACAGCTTCCCGAGATGGAAGCCTTGCGTGAGCAGATTAGGCTCTGGAAAAAGCGGGATCCGGGCCTGAAGCCCAAAAAGAGCCATCTCAATATCATGTTGCGGACTGTACGCGAAATACACAAAAAATATCCTCACGATGAATCTATTGCCGAGCTATTGCAGCAGATTGAGGAAAGAGCAGCAGAGGTGGAGAAGGCGAAGGACGAAATGGTAAAGGCCAATTTGCGCTTGGTGGTTTCTATTGCGAAGCGCTATATGGGGCAGGGTCTTTCGCTTGCGGATCTTATTCAGGAGGGCAATCTAGGGCTCATGCGGGCTGTCTTTCGTTTCGATTACAGCAAAGGCAATAAGTTCAGCACTTACGCCTCTTGGTGGATCCGCCAGGCCATCACCCGGGCTATCCTTGATAAGACTCGTACTATCAGGCTTCCGGTACACTTTTTGGAGTTGCGGAGTCAGTTCTTTAAGGCCTTTTACGAGCTTGTGAAGGAGCTTGGCCGGGAGCCGACGCCAGCGGAGATTTCCGAACGTACCGGAATCCCTCAGGATAAGATTTTGGCCATTTTTGAAGCTTCCAAAGAGCCGGTGTCTCTTGAGCTTCCGATCGGTGACGAAGATAGTACTTTGGGAGATTTTATCGAAAACAAAGAAAGCCCTTCTCCTTACGAGCAAGTGAAAGACAGAGATCTTTCTGAAAAGGTGCGCAATCTTCTCTCTACCCTTTCGCCGCGGGAAGAAAAGATTATCAGACTCCGTTTTGGCATCGGGGAGGAGAGCGAATATACCCTTGAAGAAATTGGTAAGCGTTTCGGGGTTTCACGCGAACGAAT
>JALSPG010000110.1 GCA_026986115.1 Thermodesulfobacteriales bacterium
AACTTGCTGGGAATTTGGGTTCGTATTCTTCTAGCACAAAACCAAATGTAACTAATTCTGGAGCCTTAAAAAAACTAAAAAGATCAACTTCAAGGGTTTGAGGATCGCGTGCTAGAAATTCTTGAAACAGACGATAAGCCTGTTTAGAACGTTCCTTTACATTTGGAGGTTTTTCGGTATTGAATTCTAAAATATGCAATGCCAACTCTTTAGGTGCAATGATGCCCACAATCTCTTGATAACCGAGTTCTTTTAAGGCTTCTAGCCGGTGCCGGCCATCTACCACATAATAACCGTTTTCATTCTCTACAACGATGATAGGATGTAGAAAACCCAGCTTTTCGATGGCCAGTTCCAAATTTCTCTTTAGTCCTTCTGAAAGATCCCTCTGAAAGGGAGGGATTAAAATTTCTTCTACTTCAAAAAGGGCCAAACGCAAAATCTGTCTTTTTACCGGATCTTCAAAGCGACACAATTCTTTCATCATTCCCCTCCTTTTTGACCTCAACTGAAATATAGGTCTTAAGGAGGGAAATGACAAAATTTTAGATTATTTCGGCAATTTCTACCCAGCCAAAGGTAGCTCGATCTTTGGGACTATAGAGCACATTTTGTGGCAGAGGATCCCTTTTAAGGCGTCTTCTAATTACTTCACGAACTTCTTTGACTCGCCAATAGGCTAGTAACAAGCCCCCGAAGGGGTCTTCCGTCCAGAACCCCGTACGAAGAGGGATATAAAAGTTTCGGAAACGATTGGTCAGATCTTCATAAAAGAGGATCAATTTAGGAAGTTTCTCTCTGAAATGTTTCAATTCTGTCCGAGCCAAGCCTTCACAATAACTAAGCCCCGCGTATTTTATTACCCCTGGAATTTGGGCTTCAAAAGATGTGGTGCCGATAAAAACTTGATGTTCCCTTTTTTTAAGGATTTTACCCGTGGAAACTTCTATAGTTTGGACAGGTCGGACGGTGATTTCGGGAAGAAATATCTTTTTTGGTAACACGAGTTCTTGGAGTTCGAGATATCTTTCTCGCAAGCGGGTTAAGAGGAAGTCTTTAATATTTTCAATACGGGAAAACTTTCCAGCCAGCAGGAAGACCCGCACCATTTCGGCGAAATCCGGGTGCTTACCAAGGGCGTAAAAGAAAAGGGCTTCTTCAATAGATTCTCGAAGAATGTCTCCGGAGAGATAAGGACGCCCCTCTTGCCGCGGAAACCCCTTAGGACTCGCGGCCAGAGGGGTATGAGCAAGAAGATAATATTTTTCCATATTTTAAACTCCTTGATAAAAAACCTTGATTTCTTCGTGAGGGTTCATTTTTTCTACCGCTTGCAAAATAAGGTAGCCTGCTTCGGTGATGGTGTTTTTCCCCACATAACCAGCATGGCGTGCAGCCTTAAGGGTCTCATCAAAGACTTCCTGGGGCAAACTACTCCTTCGAAGGGCTTCCTTGATATTGCGCGGAAGAATGCGGATCTTCTGCTCCTTAACAAAAAGGGTCCCCACTTCTGCCAAAGCTTTGAGAACTCTATAGATGAGGGGGTTTATAGGGTGACCAAAATTTTGGGGCACTCCGGAAACCGCCCGATCCAGGAGCTCGCCGGCTTCGGTTTCCATTATATTTCCATCTGGTAAGACGTTTATAAGGTGCCGTGCCTCAAGCTTCTCAAGTGCCCACTTGAAACGCCGTCGTTTCCCTTCCCCTACTAATTCAAAGAGCTCTTCTATACTGATCCCTCGGGAAGGAATTGTGGCCAGAATTTCGGCCTCGTAACGGGTAAGATGTGGCACACGAGATATACTTTCGGCTAGTTCAGCATAAAAATACCCTGATTGTGTAGGTTCCCCCGTACCCAAAAGCCCAGCTTCTTGGGCCTCTTCTACCCACGAAATATTGGGAGCGGAAAAAGACCTGCGAGTCATGGTGATAGCTTTTACAGCGGTAGAACTGATTTCCCGCAAATGAGTTTCTTGATCTGCCAATACCTGCTTGCCAAATTCGGTGAGTTCAAATACTTCCCGCCCCTTTTGATCCTCACCGGTACGGATGAGATTGAAAGATTCAAGACTATAAAGACTTAATCTGAGATTAAAATTATTATCATACCAGCGGGCAAGGTCTTTTGCGAGCACGAATTCTCCAGCAATTTGTTGGTATTTTTCCGGCATTTCCTCAAGCTTTCTGCCATACCGGGCCAATATTTCTTTATATTGCTTGATTTTACGGTCAATCATTTCAGCCCGTAGATTTCCAAAGGTTGGCGTTTCTTCGGGATTGTTTTCCGCCTTTTTCCAGAGATGTTCTATGGCCTGAAGGATTTCCACCTCTTCTTCTTCGATAGCAATTGTCCAGGCGTCTGGAATTATTTCTCGTTTCCAAAGGCGTAGAACCTCTAACCCCCAGTAGCCTGCAGGTAGAAGTTCTTGGTCCTGATCGATGTAGCCCAAAGATTGAAGAATAGCGACAGTGGCTTCTGGTACTTCACGGCCATCAGCCACGTCCGCAAGGGCCCAAAGGAGATCGCTCGTAAGGACGTCTCCTTCCCCGAATCCCCCTAAAGTGAGGGTTTTTTTGACGGCCTGTCCTAAAGCCGTAAAAGTGTAAATATCGGAGCTAGGTATGCTATAAGCAAGAAGTCTCATACCCTCTAAAAGGTGCTTGGTGTGAGTGTCGGTAGTAAGAAGGGCTGTACGAGCTGGTCCGGCAGGAAGTTTACGAATTTCTTGGGCCAAAGTAGATGATATTTCTAGTTCTGGCTCTAGGGCCTGGTAAATTTTAAAGATGCGCTTACCTGCTTCGGTAAGACCGATATATTCTTTTCCAGTTTCTGGATCTTTCATCTCAGCAGCCAGACGTCTTTCTTTAAGTGCTTCTATTGCTAAAGGGCCTACTTGCCCGCAAAGTCCGGCTGCCTCCAGCATGGCGATAATTTCGGTCCCCAAAAAACGAAAACCCTCCGGCCATTCCTCTGGGGGAGGAAGGTTTTCTTTTTCGATAAGCTCTTTGAGTATCAGGGCAAATTCCTTTCCGAGATAAGTAAGTTCCCGTTTTAAAGGAGCGGATTGTCGTACCAAAGCCTGCATTTCAAGCTCGGCATAAAGGTCCTCGTCGGCCTCAAGAATATCCATTCCTTTGCTTTTTGTTTCTTCTTCAAAGGCCAAAAGCTTTAAAAGGGCCTCCGCATGTTCTCTCTTAATCAGCATAGAGAGCCTCCTTTGCATCGAGATTTCTAAACAAGGAGAACCATAGGTATTGTCGTTGGGGTGTCAAGAATCTTGAAGACCCGGATTTTAACTTATGAAATGGTCAAAACCATTGGGGGAAACAGGTTTAGGTTCACTATTTTCCATAAAGAAAAGCCCCTCTTGAGGGATAATTTTGCCGATTTCATAGAGGTTGTGAGGCCAAAAGTTCTTAAGAGCCCGAATTCTCCCAGAAGGAATAGTAAATAGTAGGGCAAAGTCTTCTCCCCCTGAAAGGGCATATTCCAGAGGAGGACGAGAGAGGGGAAGCTTTGAAAGTCCGGTTATTACAGGAACTTTTTCTGGAAAAATTAGGGCTCCCTTCTTACTTGCTTTGCATAAACGGAAAAGATCAAGAAGAAGCCCGTCCGAAATATCAATCATAGCGGAGGCAAGTTGATGGCGAGCCAGTACTTCTCCCAGTTTTATTTCGGGCTCTGGGTCAAGATGGGCCTTTTTCAAAGGAGCAGGGGGCTCAATTCCCTTCTGCCACAGCTCCAGGGCCGCTGCTGCCCCTCCTAAAGGACGGGAAACATAAATTAAATCCCCTTCTTGAGCTCCAGAACGGAAAACAGCCCCGCCTTTAGCGGTTTCACCTATCAAAGTGAGGCTTAAATGCCATTTGTTTTCTGTTCTGCTCAAATCTCCCCCGATTAATTCCGCCCCAAAGGCTTCAAGTTTGCTTTTAACTCCTTCCAAAAACTGGTTAACAGAGTCTTCTTTCAGGTGAGGGATACATAAGCTTAATAAAGCAAAGCGGGGCCTTCCTCCCATGGCAGCAATATCACTCAAATTTACCGCTGCTAGCTTTCGTCCCACTTCGTGAGGAGTAAAATAGGAGAAAGAAAAATGCACCCCTTCCACCATGGTATCTATGGTGAAGAGGTGCCATCTGTCTGCGGTTTCTATTACCGCACAATCATCACCTATCCCGCAGATTACTTCGCGGGCATGAGGGATAAAAACCAGGGCTAAATGTTCTAGAAGCTCTTCTTCTGTCACGGTCGGGGGCAAATTTCAAGCTCGCTAAAAAAGAAGGCTATTTCGCGAGCCGCAGATTCTGGACTATCAGAACCATGGACAGTATTTTCACCTTTGCTTAAAGCAAAAGTTTTGCGAATAGTTCCTTCGGCTGCTTCTGCCGGATCTGTGGCTCCCATGATTTCTCGGCAGCGGGAAATGGCATTTTCTCCCTCAAGCACTAAGGCTACAATAGGCCCTGAAGACATATAATCCGTAAGTTCGTCATAAAAAGGTTTGTCTTTGTGGACGATGTAAAATTCTTGCGCTTGCTCTTTGGTCAAACGAAGCATCTTCATGGCTACTACTTTGAGCCCGCCTTTTTCAAAAAAGTTTAATACTTCTCCTATAATGTTACGAGAAACTCCATCAGGTTTGATCATAGAAAGGGTCCTTTCAACGGCCATCTCTTTCCTCCTTTTCCAGGATTTTTTGCGAGTTAGCAGAAGTTTTAATTTCCGGCAAGATCAAGTTCCCCTATGAGAATACTGGGAGATCCAATCTTTCCGTAGAAGGTAAGATCGTTCCCAAGGGCTTCTACTTTTTGGAAGAGATCAAAAATATTGCCCGAAAGGGCCATACCTGAAAGGGGGGTTGCCCCCTCTTGCTTATGTAAAAGACCAGAAATCCCTACAGAAAAATCTCCGGAATACGGGTCGGCGGTATGCATACCCAAAACTTCTAAAACCTCCAATACCTCCGGATAAGCGGCCAGAAGTTCTCTTTTAGAGTGTTCACCTGGGGCTAGGTAAAAATTAGTAAGCCCTATCTCCGGGGGATTTTTGAAATTAGGGCGTCTGGCATTTCCGGTGGAATTTCGTCCGACCTTCTGCCCCCAATAGTAATTGAAAAGGAATCCTTCAAGAAGGCCTTCTTGGATCAAAATAGTCTCACTTTGAGGACAGCCTTCATCATCAAAAGGCCTGCTTCCCAAGGCATCTACTAAGACCCCATTGTCTACAAGGGTCACCTGGGATGAGAAAACTTTTTGGCCAAGTTTGTCTGCTAAAATCGATTTCTTTTTCAGAATGTTGTCTCCAGAAAGGGCTTCGGCAACAAGCTCCAAAAAATCTGCAGCTATTTCAGGCGGCAAAAGAACAGGAAGTTTTCGGGAAGGGGCTGACTTGGCTCCCAGCCGTAAGACTGCCCGGCGGGCAGCATTTTTTCCAATTTCTTCTGGATAGACTTCTTCTGGGAAGAGAGCAGCACGCCATTCCCAGCCCATCTGGGCTTCCTGGCCTACCATGGCTATTACCACTGCAACCAGAGAGGAAGACCGATATCGCCAGGAAACATCGATGCCGTTAGTGTTGGCCAAAAAAATTTCGCCCCTGGCGTCGTGAAATCCGGCTTCTTGGATCCTCTTAATCCGCTTATCAAAGGACAAAGCTTCTTTTTCGACTTTTTCTAGACGTTCTAAAGCTTCTTCTGGGGTGAGGAGCTCTCTTTCTGGCGGCGAGAGACTCGGATATTCTCCTGGAGAAGGGAAAGAAGCTCCCTCGGCAGGCATATTAAGGGCCATTTCCAAGGCTCTTTCTGCGGTCTTTTCAATGTCTTCCGGGGAAAGCGAAGTAGTGTAGGAAAAGCCTAAGGCTCCATGCTGAATGATCCTGATGGCCAGACCACTTTCCTGGTAGGGTTGAAAGGTCTCAAGTTTTTGGTCTTTTTTGGAAATTTTGAGTCCATTTTCTTGAAAAAAGTAGATTTCTGCGGCGTCGATTTCTCGTTTTTGCTGCCAGTCAAAGACTAAATCCTTTATCTCGGCAAAATTCATAAGGAAGCCTCCTTAAAAAGATGAGTCCATTATAAAACGAGTTCTTGGTGGAAAATAGAGTTTGAGAAAAATTCCCCTTTGGGGTAAGCCGTAAACAAAAAAACTTGCAAGGAGGGGGCCGTGAGTGAAGAAATTAAAAAAATGTATCGTACTATCGTGGGGGATCATTTTCCTCCTGAAATTAAAATTTCCTTTGGTGATCAGACTCTGACCTATCGGAAAAGGACTTGGAAGATTGAAGTGGAACCAGGCGTTATAGAAGAGAGAGGACTGCGTTACGGAGAAAATCCTGATCAGGAAGCAGCCCTTTACGAGCTAGTGGGAGGTAATCTCGTTCTTGGGGAATGTGAATATATTTCTCCTGGATGGGGCCTGGTATCCAGCCTTTCGGAAGAAGACATGTTACAATTTGGCAAACATCCCAGCAAAACCAATCTTACCGATGTAGATAACGCCTTGAACGTTTTACGATATCTCTCTAAACGACCTGCCTGTGTGATTGTAAAGCACAATAATCCTTGTGGAGTGGCGCACGGAGAAAATATTGAAGAAGCCTTTATCAGGGCTTTTAGAGCCGACCGAATCGCAGCTTTTGGCGGGGCCATTGCCCTTAATAGACCAGTAGACAAGGCCTGTGCCGAGGCTATTAGCAAAGAATATTTCGAAGTGGTGGCGGCTCCAGAGTATGAAGAGGGAGCGGTTGATATTCTTAAGAAACGCAAAAATTTACGGATTATCCGTATCAAAAGGATCGACAAGCTTGAAGAGTACTGGGGCAAAAGGGTGGTCGAATTTAAGAGTCTCATAGACGGTGGCATTATCGTGCAGCAGTCTCAGGTAAATAAAATAAAGGGGCCGGAGGATCTTAAACCGGCAGTAGCCAAAAAACCAGATGGTACCGAAATACGTTGTAAACGCGAACCAACTCCACGGGAGATAGAAGATATGATTTTCGGCTGGGCAGTAGAGAGTGGGGTGACCTCAAATTCAGTTCTTTTCGTAAAAGATCTCTGTACAGTGGCCATTGGTACTGGAGAGCAAGATCGGGTTGGGGTTACTGAAATCGCTATTTTCAAGGCTTATGTAAAATATGCGGATCTGCTCTGCTATGACCGTTATGGTATCCCTTACAAACAGTTAGAACTTGAGATCCGTAAAGGCCAGAGACCAGAATCTCAAAAGATAGAAATAGACGAAGAGACTAAGGCTGCGCATGCCGGACTTCCTGGTTCAGTAATGGTCTCAGACGCTTTCTTCCCCTTCCGCGATGCTGTAGATGTAGCTATCAAAGAGGGAATTTCTGCTATTATTCAACCAGGAGGTTCTCTAAGAGATTGGGAGTCTATTGAAGCTTGCAACGAAGCCGACCCTCCGGTAGCTATGGTTTTCACTGGTCAACGAGTCTTCAAACACTAAACTATTCAAGGGGGGCCCTCAAGGCCCCCTGAATGCCCTCCTGAATGAGTCTAAGATAATATTTGTAACTTTTACAGAGATTTTTCTTAAGGCCCGTTCTCTTTCTTGCCCTCTGCCTCTCTTGTGTTTTGGCTCAGGGAAAGTGAAAGAAAAATAGATAAAAATGTTCCCAAAATATTTTTAGCTAAAAGAAATTATTGGGCCTGGCTTTTTGAGATTTTTATCGGTAAGATTTTTTATGATCAAAGAGAAGTCCATATCTTATGTCTTCAGGTTCAAAAACAGAATGAAGGGATAATGGAGTAATTTATGGCTTACGAATGGTTCCCTCCATCTAAAAAACATCAACCCCGTTGGCCGGGAGAGCTTGTAGAGTCTATCACTTTAGAGAACGGTTTAGTTCTCGAAATTTGGAATTATTC
>JALSPG010000111.1 GCA_026986115.1 Thermodesulfobacteriales bacterium
CGGTTCCACAATTTGAGGTTGTTCTGGGCGGCTCCCAAAAAACGATAGCCGATTTTGCCTATCCGGACCGAAAAATTCTGATCTATATTGACGGACTCTCTGAAGGTATACACGGAAATCCTCTTCAACGACAAAAAGACAAACTTTTAAGAGCCAAAGCCCAGGCCAAGGGTTACAGAATCCTGGAAATCCCCGCTGAGGCTCTTTATGATAAGATCATGCTTGCTGATTACCTGGATATATTAAGCGATTATCTAAGTCGATTTTCATGATATGGCTCATTTGGTCAGGGCGCGCTTGATGAATATGCCGGTTTTAAAGATAAACTTTAAAGTTTGAATACTGTCCAGCATTACATGCTGAAGAAAATACGATATTACAAACAGCTAAAATTGGTGGTATGGGCTTAAAAAATGCTGGAACACTTTACACAACAATTCTCCCTTGTGAATTGTGTGCAAAGAAAATAAAGCAAAAGTGCTTCTGTCGGTAAGTTTTATTGAAAAGCCGCGGGGCACCTTTAGAACACCCATCTTAACCTCTCTTCGAAAATCGTCGGGCTCATAACCCGAAGGTCGCGGGTTCAAATCCCGCCCCCGCAACCATGTTTTTTCTGTTTTTCCTCCCCCAAATGTCATTTCAGTAAAATATCTTAATTCTTGAAAAGAAAACAAGATTTAAGGCAAAAAAGAAAGAAATATCGCACTTTTTCCCTTTGAAATCCGAAAATATATTTTTTATTCTCCTGTCAAAGAGGGGGGTGGTTTACAGGATCTCTGGGCCTACCTACCTCTCTTGAGTTCCCTGTCTTTTAGGAGGAAAAAGATGAAGAGAATTGCCTCCCTTTTTTCTATTTTTTTCATTTTAGCAATTGGCTTGGCCTGCGGAGAAGAAAAGATGGAAAGCTCTCCTACAAACAACGAAAAAGGAATTTTGGAAGATCTTTCTGAATCTTTGGAGAGAGCAGCCAAAGAGGTTTTAGAAGAAAAAGTTGAAGAATTCAAAAAGGGTATTCAAGGTAAAGTCACTTCTGTAAAGGTTATTAAAGAAGAACCTGAACATTTAATCCTTGAAGTTTCTTTTAAAAAAGTCAGAAAACCCGAAGAAATATATATCACCGGCGAAGTTTTACGCGGTGGTGTACCAGCTACTGACTTTGTTGTTGATCGGGTTCCCTTGTCAAAAAAACAAGGAACTATTCAGTTAAATGTTTATTACGTTGAGTCTGAAACAACTGATCGCCCTCCGGTCAAGACTGACCAGATAAAAATCTACTTTTACCCAGCGGGAGAGCCGGATAATCATTTTGGTGAATATTATCTCGCTCTAGTTCGGGATTGGGGGGCCTCCTCAGGCAAAAAAGGCTCGGGCGAAGAAGAAGCTATAACCCTTGTCGAAGAAGAACCTGCCACCCAAAAGGGACCAGAAAACCTAGAAGAGGTTAGCCCCCCCTTGATCAAACCACCTTTGGCACAAAATCCGCAAATTTCTCCCGCTAAAGCTCTCCCTCCCTTAAGGAAGCCCTCTAAAAAACCATTTATTTTTGTCACCCAATACGATTTCTTTGCCAACGCGCATAAAGCTAAGTGGCGTAGCCGTTATGGTGAGCTTCCTTTCCCTGGTAAAGATAACGACCACCGCGGCTTTGTACGTCCTATTTCAAATGCCTACCTTTCCACCGGGAACCAAGCTATCAAGCTTCTTGAAACCCATCCTGCTTGGGAAGCAAGAGGCTGGATCTCCGGAGAATATCCCTCCTTATTGCTTGGCAAGGGGGTTCATTTCAAGGCTGTAGTGGGGTTTTTGAAAGGGGCCAAAGCTTCAGACGGGGCCATCTTTAAAGTTTATGTAAAGGACAATAAAAACCACAAAAAAATAAGAGTTTTTGCGCGCTATCTACCTTGCGATCGTTATACACATGTGGATGTTGATCTTTCACGCTATGCCGGAAAGAGAATCACTCTTATCCTTTACGTAAATGCTTGGCACACTTCAGCTCAAGATTGGGCTGTCTGGGTAGCCCCTCGACTCACCACGAAATAGGAGGTCCAGGTGTTTAATTTTTTCAAATTTTGGACAGGATTTATAATATTCTTGTTAGTTCTGAAATCCTCTTTATTAGCTACAACTTTTCAGTTTAGACCACTTTTTAAACCGCTGGTTTTAAAGAATATAAGACCCATAGTACCTCAAAAAGACGTAAAACCCTCTGGACCTGATCCCACTCACATTCTTGATTTAGCTGACATAATAGAAGAAGAATCCCTTCTAAAAGATCTCGCCAATATTTCAGGTTTTGACCCACATTTTATAATTCAAGACAAAACTGCCACCAATGTCTTTTACTATGTTCCACGGGCCTTTCTTTTACTTTGCGACGAAAAAGGCTATCACTTGGGAGTCCAATACAATTACCAAGCTTCTCCGGGAGAACCTTCCATAACCCTCAATCTCGACTTAATCGCCCCTTTTCAGCCTGGAGATACCAAACTTTTAAAATATTTTCTGCGCGAAGGATTAAAACCCCCGCCTGGCACGGAAATAAAAATAAAAGCCCTCCCCGCTCTAGGGGCTGACGTTGACCTTGAGTCCTTAGCATCGGGAGTTTCGCTCCCTAAAGAACGTTTGTTTGTGATAGTTGGGGCACACTTCAAAAAGCCTATTCGATTGGGAATGCTTCTTTCTCCGGAAGAAGTAGAAGAAGTTCTTACCCAGCTTGCCGGTGAAGGTCTAGCTGGAGAGCTAATTATAAAAATTGATGATAGAGAACTTCCTATTCCCCTTGAAATAGGCTTTCTAAATTTTGCAGGTCCCAAATTAACAGGGCTAGAAAATTGGCTTGCACACCAGAAAAATGTCTACATAACAAATGTTACTTATTTCCCTATCAATCTTCACAATCTTTGTGCCTACCGGCTGAATGGTAGCAGATTAGAAAAATACTGTCGAAAGATAAAAGGTCGTTTGCAGCCGCACCAAAAAGTTGTGCTTAAGATTCCGACACCTGAAAAAGTCTTAGGCCAGCATTTATTACAAGTCTGGTTTGATATGAGCATTGATACCACATGTAAGACATGTCTTGCTAAAATACAGCAGGAAGTCCGCCGCGGGGTATCTTTAGCTCCGACTACTAAACTTGTTTGGGAAGTTATTCCTAATGTTTTCGAATCTTTAAATCTTTACAAAGTTGTGGTCGAAATCCGTACAAAGGCCCTTTCTTCAAACGGAGAAGAAACTGTCAAAACCCTTGAATTTTCTCGAGAAAATAATAGGCAAGAGGTCCTGCTCTACCTCCATGAGTCTATTTTATCTTACGAATATCGTATCTTTTTAGTCACCGAGGATGGAGCTCAGTTTCGGCAAAAAGATTGGCAAAAGTCTGATTTGACCACCCAAATTACTGGCAAAAAGCAGTTAGAGGAGGTCTTGTCTTCGGAAAACGCGCTCTAATTTTGGGGTTATTTTTTTGTTTCTGGACTATCTCCGCTAAGGCTGAACCAAACTTTTCAGTCTTCTTGGAAAGTGGCCCTTTACGCGCCTATCAAGATCGGGCCCAACATTGTGTATGGTATCTCATTCCTCCTCCGCCAAGACTCAAAGACGCTTCTAACAGGCCTTTGTTTTCTCTCGACGTCTTTGCTTATCATGGCCGCCAGGCCACAGGTGATAGAGAAAAATTCTGGCAAAAAGTTATCTTAACCCTTAATTTAGAACGGGCCTGGCCAGGGAAAGCTCGTAAAAATTTAAAACAACTTATAAAAACTAAGTACCATTGTGCAGTAAAATTCCTCTCTCTTCCCATAAGCCAGGCTAAAGTCAAACTCCTTTTAGGGGATTTGAGTTATGAAAAGACTTGGCGCACACGCTGGCGACCTCAAAAAATAGTTATTCCCCTTGAAGACTACTTAGGAGCTCTCCTCTGGGAAGCTGCTCAAAGAGACCAAGTACTGATAAGCCTTGTAATTGAAGAAAAAGCAAACGGAGTGCGTCAAGAGGAAAATAAGTTTGTCCCAGCTACGATGAGCTGGGTTTGGACTTTGCCTCTCAAATTGGATAGGCAAAAATACCCAGAAAACTTCAGACTCCATGAGCTCGGGGCATATCTTTCCAAGGCTTACACCCAACTTGATATTCTCTGCTTAGACTTTGTAGAACAAACCATTCCTAATCTATACGCCACATTTGTTGAAATCGGATTTCCGGTAAACGGAAGAACCTTGATCAAACAGGTTCGTTTTGATGAAAACACTCCTTTTCGCCAGCAGATCATTTTTCCGCTGGCCCACGATTTAAAGCGGCCTTATCGCTACCGAATTATGAGAATTTTTGATGATGGCACCCAAAAAATCGGCCCTTGGTTAGAAAAACAAGGAGAGTTTGCCCTGGATATAACCCATTATCGCAATGTCAATCCTTCTGAGGAGGCCCCATGATTAAACGCATATTCCTTATCTTCTGGTGTTTTTCATTTGTGGCCACCTGTTTACATGCCCAGGAGATTTATCTTGATGGTGTCCAAAAATGCGGCACACTTTATTGTTATCCAGCCTTAGATGACCCCCTTTCCTTTTATTACGTACCAGCAAACCCAAGGATCGCCGAAAAAAACGGCCGCCCGCAGTTTTCCTTTATGAAATACGCCCGTCTAAAAGAAGCCGAAAAGGCTGGTACGAAGGAAACCGAAGGAGGAGGGCTTGTTCATTTTTTAGCCACTTACGGGGTAGACAAAGATACGCTGCAAGAGGCAGAAGCTGACCTCCAGACAAAAGTGCCCGGGGCGAAAATCGTGGGGCCAGTTGCCTTCCGCCGGGGAACTTATGTCATTGTTACGGCTTTTACCAAAGAAAATAAGCGCTGGGTTAAAACCGTAGCCGTAGGGAAAGCTCCGCTTATGGAAGGACAAAAAACAGCAGTTTCTTTTTCCCTTACTAAAGAAGGCGCTGAGCTTCTCTGGGAAAACTTTAAGATGGATACCTCTGATATTTCGCTTGTCTTTGAAATGGAGTTTGCCGGCTATCGTAAACCCTTTGAAGCAGAAGTAATCATAGATTGGTCCAAAGTGTTTCAAAATCATCGGGTGCAGGCCGGTTTTCGTTATCTCTGGTTTGGGGCTGATATAGACCTCCTTTTTCAGGAACTACGGCGCACTGGGGCCATAAAAGTCATTATGAAGGGTGCGGATACCCCCAGTGAAAAACTTATCGCCAGCATACAACAAAAATTTACGGAGCTGATGTTTGAACCTGTTGAAGACCAGAACATCGTAAAACAGATGATAAAAGAAGATAGTTACAGCAACCTTAACAAGGCCTTAGAATTCATCCTCAAGACCAAAAAGCTAGACAAGGTCTCTTTCTGGAAAAAATATTTTGAACTTGATCCCTTTTGGTATTCCTTCTGGTCCTGGTGTCCGGAGGCCCATGCTGGATTTCATTCCAGTGTAGCCTCAGTTTTTCAAAGTATTTTTGCGATTTTTGACGCTCTCACCAATAATTTCCGCCAGGATCTTATTGAAATTGCCAAACAAATGGAACAAAACCAACAAAAAACTTACTCTCCTCCAAGTCCGGCCGATTTTTTGACTCCTTATGACAATCTTTGTGCTGAACTCACCTCGGTTTGTACCCAAATAGTGAAAGACAAAAATCTGGTACGAGCCTGTCCTCTTCTTGAAGAGTATCGCTGTAATCGGTGGGCAAAAAATGAGAAGCAAGCAGTTATTAAAGACGTTTCGCGCTGTACGAGAAGTTTTTTCCGTTGCTTTGAAAAGCACAGCTTAGACTACTGTGTAAAGCGCTGGGATAAGTGCATGGCTAAAAAAAAGAAAAATTGGAAAAAACAGACCCAAATATTACAAAATCGATATCTTTATTTGTTACGTTGCGTAAACACCCCGAAACAAAAATGCCAGAAACGATTTGCCCGTTGCATGGATAAGGGAAAAAACCCTAAACGTTGTCTCTCGGTATTATTATCCTGCAGTTGCCCAGGGAAACCCAAAAAGAAACCGAACAAACCGAACAAACCGAATAAACCCCATAAACCTGGCAAACCCAATAAACCTAATAAGCCAAATCAAAAACCTCAGCCAACTCCAAGCTCCCAACCTAATCTGAACCGAAATAACCGCACAAACGGTGGCGGAAGCGGGAACAATAACAAACCTCCAGCACCTAATACAGAAAAGGAAAAACCCGGCAAACCCGCTCAAGTACAAAAAACTAATCCTTCCAAGCAAACTCCTAAAGTAAAAAAGAAAAAGACTCCGGGCATAAGTCTGATTGCGGCTTATCGTATGCGGCATATCAAGCAATCGGGATACTTTTACTATAGCCTTAAGCGTTACCGTATCGAGCGCCAATACCAGATTATGAGTGTCAATATCGGCGGACTTTATCAACGCTACGGTCATGATAAACGCATATTTCGGGCAATTCTTCTTGATGATCCGGTATTTAAACAGCGCAATATCCTGGTAACTATCGATGGACAAGACAGTGACGAATTCGCAAACTACGTAAATGCGGTAACGGTTGAACTGCGCAAACATCATCAGTTTGGAGATGTATCCACCGACGAGGTAGTCATCACCCCAGAGCTTTTTGATTCCGAGGGGAACGCCTTTTTTCTACGTTATGGATGGAAAGAAGACCACAATCGTGAGGCCTGGTTGAAGTATCAATACCGGGTGGTATGGCATTTAAAAGGCGGTATTGAAATAACAGAAGATTGGCGTGAGTCTTCTTCAGCGGCTATTACCATTACTCCACCTTTTCGCTACTTGCCTGTCACTATCGAAGGCGAAAGTGAAAGGCTTGGCGCCAAAGGCGTAAGGCATGCGGTAGTTACTTTTATTTCCAAAGTGAACGGGCACGAAATTTCTACTCAGGTTACCCTTAAAAATACTGGAAAGGCCTCAGGCAGGATTGTAAACGTTCCGGTCCCGCGCCAAGGAGATCCTCCTCTAGTCTTAATCTCCTGGCATCTGAAAGGAGGAAAAGAAATAGCCTCTGGACCTTTCCCCTTAAAGGGGAACATCATCTACTGGGATGAACTTCCTGAAAACTAGGAGGCGATATGAAAAAGGCTTTAACATTAACCTTACTCATCATTTTTCTCTCCCTCGTCAAAGTCATGGCCTTGGTGAATTATGAAGCACCGCCCATTGAGCTTAAAGGGGTGCTTTTACTTCAGGATGCCCACAATTCCAAGACTTATTACTACTTGCCAAAGGCCCCACGCATTGCTTTGACTCCACAAGGGCTTCCCGCCTTTAGCATGGTTAAATTCGTTGATCCTCAAGGGGATACCAGCGGTGGGCTTTTGCATATGCTGGTAACCCTTACCCTTCCGCCAGATGAACTCGAAGACTTACGCAAGGAGTTTGCCAAAATACGTCCTGGTGCAGAAATAGTAGGCCCCCTTCCCCTTCTTCAGGCTAAAGAAGGAAGTTTCAAGGTCATTTCAGGAACATTGAGTGATAAGGGTTTTACCAGAAATGTAATTTCAAGCGGTCGGGCCCCTTTAACGCCAGGATCTCAGGCAGCTATCGCCGCAGTGCTTGACCAACACGGGGCCACGCTTCTTTGGAACTCTTTAAAAAGCCCTACCTCTGATGTTTCGGTAAGTATAAGGGCCTACTATGAAGCCGCTTTGCCATCTATCAAAGCTCATATTTATGCAGATATCAGCACGGTTTATGAACATTTCTCCAAAGTTAAAAACATTCAAGAAGATTACACTCGAGACCAAATCAGACGCATAACCGATGAACTGGTACGCAGCGGAGTTATCAAAATAGAAATTTTGGAACGTTTGCCTGGAGATGCTGGTAACCGTGCTATCCAAAGCTTGGTAGATCTTTTAAGCCAAAAACTTACAGAGTTAATTTTTGACCAACGCACAGGATTTACCGCCATCCCTACTAAAGAAAAAGCTGTTGAAGCCGGCCAAATAAAAGGGCGCCAGAAAAAGGGATGGCTTGCCCGGCTTTTTACCAGCACCGGCAACCAAAAATACTACACTGACAATCAGTTTGTTTTAAAAAATCGCAAAGATATAAGCCGTGGGGTTTTTAGTATTAACCTTACTAGGAATACAGTTATCAGGGTCCCTTACGATACTGCTGGAAATCTCTCCGGCTTTTATGCGGCTTATCGCGAAGATCCTCGTTTATTCAAGGTAGTTAATCTTGCTGATCCAGCCTTTCAAAAAAGAGAGATTTTTTTTCGCATAGACGGAGATTATGTGCAAGCCTTTGAAGACCTCATCAATTTTGCCAGCGTTACGCTAAAAAAGACCTATCCCGAACAAGAAGAAGCCACAGGAGAGCTCATTTTTACCAGAGAAGACCTTCGCCAAGGGAAAATCTCTAAAAGCTGGCGCTATGCAAGGCTTGGCCAAAAAGATGCTGCCTGGCTCAAATACAGTTACAAAACCTCTTGGGATTTGAAAGGCCATCACCAGTTTGAATCTCCCTGGCAAGAAACAGAGGCTCCTATCATCACGCTTGCCCCTCCTCTTAAGCGTTTTGATCTTACGGTTGATGCTGACCGTCTCACTTTTGAGGACCTTGGGGTACGTGCCGCAGTGATCATGGTACGTTACAAACTTTTCGGCCAAAAAGTTCTCAGGAGACTTACGGTTCTCAAGGCTTCAGATGGTGAATCACTTAGCGAATTCACTCTGTTTTTGGATCCTAAAGCCGTGCTGGAATATCAAGTTTCTTGGTTCTATAGCGATGGCCAACGCATAAAACAGGACTGGCAAAAACTCGAAGAGGGCTATCTTTTCCTCAGCCCACCAGAATAGTGTTTATTTAGGAGGCTTTATGAAGAACAAAATAGTATTTTTAAACCTTTTATTTTTGTTGGTGACTGGATTGAGTTATGCGGGAACTTTTCAACTCAAATTCCCTCCTAAATTTGAGATCCCCAAGCAAGTAGTTATCCCTTCACAAAAAGAAGTAAAAGAAACCGTAGGAATTCGCTATGGAAAACACGTGGACATAACTCTAAGCGACGGCACGGTGGTACGTTGTTATCCAGCGGCGACAGTAGATCCCGATGTTATTTCCCGCAACTGGTATTATCTCCCTACAAGCCCCCATATTTCCCGAGATTCCAAGGGTATCCCCCAATTTTCACTTATCAAATTTGTAACAGACAAAAGTAAAGAACAAGGTGGAGTTGAAGGAGCTGTGCTCCACTTTTTGGTAGAGTTTGGATTAAGCCCACAACAAAAGAAAGAACTTGAAAAAAAGTTTAAAGCTCGTGTAAACGGAGCTGTACTGAAAGGGGCTGTCCCCCTAGAAAGCACTGCCGAAGGAAATAGCTTCCGCATAATTTCAGCCATCTTTGAAGACAAAGAGTTTACCTCTCATATTGTTACCAGTGGCAAAGCCCCGGTCATGGAAGGCCAAAAAGTGGCAGTGGCTGCAAGACTAAGCGCCTATGGAGCCACTCTTTTAGAAAAAAGCCTTAAGCTTCCTACTTCACAAATCTCGGTTGAGTTTGAACTGCGTTATCTCACAAAAATTCCCGCTTATCATGCCAAAGTAACCATAGACTATGATCAATATCACAAAATTCGTCAGGATTTGATGTATCGAAGGCAAGTCAAAAAGAAAAGATACTGGAACCCCAAATGGTACAACATTTTTAATCACAGTTACCACACTTATCTCACCGAAACTGAAAAACGGCATTTTATAGACTTTTTGAGTAGTAACGGAGTAGTAAAAATAGAAATAGATGAAATGCCTGAGGCAGATAAAGAGATAGTCGAAATGGGGCTCCATAAGATTGTCCTTGAAGAATTTTTTAACATGCAACGCACTATGGCTGAAGCCCTGGGAGAAAAAACCGAACCAGAGAAAATGGAGCTCACTGAAGAACAGCGCAAAGCCGCCAAAAAAGTCCGAAGATATCAGGCTTATATTTTGCAGGCCAAAGATATCCGTCGCCGAGGCCGCGTAACAATTGATTTGCGTAAGGTAAGCGCTCGTTACGATTCCCATCTCATGACCGGAAACATAGGAACCTGGTACAACAAGTTCAAAAATGACCCACGCCTAGTAGCAGAGGTAAATCTTGACGATCCCTTCTTCAAGAGACGCGAAATCCGTTTTGTGATTGATAATGAAGCTTATGACATCTTCAAAAAGATGGTCAACTATGCCACGGTGCTAGTCCAGGTACCAAGGCCTGGATATTCTCCTTTCGAAGACCAGATCACTATTGATCGCAAGTACTTAGAAGAACATGGCCAAACAGCCACTCTATCCTTTGCGAGTTTGGGTAGGCTCCCTGAAAAAGGCCCTATCTTCCGCTATGCAGTCCAGTGGAGCCTCCGAGGCGGGTACCTCTACCCCCCAAGGCCTAAATGGGCACCGGGCGACATCATGGCTGTTACGCTTGCCGCCCCGGTACGCCCCAGAGTAATTGAAGCCGAAGCCGATCTTGAAGAGCTGCAAAAATTAGGGATAGCAAGGGCAGTGGTGGAGTTGCGCTATCAGCGCTTCGGAACGACTTATACAGATCATGCCGCCTTAAAAATTTCGGTAGTAAAAGGCGAACCTTTAGCCCAAACGGTGATCTATCATGACCGAGAAAATGACCTTGTAGAATACCGCCCAATTTTTTACCACAAAAAATTGGGTCGTCTAAGCGGAAAATGGCAACGAGTCGAGGGAGACTATATATTCTGTACCCCAGGGCAAGAAATTTTAAAAAATATTCTCTAGGAAATTTAACACTCTTTTTGTATTTTTGCCGAGATTTATTGCAAAATTTCTAGGCTGAATTTCTGGTTTCTAAAGTATATTGTCTAGGAATAAGGCGAGAAATCACTATGTCATAAGTCTCATCTGCCGCGCGCAACTTACGTTGACTAACTGCTTGCTCAAATTCCTTTTCAGCCAAGTAAAGAAAAGGGGCCAAAGTACGCATACGTTCCTTATCATGTGCTAAATAGACTACTCCACCAGGAGCAAGATATTTGTGGAATAGACGATAGAGGTGTTCAAAATAGCGGCCACTAAAAACTACTTCGGCCCCAACAATAATATCGAATTTTCCGAGTTCTTTAGGCTCTCGCCAATCTAGTTTTTCTACCACTGCATTTTCTAGCTTGTTAAAGGCAACATTTAAACGCAAAAAATCCAGGCATTCTTCTTCATAATCTGTAATGACCACTTCTTCGTGTCCAAAAGCGGCTGCTGTAAGCCCCACAATACCCAAACCTGCTCCTATTTCTAAGACGCGAGTAACAGGTTTAAGGCTGGCCATAAAATCTGCCAAAACTATGGCAGCTTCCCAAATCTTCACCCAAAAAGGGAAGTTTTCTATCGTCGTTGGGGAACCATCAGGAAGAAGTTCTTCTATATTGCTGGGTTTTATAATTTGGATAATCTTGCCTCTAATATGGAGAGGCTCAACTTCCAGGCTATATTTGCGAGAAAGCTTTTCATAAAGAGGTTTTACTTGTTCCGGTACTGAAATCATGGTCTCAAAAAACTCCTCCTACCTAAATATATTTTTATGGTTTTGATCTTATTTTTCCGCCAAATCTTAATTTCTGTTAGCTTACCCGGAGAGGCAGAAAAAATTAATCTCTCAAGCTGGGCTTGAGAGCGGATTTTTTTTCCTTGGAAAGAAAGCAAAACGTCTCCCCCCAAAGGCAGTAATAAATTCCCAAAAGAAACCAATTTTTGTCCCCCCCGAAGCCCTACACGAGCCGCTGGAGAGCCAGGATAAACTTTCGTCAACAAAAGTCCATAAGAAACGGGAAGTTTCAATTCTCGCTGCAAAGTGGAGTTGATCTCCCATCCTTCTATACCAAGCCACGCCCATGTTACTTGTCCTTCTCGTCGGGCTTTTTCTACCAGAAGTTTCATAAGGTAGGCCGGGACTATTTTACTTTGAAGCCCGGCACTAAGGTTTGGGAGATCCAAAGCAAATCCCACTACTCTCCCCTCCTCGTCAAAAACCGGAGCCGATCCTATTCCAGCTAGGGGCAAATCCGCAGCAAAAAAACTAGCCAAGGTTACCCCTTGAAGGGAAACTCTCGCAGGTGATTCAGTAACCAGCCCTTCACGTAAAACTGGAGCAAAACGCGGCCGGGCTAAAAGAAAAATCCTCTCTCCAGTACTAGGAAGCTTTTCACGAAAAAGGGCCTTTGCCTTACCAAAGGATTTGGTAGACAAAACTGCAAGGCCTGTAAGATGGTCAACTGCTAAAAGCCGTGCCCCTTGCTGTTTGCCGTTTCCCAAAAAAATATCTATCCAGTGGGCTCCTTGGACTAAATAGGCAGGAGCTAATAAAAGGCCTTCTTCGGCAGAAATAATTAACGCCGAAGCAACTCCTTTAGGGACTTCTTTTTGGGCCAAGTAATCCGGCTTGAAGGGTTTAACTAAAACCATTGCCACCAAATAATAGGGAAGTGTCTTCTGGGCTAAAGCCGGATAAGAAAAGAAGAGAGCACAAAGGAAAAAGAGCAGCAGGTAACGTCTCATCAACTAGCCCCCCATATTAAAAAAGCCAAAAAGAGGCGGTAAATCACAAAAGGATAGAAAGTATGGGTTCGTAAAAAACGTAAAAGCCAGGCTATAACAAATAAGCCCGAGATAAAAGCCGCCAAAAAACCAGTGAAATAAGGAAAGCTCAAAGCAACATCTTCTTTCAAGATTTTAAAAGCTTCGTAAAATCCCGCTCCTGCAATAATAGGGGCTGACAGAAGGAAAGAAAACTTGGCAGCTGCTTCGCGCTTAAAGCCCAAAAGAAGCCCTGTAGCCATAGTAATACCACTTCGGGAGGTCCCAGGAAAAATTGCAAGCCCTTGCGCAGAACCCACAATCAAGGCCTTTAACAAATTCATCTTTTCAAGATCGTATTTTTTAGGAGAAAATACTTCGGCTCCTAAAAGGGGGAGAGACATTATGGCTAATTGAAAGGCCACACGCTCCGGACTGCGAAAATGATTGGCAATTATATCTTCTAAAAAAAAGCCGGCTAAGGCTCCAGGTAGGGTGGCCAAAAATAAATACAAGAGGAATTTCCGGTGTCGGGAATCGGCCCTTGCCAAAATCATCTTTTGCCAGTCTTTCCAAAAATAGATTAACACCGCAAGCAAAGTACCCAGGTGGAGAAAAACATCAAAGGCCAGCCCACCACCTTCAATTGCCAAGTATTTTTCAGCCAATACCAAATGGCCAGAACTGGAAATGGGTAAAAATTCCGTAATTCCTTGAAGAACGCCAAGAAATAGAGCCTCTAAATGGGTCATAAAAAGCGAATTTAAAACACGAATTCCCAAGCGGCAATTCAGAAAAGCCTTTTTTTGATAAAAAGGAGGACTACCACCGCTGAAATGACAAAAGAAAAACTCATCAAGATAAAAAAAGCATGAGGAGAATCTTGGAGAGGTAATTTGATATTCATGCCGTAGATACTGGCCACCAGGTTGGGCAACATGAGCACGATAGTTACCGCGGTTAAGAATTTCATTACAGTATTAAGATTATTGGAAATCACCGAGGCGTAAGCGTCCATGGTACCGGTTAAAATGTCGCTGAAGATCTTTGCCATTTCTATGGCTTGACGATTTTCAATCTGGACGTCTTCTAGAAGTTCCAAATCTTCTTCGGTAAGACGGAGAAAACGTCCAGATTGAAGACGGCTTAAAACAATATCGTTGGCACGCAAGGCGGTATTGAAATAAACAAGGCTCTTCTCGATATTAAGGAGTTTTAAGAGCTCTTTATTGCGCATGGAGCGATAAAGTTCGGCTTCATATTCTGTGATGAGCTTGTCAATCAAACGCAAATAACGCAAATAAAGATTGGCAATGCAAAAGAAAAAATGAAAAAGAAAAAGAATAGGATGCTCCAGAGAAAAATATTTCACCCGGTTAACGACCATCAAAAAATCTTCGAAAACCGGGTTTTCTTTGAGACAAATAGTTACAATGGCCTCTCCTGTAAGGATAATCCCTACCGGGATTGTTTCGTAGCGAATGTAACCTTCTTCATGGCGTGGATCAGGGACCCGAAGAATAATAAGAAGCTGATCTTCTTCAAGTTCTACTCGTGGAGTCTCTTCTTCGTCTAAAGGATAACGCAAAAATTCAGGGAGAATTTTGAGGGTTTTCTGGACATATTCAAGCTCTTCTTCGGTAGGAGAATTTAGACAAACCCAGCAATGCCGCTCTATTTGCGGCGCAAGAGAGAGAACGCCTTTTTCGGTACGATAAATTCGTAGCAAGATTGACCTTCTTCGTTCACTTGGCTTGCCGTTTTGAGTATCTTAAAAATCAGTGAAAATTTTTAAAGCCGTTTACCATGATTCGGCTATTTGAGCAATGGGCATGCGATTCGATGTTATAACTATCTTTCCTGAATATTTTGAAAGCCCGCTTCAAGTGGGGGCCCTAAAAAAGGCCCAAGAAAAAGGGCTTATCCTCGTAAATGTTTTGAATTTAAGAGATTTTACCTTTGATAAACATAAAATGGTAGATGACCGCCCCTTTGGCGGAGGAGAAGGAATGGTCTTCAAACCTGAACCCCTTTACCGAGCTATAGAAAAGCTCCGAAAAGAAGGAAATCCTTATGTTATCTATCTTTCCCCTCAGGGCCGTTTGCTTTCTCAAGAAATTGTCAAAGAACTCTATGAAAAAAAACACCTCGTCCTCATTTGTGGTCGTTACGAGGGTGTAGACGAACGTATTCGAGAACATTTTATCGACGACGAAATCTCCATCGGTGATTACATAGTTTTTGGAGGAGAGGTAGCGGCTTTGGTGGTCATCGAAGCCGTTTCAAGACTTGTCCCGGGGGTGGTAGGCAAAAAGGATTCGGTAGAAAAGGAAACCTTCAGTCAAGGGCTTCTCAAGTATCCCCAATATACCCGACCGCGCGAATTTTTAGGATATAAGGTTCCAGAAATTCTGCTTTCAGGAGATCATAAAGCCATCGCCCGCTGGAGACACCAAAAATCTCTTGAAATTACCTTTAAACGCCGCCCCGACCTCCTTAAGAAGGCCCCCCTTTCCCGAGAAGATAAAGACTTTCTGCGAAAACTAGGTTGGAAGGAAGATGAGTAAAGCCTGTGTATATTTAGCCCTAGTTCATTATCCGGTGGTAAACAAAGAAGGACGCCTCATTGCTTCTTCTGTCACCAATCTCGATCTTCATGATATCTCTCGCGTCTGCCGTACTTATGGGGTAAAACGCTATTTTGTAGTTCAGCCTCTACGAGAACAGCAGGAGCTTGTGGAAGAACTTTTGACATATTGGCAAAGAGAAACAGGCGCGTTATATAATCCTGATCGGCAAGAAGCGCTGAAAATTCTGCGGGTTGTACCAAGCCTTGATGTTTGTTTAAAAGAAATAGAGGCTAAAGAAGATGAACTCATTCTCATTGGCACTGACGCCCGAAAAGAGTTTGCCAATCTCTCTTATGCAAAAGGCCGAAAGCTCTGTCATACAGGGCGGCCGGTGCTGCTCCTTTTGGGCACAGCTTGGGGGCTTGCTCCGAAATTGCTTGCCCGGTGCCAATATGTACTGGAACCTATTTACGGAAGCGCTGAAGACGGATACAATCATCTTTCCGTTCGCGCGGCAGCTGCTATTATTTTAGATCGCCTGCTGGGTGAACCCTGGTGGAAAAGCTTAAAGGAGGAAGATCATGCTTCCGGTAATTAGAGAAATCGAAAACGAATATTTGCGGAAAGATTTGCCAGATTTCAGGCCTGGAGACACGGTAAAGGTTTATTTCCGGATTGTCGAAGGAGAAGATAAAGAACGTACCCAAATCTTCCAGGGGGTGGTAATCCGGAAGCGCGGCTCAGGAACTGGAGCTACTTTTACCGTGCGGAAAGTTTCTTATGGCATAGGTGTTGAAAGAACTTTTCCATTACATTCTCCCCGACTGGAAAAAATCGAAGTTGTAAAACGAGGGAAAGTTCGTCGGGCAAGGCTTTACTATCTCCGTAATAGGACAGGAAAAGCAGCACGCATTAAGGAGAGAAGGTAATTGTTTACCACTAACAATCGTTGGGCACGGGAAAAGCAATTTTTGAGGGTTTACCGCTTCGTAGCCGGGGTAGATGAGGTCGGGCGGGGGGCATTGGCTGGCCCGGTAGTGGCAGCGGCGGTTATCCTCCCGGCCGACTTCGATCACCCAGAGCTTGCAGATTCTAAATGTCTCTCAGCACAAAAAAGAGAAGAACTTTTTGAAATTATTACCAAGAAAGCGATATCTTGGGCAGTGGCTCGCATCGAAAACGATATTATCGATCAGATTGGGATTCTGAAAGCCAGCTTACGAGCCATGGCTGAGGCCCTCCAAAATCTAAACCCTCAGCCTCAACTTGCCCTAATAGATGGCCGTTTTACAACCCCTTGGGCAGGGCTTCAAAAGGCCATCATTGATGGCGATGCCTTGTGTCGGTCTATCGCTGCCGCCTCTATCATTGCCAAAGTAACACGAGACAAAATTATGGCTGAAGCTGCCAGAGAATTTCCCCAATATGCCTTTGAAAGGCATAAAGGTTACGCTACCAAACAACATCTTGAGGCTTTAAAAAACCATGGCCCTTGTCCTCTCCATCGTCGCTCTTTTCGGCCGGTTTCGGAGACCGAAGGAGCCGAAGAAATTGGGCCGCTTCGCCGAAGACCTTTCAGCCTGGTATTTTCGCCTTAAGGGCTATGAAATCCTGGCTCGAAATTGGAGAACACGTTTCGGCGAAATAGACCTCATCGTCAAAAAGGGCTCCCGAATTGTCTTTGTAGAGGTAAAAGCCCGTCGTCATAAGGCGAAAGGCCTTCCGGAAGAGGCCCTTACTCCCCAAAAAGTGAGGCGTCTTTACCGTCTTGCCGAAGCCTACTTGACCCAAAATCCTTACCCTGCTGAAAATTTTCGTTTTGACTTAATTGCAGTTGATTTTTCAGAAAAATTGCCACAACTTAAACACTACCGGGGGATTATCGAAGATGAAGGATCGTAAAACCAGAGAAAAAGAGGCTCTCAAGCGCCAACCTCTTTGGGCCGAAAGAAAACTGCCAGATGTGCGTGAGCTTTTGCAAGCTCCACCTGAAGAAGCAGAAAAAAAGTTTGCCTCTCTCCCCTTCAGAGACCAAGTAGAACTAGTGCTAGAAACTCCCTGGGAGCTAAGGGAACGTCTCATTGTGCTCTCCCCTCATGCCGAAAGATTAGTCAAAGCCTTACCTCCGCAGGAACTTTTCTGGACTCTTAAGGCCATAAGCCCCGAAGAAGCGGTTACTCTCCTTTCTATGGCAAGTGGCCCTCAGCTCCAGTTTCTTTTTGATCTAGATTGTTGGCGCAAGGACCGCTTAGTACTAGAAAGAGCCCTTGCCTGGTTAACCCTTCTTTTTGAAGCCACTGAAGATACAGTAGCACGCTGGCTTAAAATAGTAGATTTTGACTTCCTGGTAACTTTGATGAAACGTTTGATCGAAGTTTACAAACGCCCTGATGGAGTAGATCTTACCGAAGCCCGAGACTGGCTTCCGCCTTATACCCTTGATGACACCTACTTTATTCGTTTCCGTCTGGATAAATTTGAACCGCTAACCAGAAGATTGATCGAAATACTAATGGAGCTTGACCCTGCCCGCTATCGAGATCTTATGGAATCTGTCATCTGGGAACTACCTGCAGAGGTAGAAGAGATGGCTTATCGCTGGCGTCGGGCACGTCTAGCAGATTGGGGAGTGCCTGATTATTACGAGGCCCTTGACGTTTACGCTCCCCTTTCTCCGGATCGTATGCGCCAAATAGAACCTATCTATCTTCCACCAGCCCCAAGCGATGAGACTCCTCCTCCGGCCTTTCTCCCTGCTATCCATACAGAAGGAGTAGAACTATTTGCCCAGGCCCTTTCCAAGATCACAGACTGGCGTCAAATAGATCGCCTTAAAAGAGAGTTGGCTTGGTTAGTAAATAAAGTCCTGATGGTAGATATTGGCACCATCGATGATGTAGACGAAGCCCGAAAGGTATTTGATAAGGTGGCAGGATATCTCAATATCGGATTGGAATATCTTTCCCGGGGCCAGTTGGAAGCTGCAAAACGTCTGCTTGAAACCTATTTTTTAGAAGATATTTTCCGCGTGGCCCAGCGTCTTATTGTGGACCTTAGGCGTTATGCCCGCGAAATAACCACTGCCTCGGGGGTAGATCCCCGTCTTTTCCGTCATCTGGATGAACCTTATGCTTCTTATCTCAAAGGAATTATGGCTAAAGAGGCCAACCGTATCATGCTTTTTATTCCCGAAAAGATAGGCACTGCCGAAGAATTTAGACCCTTTAGAAAACTTGAAGAAATTGAAAGAGTTCGCCGAATGCTTGCTGAAATCGCTTACATGGCTCCTCTCATCCAAAAGGCCTTTGGCACTCCACCAGTCTGGACTGCAGAACTTGCCCTTAAGCGCACCAATCTCTTAGAGCCCGGAGATATCAAATGGAGCACCCTTCTCCTTACCGCTCTTGCCAACTGGCTTATTCGCAAAGAATTTCGCTTTGAAGCCCTCCCTGTAAAAGACTGGCCTTCTTTTCTTTCCAAATTTTTCACTAAAGGGGTTGATAGAGAGAAAAATATAGTAAAAGAAACCGTCCGCTCCGAACTTCTGGAAAATTTCAAACGCTTAGCCGCAGAAGAGGGGCCGGTGGAAGAGGATCATCTTCGCAGTTTTTTGGATTTTTGCCTCTTCCGAACGGAGGAAGAATTGGCTTATGCCGACCCCTCAGAACCTCCTGATCCGCGTTATATTCAGTGTTTACTTCTTGAGCTTAGCGATCATGAAGGTTCCTGAAATCTGGGAAAAGACTTTTGAGAGAATTGTTGCCAAGAGACCGCGGAAAATTTTAGTCTTGGGAGGTATAGATGTTGGTAAAAGCACTTTTTGTCTCCTTTTAGCTCATGTTCTTCTTGAAAAAGGGGTCTCTGTAGCCCTTCTTGACGCTGACATAGGACAGAAAGATGTCGGACCTCCCACCACCATCGGATTAAAACACCTTAGGGAAGAAGATCTTTTCTCGCCAAGGCCCCTTCCCCCGGATGAAATTTATTTTGTGGGTGCCGTTACCCCTGTAGGGCACCTTTTGCCTTTAGTAGTAGGAACTGGACTTCTCTCGCGAAAGAGCAAAGCAGAAATCACCATTATAAATACCACAGGCCTCATCAAGGGCCCAGGAATAGCACTTAAGACCTTCCAGATCGAAAATCTCTCTCCTGATCTCATCGTAGCCTTAGAACGCCAGGATGAGCTCGATTCCATTTTGGCAGGTTTTCGTCATCTCAATATCTTAAAAGTAGGTGTGCCCCCGGAAGTAGGCCGAAAAGATTTAGTTGAAAGGCGTAAACGTCGCGAGGAAGCCTATCGGCAATATTTCTCTACCGCTCGAAGTATTTCTATTCCCAAAGAAAAAATTATCTGGCAACGCAGCAGAAGGCTTCTACCTCAACTTCTGCTCGGTGTAAGCGATGGTCAGAATCACCTTGGCCTTGCCATCTTAGAAGAAATAGGAGAGAAACATTTGTGTCTTTTTACCCCTCTTCCTAAAGAAGCCCATCGGGTACTTATTTGTGGTTCTCTCCTTTTAAAAATACCCGGGGAGGAAATAAGACCTCTTACACCCCAGGCTAAAAAGTCTCGTAGAGAATCTTTCCTGTTTCGGAGACATCGTAGCCGCCAAGGGCAACCACTCGTTTCCGGAAGGTTTCAGAAGCGAGCACCGAAGCAATCTCCCGCCAAAAGGGCCCTTCGAAAAAGTCCCGGCGTACGAGAAGGTCATACCGTTCCCGAAAAAGGGGGACAAAGTCCAGGCCCAGGAGACGTGCCGCTGCCAAAATCCCAAGTCCAACGTCAGCACGGCCAGTAGCTACAGCCACTGCTACCCCCAGATGAGTGGTTTCCTCATTTTCATAGCCGCGAATATCTCTGGGATTTATACCTAGCCGGTGAAGATAAAAATCAAAAAGGACTCGGGTGCCGGCCCCAGGCTGACGATTTACAAAACGAAGGCCTTTTTGGGCGATGTCTTGAAGATCTTTTACTCCGGCAGGGTTCCCCTTAGGAAGGATGAGCCCCTGTTGGCGGAAGGCAAAATGGACCAAAACTACGGGTTTGTCTTTGAGATAACGTTCAAGATAAGGGATATTGAATTCTCCGCTTTCAGGGTCAAAAAGGTGCGTACCAGCTAAATGGGCCAGGTTATCCCTCACGGCCAAGATACCACTAAGACTACCTACATGAGCAGTAGAAAATTCATACAAAGGATTTCTCTTTTTTAGAAATTCAGCCAAAATATCAAGGGCCATATCATGGCTTCCCACCACTAAAGCAGTCTTTGAAAAATCCTTTTCTGGACGCAAAAGTTCAAGTTTTACCCTCTCTCCTGCAGCCAAGCCTTCAAAGGCCTCTGGAATTTCACAAAGGGCATCTGCCCGACTCAAAGTTGTAATGGCCCCCGCTCCTCTTTTGAGGGTGATAAAAACTCTCTTTCCGGCCACTTCTCCCACCTTTACCCGGAGAAATTCGCGAGTCCCTGGACGAGAAGGGATCTTTCGGCCGCAAAAGGCCTCTACCCGAGGGTGCTCCGGGATTCTTACTCCGTACATGGCTTCAAAGGCCGGTTTCATAAGTTTTTCAAAGGCTATTACCGCCGACACAGGATATCCCGGAGCTCCAAAAACTGGACAACCCTTTACAATTCCAAAAACTGCTGGTTTCCCTGGCATAATGGCTACTCCGTGCAAGAGAAGCTCTCCAAGCTCTTCAATGAGACCTGCTGTATGATCTTTGGCACCGGCAGAAGAGCCGGCAAGTATCACTACCAGATGAAAATCTTCTGCCGCTTTAAGAAGGTGCGCTTTTATCTCTTCACGCTTATCAGGAACCAAGGGAAAAACTTCCGGCAACCCTCCCCATTCCTCAACGAGGGCTGAAATCATAGTCGAGTTAAATTCTACTGTCCGTCCGGAGGCCAAAAGCTCGGCCTTGGCTTCTTCAGGTAAAAGGAGCTCGTCTCCAGTAGGAATAATTGCCACTCGGGGACGTTCCTTAACCGGAATTTCCAGATGTCCAGTAGCTAAAAGCGCCCCTAGGTCCCAAGCAGCTAAATGGTGAAAAGGAGGAAAAAGGAGCTCTCCTTCTACCACATCTTCTCCTATTTTGCGGACATGTTGCCAAGGATAAGCTGGAGCCATGATCTCTACTTCTTCGGGAGAAAGAAGATGTACTTCTTCAATCATGATCACCGCATCCGTATCCGGAGGAAGCACATCCCCGGTATTCACATAAAAGGCCTCTTCTCCTATTTTGAGACGCAAGGGGCAATGTTCGCTGGCAGAAAAGGTCTTCTCAGCCTTGACCGCAATCCCATCCATGGCCGCCGCATTAAAGGCTGGCACGGAAAATCTGGCATAAAGGGCTTCAGCAGTAATACGCCCCAAGGCCTGACGGGTAGGAATCCTTTCAGAACCCAAAAAATCTTTCCAGGAAATAGCCCTGCGTATTAACTCTTGGGCCTCAGCTAAGGTCTTTTTCTTGAGATAAATGCGACGTTTCATATCCACTCCGTTGCTTTCTTTTTAGGCTGTCTAATATATAGTGGCAGAGAAAAAAGAAAAACAGGCAAGGTATTATGGAAGAAAAGCTTTTGGTGATTCCCCAGCGCCTAGCACGCATGAAAGAAGTTCTGTCTCGAAGACAACCTGATCTGCGCCTCTTTTTGGAACGTGTTGTCAATTACCATAATGTAAGCGCTATCTTGCGCACCGCCGATGCGGTAGGAGTTCTCCACGTCCATTATTTCCACGAAGACGAATTGCCTGTTAACGAAGCCATTACCCGAGGAGCGCACCGGTGGCTTATTCTTCACCGGGAAGAGGACATAGAAAACGGGCTTAAAAAACTCAAAGAAGCAGGTTTCCAATTAGTGGGCACGGGGCTTTTTCCGGAAACGGTAACTTTCCGTGAAGTAGATTATACTAAACCTACAGTTATTATCGTAGGACACGAATTAGAAGGTATTTCTGAAACCGTAAGAAGGTTGGCAGATGTAATCGTAAAGATACCTATGTATGGGATGGTTCAAAGCCTAAATGTTTCTGTAGCCACTGGCGTTATCCTTTATGAGGCTGAAAGACAAAGAAAGGCGTGTGGTCTTTATGAAAAAGGGCCTCGCTTGAGCCCTGAGGAGATAGAAAATATCCTCTATCATTGGGCTTACGAGCGGGTCCTCAAAGATAAGGCGCGTGGCCGAATATAAATTCAAGATGAAGGCCTCCGCATCCAACATCTCTTCAGCACAAGGAAAAAACCGGTTTTACACCCTGAAACCCGAAAAAAATGATCTCGGCAAAAGGCTTGATGTTTTTCTGGCCGAAAAAATCCCGGAGCTTACTCGCTCCCAAGCCAAAAAACTTATTGAAGCCAGTCTGGTAAGATTGGAAAAAGCCCCTCTTACCAAAGCCAAATACAGGATCAAAGGAGGAGAAAAATTTTTTGTCTCTATCCCTCCTCCCACAGAGATAGACCTCACACCCGAAAAAGAAGTTCCTTTCGAGATTATTTACGAAGACGAAGACCTGGCTGTCATTAACAAGCCCCCAGGAATAGTGGTGCATCCTGCTTGTGGACACACAGAAGGCACCTTGGTACACGGTCTTTTAGCCAGGCTCAAAGACCTTTCCGGGGTAGGAGGAGAAATGCGCCCTGGCATTGTACACCGCCTCGACAAAGATACTTCCGGTCTTTTAGTAGTTGCTAAAAATGATTTTTCCCATCTAAGGTTGGCAGAACTGTTTCAAAAAAGAGAGGTTAAAAAGATCTACCTAGCCCTGGTCCACGGTGTCCCAAAGGCCAAATCCGGAAAAATCGACCGTCCTATAAGACGTCATCCTGTCCATCGCAAAAAGATGGCAGTCCATTCTGAAGAAGGACGCGAAGCAAAGACCCTTTGGCGCTTAAAAGAGGCCTTTTCGAAGGCGGCACTTTTAGAAGTAGAACCCCTTACAGGACGTACTCACCAAATTAGGGTTCATCTCGCTTCCATAGGGCACCCAATTGTAGGAGATAAACTATACGGCGGAGCAAAGCCTCATGGCCCTAAGGCCAAGAGACAAATGCTTCATGCCTGGCGCCTCAAATTTAAACATCCACGCTCCCGAGAAGAACTTTTTTTTGAGGCCCCCCTCCCTGAAGATTTTAAGGAGCTTTTACATGCTTTACGCCAAAAAGCCCCTTAAAATTGCGCTTACTGGCCCACCAGCCGCTGGGAAAAGTACGCTTTTAAAAGTCTTTCATATGCTCGGTTACCCTACCTTCTCAGCCGATGTCGTAGTAAAAAGGCTCTCGAGACCCTGCCAAAAGGGTTATCATCGTCTCGTCCAAAATTTTGGAAAGGAAATACTCGCTCCTTCAGGAGAACTAGATCGCCAAAAAATAATGGAAAAAATGCTCGAAGACCAAAGCTTTAAAAAGAAACTCGAAAATATCTTGCATCCTTTAGTAAAAGAGGAACTTCTATGCTGGTTTGAAAAAGAAAAAGATTCCCCGGCCTTAGTAGCTGAAATCCCTCTCCTCTTCCAGGTAGGATGGGATGAACTCTTCGATCTGGTAATTTTTCTTTCTTGCCCTAGAAAAATCCTTCTGGAACGCTTAAGAAAACGCCTTAAAAACGACAAGTTGGCTTTGGCCCTCCTTGAGAACTACGAAAAAGGCCTTCCGCCTACTATAAATGCCTCTCAAATTCCGGGGGACCTTCCCTCGGATCTTCTTAAAGAAAAAGTCCAGGAGATCCTTTTAAAACATGGCCTCATTTAGGTCTTCAGCCCTAAAATATAAGGAAGGGAAATGAACCGGGATCAAAGTTAACGGAATTTTGGATATTTACTGAGCTTGTTTGTAAAAGCCCTGAAAAAATTTTATGCTAAAGGTGTAAAATATCTGGAAGCTAGATAACATTTGTGATCTCTTTTGAAGAAGCCGTCAAACTTGTAAGAGAAGAAATCAAGCCCCTCTCTCCGCGCAAAATTACCCTAGTTCAAGCCACAAATCACGTTTCTGCCGAAGATGTTTATGCTAAAGTAAATGTCCCGGGAAGAGATGTTTCTCTTAAAGATGGTTACGCCGTAATCTCAGAAGACATATCTCGTGCAAGCCCAGAAAATCCTGTACCTTTACACCTTCGGGGCGAAATTTACGCTGGAAGTTACAAAGAATATATTTTGGAACCTGGCACTTGTGTCCGTGTAACCGCAGGAGCCCCCCTTCCAAAGGGAACCACAGCTGTTTTGGCTGAAGAATTCAGTAAAAGAGAAAAAGATATAGTTCTGGCCCTGACTGATGCCCCTCACGGCAAAAATATCCTTTTTAAAGGTACTGATATCTCAGCCGGAAGCCTCCTTCTTTCCCGGGGGAGCCTTCTCTCTCCCACCAAAGTAGGCCTTTTGGCTGCAGGTGGTATATCCGAAGTCTTGGTCTTCCCCCGTCCTAGGATCCTTATTATCGCCACCGGCAACGAAATCGTAGCACCAGGGCAAAAACTGAGGCCGGGCCAAATTTTTGCAAGCAATCTTGTTACTCTTTCGGCATGGTGTCAGCGTTTTGGCTTTGAAAATCAGACTCTCATTGTTGCAGACGAAGAAAAGGCCCTGCAAGAGGCCTTACAGAAATTTCTTGGGGGTCCTTTTGATGCCCTTCTCACTAGTGGTGGAGCTTGGCGAGGCCCTCGAGACATGGTGGTTCGAATTTTAGACGAAGCAGGATGGAAAAAAATTTTTCATCGTGTCCGGATAGGACCTGGAAAAGCGGTAGCTTTTGGCCTTTTTAAAAAGAAAGTGGTTTTCTGCCTTCCAGGGGGTCCGCCTTCCAATCAGATGGCTTTTTTAAGTCTGGCACTACCAGGACTATTTTTACTTGCAGGCTTCAAAAGCCCCCCTTTTCTTTCTCTTCCAGTAAGACTCAAAAGAACACTTCGAGGAGAAAGAGGTTGGACCCAAATATTTCTTGGAAAAGTTAAAAAAGAAAGAAAAGAACTTTCCTTTGAACCTCTGCCTATTAAAAGCCGATTAAGTTATTTGGCAGAGGGTGAGGCCTTGGCCTTCCTTCCAGAAGGGCAAGAAATCCTTGAAGCCGGCAGTCTCATTTGGGTAAAATTATTTGAGTCTGTGTTCGAGAAAGTTGATTAAAAGTCGAGCCGCTTCAATCACCCGGCGAGCGTCTTCTTTACCTAAAGGCCCCAAGCTTAAATTGACTTCTCGGAAAAGATCATCATGCTTAGCAAGACGGCGAAAATGATCCAGAAAAAGGGCCGCATCTTTCACCGGCTTGAGGGCATATTGACCTTCTGGGAATCGCTCCAAAAGTCTTACAAAAGAAGACTCCGAAATTCTCTTTCCGGCCTTTTTTTCAAGGGCTTTAAAGGCTTTTCTGGCTGCTTGCCAAGCCAAAAAAGCTGCCAGGTCTGGATCTTCATTTAAAAGCTCCTCGGCTTTCTTAAGATCTGCAAGCGAACTCGAAAACCAAGAAGATGAACGTTGACTCTCAAGCTCAAGGGACTTTTCCCCTTTTTGACGGCGAAAAAGTTTTAAAAACATCAGACCTCCTTCGTAAGAAGGATTCCAGGGGGTATCCCTAGCATCTCACATTTTATCAGCACCCGCCATCCAAGACTCACAAGGGCCTTCTCCAGAGTGGAAACTTCGCGGCGGGCCAAAATTAAACTTTCCTCTCTTGCAAAACAAAGGGAAACCTCAAGCATTTCCTCAACAAATTTGAAATGTACCGTAAGAAAACCAAGTTTTGCCAAAAAGATCTCTAAAACGAAATAACGCGCACCACCCTTCTGATTTTGTTGAGACTCCTTTTCATAAAGATAGCTCCAAAGAATCCTCTCTCCAAAAAGAAAAGGGATCAGAAAATGCCCTTCGGCCCAAAAACGTAAAAGATTTTCCCGTAACTCCTGCTTGGCAGGTAAATTTTCATCTCGGAAAAGTTCAAAAAAAGCCCTTTCGAGAGTAGGCTTTTTGGGGGACTTTTTTTCAGAAACGCCTTCTACAAGTTCTTCTCTTATGTTTTTTGGGTGGGAAAGCAGCTTTTGTAAAAGTCTTGGCAAGACCTTCTCCGGATTTTCTTTTTCACTGGGTAGAAGAAGGGAAAGTAAAAGAGGTGGGCCAAGATCTGTTACTTTAAGCCTTATCTTCTGGCCAGGTTTTAAGATTTCGGGATTTACTCGGTCTGAAAGAAGAGCCTCAAGTCTCTCACCACCTACCCACAGGGTAAGAAGCCTTCCTGCCAGGGTTTCAACCTTTGCCGTAAATACCCTGCCAGGTCTTAAAAGTTCCAGCAAACTCTCAGGAATAAAACGAGGTGCTAGAATTGGTGTTGAGATTTTTGGGGTGAGCATTTTTAAATTTTCTTTTTGGCCACCGAGAGAATGAGGACCACCTCACCCTCTTGAAGGCCAGTTTTTTTGGCAATTTCTGCGGTGGAAAAACCCTTTTCAGCCAAAGACAAAACTTTAGCACGCAAAGAAGTGGCATCTTTGCGAGAGCTTTCCCAGGCTAAGGCTCCGGTTTGCAAAGCAGATATAATCCTTTCAGAGAGCTCTTTTTTCTCCGAGAGATTTTGGGAAAGACGTTCACAGAGCTTATTAGCTTCCTCTAATCTTTTAATGATTTCATCCAGGGGTAAATTTTTAAGGCGCCGTACTTGCCAAAAAAGGACAAAGACCATCAAAAAAAGCAGCAAATCAAAAATAGCCTGGACCAATAAAAAAGTACTTACATCCCACATCTTAAACCCGAATATCAATAAAACGTCCTTTGGTGGGTAGCTTTTCTGAGGATTTTTTTCTTTTGCCTTTTTTGGAAGTCCCTTTAAAGGGCTGACGACCCCGTGGCAAACGCTCCCGAGGTTCTTCGACTCTAAAAAAGAGAGGAGCTATGTTAAAAGGGGCTCGAATGTCTTCTGGCATTATTTCAAAATATAACCTGTAATCTGGAGGTCTACTGGTACTACACCACCTATCTTCTTTTTTGTCAAATATTCCTTAATTTCACGTTGTAAAACTTCTGCTCCCCGTTCAGTTTCCCAAACATAAAGAGGAGCGTTCTTAAAGAGGCGATATATTTCTTCTCGCAAAATGGTCTCGTTTTTTTTAGCAATTTCGTATTCTTTACTGTTGGCATAATAAAGGAGTATTTTGGCCTTCACAAAGACAAATTCACCCGTCTCCCGCCGATAAGGAATTAGGAAGTTTCGCAGAAAAAGAATCTTGCGATCTTCTACGGCAATAGGAGACACTGCTAAGGGAGCAGACACAGAAGATTTGGACGACGGATTTTGCGATGAAGCCGAAGGTTTGGCTTCAACCTGAGACGTTGAAAAAGAAGGATGTTGATAGAGATACCAAAGGGTAGCAAGCCCTGCTCCTAAAAGGAAAAGTGGCACCGAAATAGCTAGAATTATGAGCAAAAACCCCATCAACCCTTTTCGTGGGGCAGGTTCTTCGGGTGTTTCTTCCTGTTCTTCCTCTTCTTCCTGGTCTTCAAGGTTTTCGCTTTCTTCTTCAGAAATTTCTTCCTCCCCTAAAATACTAGCCAGGGGATCATCATTTTCTTCAGAAGGAGGTGGGGGCTTTTCTTCTTTAGGAGCAGATTGGGGTTCTTCTGGGGGTTCTTCTGGGGGTTCTTCTTTGGAGGTCTCCGAAGCCTCTTCTTCCCTGGTTTCTTCAGAGGCTCTTTGGCCTTTTTCTTCTTTTTGGGAAGGTT
>JALSPG010000112.1 GCA_026986115.1 Thermodesulfobacteriales bacterium
TCTTTTTTCTCAACCCGAGCTACGACAAAAGAGGTCTTTTGGAGGGCCTCCACCAAGCTCTTAGCTTCGGCTTCACTCTTAGGTTTGACAGGTTTTCCCTGAAAGCGTTTAAGTTTGGCCCTTAAAGACCCTTGATCTGTCTTGAAAACAACCTCTATTGTCCAGTATTCTTCCGGCTCAAAAGACTCTCTTTCCCTTTCGCGCTCACAAACCAAACGTAAGGCCACCGATTGGACCCGACCAGCCGAAAGCCCTCGTTTCACCTTCTCCCAAAGGAGAGGAGAAAGGTTGTAGCCCACGAGACGATCCAGAATACGCCGGGCCTTTTGACTCTCAAATTTGCGCCAATCAAGTTCGCTCGGAGAGGCCAAGGCCTCTTTGATACCTTTTTCGGTAAGTTCGTAGAGCAGAAGCCTTCTTATAGGTTTGTGAAGATCTTTGAGCTCTTCAGCAATATGCCAAGCAATGGCCTCTCCTTCGCGATCGGGATCTGGGCCCAGAAAGATCTCTTCAGCTTTTTTAGCAGCAGACTTGAGTTTCTTAATAACTTCTCTTTTTCCTCGAATAGTGACATATTCCGGTTCGAAACCGTTCTCGATCTTTACTCCCAGACGACTTTTAGGGAGATCTTTAATATGCCCTACCGAAGCTGCGACTTCGAAGTCTTTGCCCACGATCTTTTTGATCGTGCGCACTTTGGTGGGAGATTCCACTATGATTAGACCTTTTTTCATCTCCTGACCCTGCGATAAAAATTACCAGGAAGCCTTTCAACTAGGCCCTCAAGCTCAAGTTCCGTAAGGATTCTTGCCACTTCTACGGTACTAAGCCCACTCAGATAAACAATCTCATCAATACTCAAAGGGCTTCCGCTCAAGTGCTCTAAAACTTTGGCTTCTTCTGGGCCAAGTGTCAACTCTGAGGGAGGAGAAAAACTCTTAGGCTTTACACCAAAAACAGATAAAACATCTTCGGGCTTATCGGCAAGATTTGCCCCTTCGCGTATAAGCTGATGACACCCCTGACTCCGCAAAGAATAAACCGGGCCTGGGACAGCAAATACTTCTCGCCCTTGCTCGGCAGCTAGGCGAGCCGTGATCAAAGAGCCACTTTTAAGGCTGGCCTCTACCACTAAAACCACTTTTGAAAGACCACTGATAATGCGGTTTCGAACCGGAAAATTCCCTGCCCGTGGCTCTGTACCCAAAGGAAATTCGGTAAGAAGCCCTCCTTTGGCAGCTAAAATTTTCCGCCGTAAGTGCCGATGAGCCGCCGGATAATCTATGTCTAAACCACAACCCAAGACTGCATAAGTTAGTCCTCCACCTTTCAAAGCTGCTCGATGAGCAGCCCCATCAACTCCCATCGCTAACCCACTAATAATCCCCAGCCCATTTTGCACAAAAATACTCACCCATTCTTTTGTTACCGAAAGGCCATAGCTGCTAGCTGATCTAGAACCTACTACGGAGAGAAGGTCTCTGCCCTGGGGAAGACTTCCACAATAAAAGATGACCGGGGGCGGTGTGGCTATTTCTTTAAGAAGGAGAGGATAATCTTCATCCCAAAAGGTAACATACGAAGCCCCAAGACGCTCAAGGGCCTTGATTTCTTTCTCCGCTCTTTTCAAGGTTTCTTCAAAAGGTGGTAAAGGTTTTCTTAATCCTAGTGCCTTTTGATCTCCAGGAGAAAGTTCCCAAATATCTTTGGGATCATCCAAAGCATTTATAATTTTTTGGATGGTAAGAGGGCCAAGACCAGGGACAAGTGCTAGAGCCAGAAGAAGTTTGCGGTCAAACATCTAAGAACTGTGAAAGACGACTTTTACCCTTCCCGGAAAAACCTCAAAACGGGCGTGTGGTGAAAGGATCTTTTCTGCTAAAGCCAAAAATTCACTCTTCTCAAGAAGAGGCTCTGCCCCTTCAAGGGTTATCTCTACCCCAGGATGCCCCTCCTCCCTATAAGTGCGGACCCTAAATAAAACCCCCCCCTCAACCGCCTCAGGAACAAGGGCCCAAAAGAGGGCACAGAAACCCTGCCAAAGTATAGCTGGCGGAACCACAACCGAAAGGGGTTCAGAAGTTGTTTCAAACTCTTTGGTAACTTGGTGTTTGAATTGAAGATCTCCTTCCCAGAGAACCAAAAGTTTTTTTAATATGGCATTGAGATCCAATGGTGCCGGGGCGTCATGGGTAGCCTGAGTAATAGCATCCAAGATATCCTTAAGACGTATAAGCTGGGCTTCCATTTGGGAAAGCTTTTGTTCTTGTTGGGAAAGAATTTCTTGTTGTTCTGGAGTGGCAAGACCGGCTAATTTGGCTTGGCCCATACGAAGGAGCTCAAGTTGCATTGAAAGAATTTGCAAAGGCCCACTCATGTTGTGCACCAAACCTCGAACGAGGTGTCCACATACTGCTTTAGGCAATAGATCCGATAGATTCTCGAGAGACATTGTCATTTTCCTCCCCCTGTAATTGCTCTTGCCAAACCACTTTAAATACTTCTACAATTTCCGGATCAAATTGAGTACCAGAACAGCGTATAATTTCTTGATAAGCCGTCTCTGCCGAAAGAGAAGGACGATATGGTCTTCTGGTTGTCATAGCATCATAAGTGTCTGCCACTGCCAAAATTCGGGCCAAAAGAGGAATTTCTTCTCCCTTCAACCCTTCAGGATATCCCTTACCATCAAATCGTTCGTGGTGATAGCGGATAATCCGAGCTTCTTCTTGAAGAAGTGCTATATGGCCCACAATTTCTGCCCCTATTACCGGATGACGCTTAATGATTTCGTATTCTTCACGGGTAAGGCGACCCGGTTTTAATAAAATAGCATCTGCTATTCCTACCTTTCCCACATCGTGCAAGTGACCAGCGAAACGTAAAGTCTCTAACTTCTCCATCGAAAGCCCCATTTCTTTGGCAATAAGAAGAGCGTAATTTGTAACCCGCTCCGAATGCTCTTTAGTATAGTAATCTTTTGCTTCCAAAGCCTTTACGAGAGCTCGCAAAGCATCATGGAGGTTTAAGACGATGCTTTCGTAAAGAATGAAGTTTTCCACTAAGGGAGCAGCACGTTCTAAAATAAGATTAGTACAAAAAAGATCATCTTTAGTAAAGGATTCTCGGCGACAAAGGACAAGCGCCCCGAAGTTTTCACTTTTTATCAAGAAGGGATTAACCAAAAGGGCCTTTTCTTTTTCGCAGGGTGGAATGATGTAGGGGAGAGATTCCCGCACACTTTTGCTTATGGGGTTAGAATCCTCATAATTTAAGATTGCGGGCCTTTCTGAAAAACCTTCCCAAACCTCCGGCACAAGGGCTTTCCTCTCAAGATCAAGGAGATAAAGAACCCCTTCTTCAGATTTAGTAAATTCTAAACTCAGATGAATAATCTCTCTATAAAGTTGTATCACATTACTGCACGATGTAAGCCGATCGCTAACGGTAAAGAGCAAAGTTTGTTCTTTTGTCTTTTGTTTGAGGAGATGAAGTAATTCTTGATAGTCTTCTTCAGTTTCTAAAGTTTTTCTTTTTTTAAAACGTTTAACAGCTTCATATAACTGCTGAGAGGTAAAAGGTTTGATAAGAAAATCTGTAGCTCCATAACGGAGGGCTTCTACAGTTAGCTCAAGAGAAGGATAGCTTGTCATTAAAACAACAGGGGTTTTTATCCCTTCACGACGCATTAATTTCAAAAGATCGATTCCCGAAAGACCTGGCATATTGACATCCAGAAGAATAAGGTCTACCGGATATTTTTGCATTACCTCCAGAGCTTGATAAGCGTTTTCTGCATGATAAGTCTGGCAAGAGTTAAAAGAGGAGAGCAAAAGAGCTAGATTTTCCCGCAAAATCTCTTCATCATCTACCACCAGAATATTTAAACTATCTCCCATAATTTACCCTTTCGATAAGAATCTGCTTTATCGCTTCAAATTCCTTCTCATCTAAAAAACCCTCTTGCCGTAACCTGGCCAAACGTTCCAATTCATCAAGGAGAGAACGAGGCTCCGCCTCCTCACGAGAGGTAACAGCTTCTTTCAAACGCTGGTAAGCCTTTTTCAGATCTTCAAGGAGACGTTTGTTTTCTCTTTCCAAAAGAATGCGAGTACAAGCATTGTTAATACTTACTTTGAGCTCTTCGAGACTAAAGGGTTTGCGGATATAATCATAAGCCCCCTCTTTAAGGGCAAGAATAGCAGTTTCAAGTGAGGCGTATCCTGTTATTACAATTACAAGAATCTCCGGCCGCAACTTTTTGGCCTCCTTCAAGAGCTCGATTCCTCCCATCTGGGGCATCTTGAGATCAGTAATCAAGAGGTCAAAATCCTCCTTCTTGAGGAGTTCCAAGGCCTCAAGACCATTAGCTGCCGTCTTCACCAAACGGTTCTCTTCTTGAAGCTCCTCAAAAAGGAGAACTCTAAAAGGTCTTTCGTCCTCAGCTATGAGGATACGAATAAAATTTTTCTCTTCAGCCACTCCTACACTCTGACGTCGAAAAGGATACCCATAATTTCATCCAATCTCTTGCGAATCTCAAGTAATTCTTCAGGGGGAATTTGACGGATAACTTCATTGGTCTTTGGATCCACGACTTTCACTACCACTTCCTTCGTATCTTTGTCTATGTTAAAAACCAGACGCACATTTAGCTTTTCAAGCTCCTCTTGCACTGTCAGGACTACTTCCTTAGCTTCCTGCGGGCTCAAGTTTTCTTCAGCGGCCTTTTTTTCAGGCCTTGGTATTCTTTGCGAAAGCTCTCCCTGTATATGTCCTTTAAGCGTGGGGCCCTCCCTTATAGATTCCCACATTTGAGAAGAAATCTCTTTCACTTGCATCCTAACACCCCCTTTAATGGAAAACACTTGCTGCTAAACGTTTTTCGAGGTTCTCTTTTTTTGATAAGGCTAAAGAAGCAAGCTCTTCTTCTTCCTTCAGGATTTTCTGAATATCTGAAACATCTTCTGGGGAAAATGAAACTTTTTTAATAAGGGGAATTATCTCCTTTTTTAGCTGCATAAGAGCTTTTAAACGCTGGAAATCTTCCTCCAAAATAGCTTTACGGCAATTTTCATTAAGAATTGCTAGTTGCAATAAAAGTTCTCTACCGGACACGGCAACCTCCCGCTTTTTTATTTGCTACTACCCTTTTCGGTCTGGGAGGTCGCCAACTCAAAATTTTTTAACTAAAAACCTTCCCTTTTCACAGAACAAATATTAAGGCAATCTGAGCCCATCTAAACTGCTTGGAGCAGGAAAGCGCAAACTGAAAAAGCCAAACAAAAGTTAAAACCAAGACTGGTAATTGTCAGGGTGGACCAAAATTTTAATTTTACCGGATTATTTTTAACAGGGCCTATTAAGGCCTGCTATGTTAAAGCTTTCTAAAAACTTCAACGGCTTGGCTAGTGCCGGACTGCTATGTCTGATTATTTAGAACTTTAAATGAAAGGATAGTTAAAGATAAGGTTTTCCGGCTAAATAATCCCCGCGGGATAGCATAGTTTTTCGCATCAAAAGGAAAAACCATATTGGTCAGTGAGATGACACAATCTGGGCCAATTTCTTCTTTCAAAACTCTCAGAGTAGCAAAACTTTTAAGCCACTCTTTTTTAGGAGTAGCGCCGAGTTTGACTTCAATGGGATAATTTTTTGATCTTTTTTGATTAAAAAATCCACTTCCCGTTTGTCTTTGTTGCGAAAGTAAAAAATCGCAGGAAAACGAAGCCTGTGCCACCAACTTTTAAGGATCTCTGCCAAGACAAAAGTCTCGAAAAAGGCCCCAGCCAGCCATAGCCCCTGAAGCAAGAGTTTTCTGGGATAGAAGAACCTGAAAGCTTGCCTAAAGAATGGAGAGCCAATTTTTGGCGATAGTTACGCTGATATCCGCATCACAGGCTAGATCAGACAAATTAAGTATTTAAGCCCAGGAAGGTTTAAAATAGCCGAAAAAATTAATGTGGATCATTAGTGATCTTTCTCCCGAGCTCCCAACTTAAACCTAAAAGGCCGAAATTATTTGATGGTAGATAATTTCCGCTAGATCTCGACTAATCTTTTCAAGGGCAATTTCTCTGCCCGGGTCCACCTCTTCACCAGTAATTTTTTTTACTACTGGATAATCTTCATAGCGGTAAATATTTATGTTACGCCAGATAACATGCCCTTCTCGATCTAAAAGTTCTGCTTGAGCTCGCACAGAAACCCGGCGTTCCAGGGTTTGCGTATATTCGTCAAAAGAAAGCCCCCCTACTTGGACCGAGATAATTTTGCCTCGAAAAATGAGATCTGCCTCCTCTTTTGAAGTTATCTTAAGGTCTCCGGCCAACTCAATCCTCTCACGCAAAGCTTCTGCCAGAATTTCTCCAAATCTGATATCAGAGGTGGGGTTTTCCCAAACGGAAACGTAAATACTTTGCCAAGAGGCAGGAAAGGCCTTCGGATGACCTTCCAGCTGGTAACCACAGCCCCAAAGAGAAAAAACAACTATCGTGATCCCCCACCAAAACTTGTTTTTTTTCATTCGCGATACCGTAAGTATTGTTCTCTTAAGAGCCAATAAATCCCTCCTAACACCAGTACGGCAAAGGATAAAGCCGCCAATTTGGCTGGCGCCACGCTTTTAAAATCGATAATGATAAACTTTCGCACCAAAGCCAAGAGGGCGATGAGGATTACGGTTTTGATTTGGACGATCCCTTCCTTGCGCAAGGTAACCTTTAAGATGGAGTGTTTGAATTCCAAAGCAATAAGGAGGGTCATAATCATGCCAAAAATCTTCTGGAAAACTTTATGATTTAAAGGATCAAGGCCCTTTTCTAACACAATTATCGCGGTCTCGCGAATGAGATTTACTAGAGCAATGAGAATAATGCAGGCGATAACAGCCGTAAGGATAAAACTTACAATTTGTTCAAACTTTTCATAAAGAGAAAGACTGCGCCATTCATCTTGAAATCTTCGAGACATTTCCATTTTTCCCCAAAAAGTTTTATATTGCGAGTTTAATAATCCCAAAAGGCTTTGGGAATGCCTCAAATCAAAATTTTGCCCGAAAAAGTAGCGCGCAAAATCGCTGCCGGAGAAGTTATCGAGCGCCCCTCTTCGGTTGTAAAGGAACTATGTGAAAACGCCTTTGATGCCGGAGCACAAAACTTAGAGGTAGAAATTTGGGACGGGGGGCTTTCTCTTATTAGGGTACGAGACGATGGCCAGGGAATGGACACCGAAGACCTTAAGCTTTGTTATCTTCCTCATGCTACCAGCAAAATAAAAGACGAAGAAGACCTTCTTCGCATAAACACTTGGGGTTTTCGGGGGGAGGCCTTAGCGAGCATCGCAGCGGTCTCAGAACTTACCATCTCTTCACGCCCCAAAGAAGCCCTTTTAGGAGGCCAGATCAAAGTTCGCTATGGCAAATTCCTTTCTTTTACTGAAAAGGCCTTAGCACCTGGCACCGTAGTAGAAGTTTCGGCCCTTTTTGGAAACGTACCAGCCAGAAAGGCCTTTCTTAAAAGCCCGCGTGCTGAAGCAGCTAAAGTTTCTGAAATTGTAAAATTTCTTGCCCTTGAAAACTCGCAAGTAAACCTCAGGTTTTCTATAAACGGGCGTCCTTCCTTTAGGTATCAAGCTTCAAAAGGCAGAAAGGGGCTGCTTTCTTCTTTAACCAAGATTAAAGAAGAGGCCTTTATCGAAGATCTTTTAAAAGATGGACCTTATCTTTTAAGCCTCATCATTAGCCCTCCAAGTTATACCTTCCCTTCTCCTCGCTTTTTTTTCTTTTTGGTAAATGATCGTTTGGTCAAAGACCGCCTCCTTTCTGCAGCGGTAAACGAGGCCTTAAGGGCCTATTTCCCTAAGGGGCAATATCCAGCTCTTCTTCTGGCTTTAAAAACGGAACCTCACCTAGTAGATGTAAACGTTCACCCGGCCAAATGGGAAGTTAGATTCCGAGAAGAAGCAAAGATTTTTTCCCTGGTCAAAGAAGCCGTAGAAGCTCTGTTTAAGCCCCGCTTTCATCCGGGATCAACTCTGCAAAATCGCCAAGAAGACCAAAGAGATCTACCCTACCAGGCCGAAAGTACAGAAAACTTTTGGGATACCTTCACAAGGGTTGCTGAAAAAGAGCCCTCGTTCTTGAAAAAAAATATTTTTTCGCCGGTAGAAGTTTTGGGGCCTTTTGGAAAAGAATTTTATCTTCTCAAAGACGGAGAAAAGCTTGTCTTTTTTGATTTTCACGCGGCTCAGGAACGTTTGCTCTTTGAAAAGCTAAAAAAGATTCTCGCCGAGGAGGAAATTGCTCGTCAGCAATTTCTTACCCCTGAGCCCCTTTTTCTTGCTCCCTCTGCCTTTGCTCGTCTTGAAGAAAATCTTTCTCTTTTTGAAAAACTCGGTTTTGAATTTGAAATTTTGGCTACGGGTGAAGTCTTGCTGCGGGCTGCCCCTGCAATCCTAGGGCCTGAGGCTGTAAAGGCCCTTGAAGGCTTTTTAGAAGAAGGTGCCACAAAAGGGGTAGTTGAAGAAGCACTAGCACGGCTTGCTTGCCACGCCTCCAAAAAAGCCGGAGACTTTCTTCCGCAAGAGGAAATCCTTAAACTCTATCTTGAAACCGAAAAACAAGGGCTTGACCGTTGCCCCCACGGTCGGCCCTTTAAGTGGAGTATAAGCCTTGAAGAGGTGCGTAAAAAACTCGGCCGCCTCCTATGAAAAATCTATCCCCCTCATCGCCATTGTGGGCCCTACCGGAGTGGGGAAAACCGAAGTTGCCTGCTTTTTGGCAGAAAAATTAGACGGAGAGGTGGTAAACTTTGATTCTATTCAGGTCTATAAACACCTCCAAATTGGAGCCGCCAAACCAAGTCCAGAAGAGCTTTCAAGGGCTCCCCACCATCTTCTCGGAATCTTGGAACTAGAAGAAGAATTCAACGCTGCCAAGTTTGTAGAAGTGGCTGACAAAGCCATTGCAGATATTTACAAGCGGGGCAAACAACCCCTTTTGGCTGGTGGAACCGGCCTTTATCTTAAGGCTTTACTTCACGGACTCTTCGAGGTGGGAGACGTGTCAGAAGTGCGCCAGAAATTAAAAAAGCGTTTTGAAAAAGAAGGGCTTTTCCCTCTTTACCGGGAGCTTGAAAAAATAGACCCAGAAAGCGCCCAAAAAATATCTCCTCAAGACCGGGTCCGTATTTTGAGGGCTTTAGAAGTGTATTTCTCTACGGGAAAAACTTTTTCGGAACTGGCAAAAGAGCACGCCTTTCGCAAGCGCCGTTATCCTTATCTCAAAATCGGCCTCTTTTTGCCTCGCGAAGAACTTTATCAAAGACTTAATGCCCGGGTTGAAAAGATGCTTCAAGCAGGTTTCCTTGAAGAGGTAAAATCACTTTTAGCAAAAGGTTATTCTCCAGAGCTTAAACCCTTACGCTCTATCGGCTACCGCCATATGATCTCTTATCTACGCGGAGAAATACCCTTTGCAGAGGCTGTTCGCCTTATGAAGCGCGACACCCGCCGTTATGCCAAAAGACAACTTTCCTGGTTTCGGAAGGATCCTGAAGTTAAATGGTTTAAACCCCATGAAAAAGAAAAAATTCTCGAAGAAGCCCAAAAATTTTTAGACACGTACCGGTTTTAGACCTTTATTTTCCTTACACCAATACATGGAAAAATCTGCCCTCTCTAAGCTTTTATCTAAGGTATCAGAGGCAATTACATTAGTAATGCCGATAGAAAATCTGATTTCCCTTACTCCATCGGGAAACTTAAGTTTTACTCCCTCTTCATAGAGCCTTTCGGCAAAAGGTAAGAATTTATCGATAGTCACCCCCACCACTACGGCGGCAAATTCGTCTCCGTGCAAACGGCAAAGAAAATCTTTGGGTTTGAGATTTTTTTTAAGAAAGTCTGCAAAGATTTTGAGGGCTTTATCACCCATTTTATGGCCGTAGTGGTCGTTGATGGCCTTAAAATTGTCCAGATCAAAGTAACAAAGAAGATAATCTTCTTCGAAGATGTTTTGCATTACTACTTCGTCAAAAAATTTTTCTAAAGCATTCTGATTCCAAAGCCCGGTGAGTTTGTCTCGTAAAAAACTCTCTTTCAAAAAGGAAAGCTCTTGTTCCAGTTGCTCAATCCGCTGGATATAATTGGTTATTCTGGTAAGATCTTCCACCAGTCCCAGTTTCTCTGCAATTTGGGGATGAATTTTGTCCAGAAGGGAAGAAAAAATGCTTTTACCCTCTAAAAGGAGATTCAAAATATAGTTATTCTTCTTTTTGATCTTGGTGGCAGCGTAAAAGGCATCAGCGTAGCGCGGAGGAGTAGGAACCTTCCTTTCTTTCTGGATTTCAAGGAAGGCGATCCAGGCCGAAAGTAAGGCCTCTCTTTCAGCTTCCAGTTTGGCCTTAAAACTTTCCGTCTCTGTAGCCTGAGGAATATATTCCATTTCCGCACCACCTTCAAACATAGCTACCTCCTGCAAAAAATTAAATTATAAGTACCCCCGGGCTAAGATTTATAGAGGGACAAGGACTCCATATCCCGGCCATCGAGCCTCTTTGAGAGTCTGTCCCTCTGTCCCTCAATTCCCAATAAGTTGGTTGGGCCCAAAAGCCCCAGCCACCCGGGAGGATGGAAATGAGAGACACCCATCTCAGCCCGGAGGTGAAATCATGTTCTACATCGGCGTAGATGTCTCTAAAAACTCCTTCAATTTCTGCATCCTTAATCAGAATCAGGGAATCCTTCGTTCCAAATCCCTTCCTATCTCCAGAGAGGGGTTTGAACAGTTCCTGAAAATAGCTTCCCAATTCTCCCCTAACCTCGTAGTCCTCGAATCTTCCGGTAGATTCCACATCACTCTTTTCGCTTTCTTGCTCTCCAAAGGCCTCAACGTCTTCGTCCTCAATCCAAAAGTGGTTTGCCGCTTCAGGGCCTTTATCTCCGCCAACAATCCTTCCAAGTCCGACCAAAAAGACTCCTTCATCCTGGCCCTTTTCGCCCTCGCTAACCCCCACCTCCTCTCTCCTTCCTCTATCCCCTCCGAAACTAAGCTCATCGCTAGACAAAGCGAAAAACTCAAACAGGAATTCGCTGAAGCTAAAACTCAAGTCAAACAGGCTCTGGCAGTCCTCTTCCCTGAAGCAGAAAACCATCTCCCCATCTTCTCTAAAACCTTCCTCTCCATCCTTTCCCTTTATCCCTCTGCTCACGCCATTGCCAGAGCCGGTGAAGAAAAAATCGCTGAAATCATCCAAACTCCCGGTCCAGGCCGAAAGTTCTCCCTCTCGCCCTCTGAGCTGGTCTCTCTGGCTCAAAACTCCATCGGCCTCCACCACCCCGGACTCGAAGAAATCCTCAAATTCTATGTGGAAAAACTCCTCTTCCTTAAACCCAAAATCCAAAAACTCGAAATGCTCCTTAAGGAAGAAATCGAAAAATCTCAGGGAGATCAGCTCAAAAGTCTCTCTTCCATAAAGGAAATCTCTCCCAGCCTTGCCGCTAGATTTCTGGCTGAAGTGGGAGAAATAAAAAGGTTTGCCAGTGCCAAAAAACTCATCAAATACGCAGGAACCGACCCGGTCATTAAACAATCGGGCAAATGGAAAGTGGAGATGGGTATTTCCAAGCAGGGCAATCCTCACCTGTGAAACATTCTGTTTCAGATGGCGGTGGGGGTAGTGAAGTGGGAAGAGGGTTTTAGGGCCTATTTTGTGAAAGAATACCAGCACTTCGGAAGCTACAAAAAGGCCATGATAGCCGTGGTGAACAAGCTTATTCGAGTGATTTACGCCCTGTGCACCCGAAACCAGCTCTTTGATCCCTCTAAATGTTTGCCCGCGGAGGTGACCCATGCCTAACTCTCAATTCCTGATAGTTGACTCCTAATCCCTAATCTCTTTTATAAGGTCGGATTTCTGATGCTTTACTTTAAAATCTCTCAAAAGTTGAAATTGAATTTCTTTTTAAATGTTGTTAAATCTTGTTTATATTTGTGAAGTGATAGTGAATAATCCAGAGATAACAGAGAAAGATAAGGCCGAAGAGGAAAAGGATACTCTTTTTACGGAAACGCCATCCGATAAGCATAAGAACCCCTCCAAAGCCGCCTACTAAAAGGCTCTTAAAAATCAAGAAGAACTGGGGAGAAACTCCTATGGCCCAACGCATAAGAGGGTTTTTCTCTTCACAAAAACCCGTCTCAAGACAAAATAAGGTGAGATAACCATCTAAATTGGAAAGGGCAAAAGTAAGCACGTAGAAGGTGGAGAGCAAAGCGCAATAATAAGTGGAAGAAAAATTATTTCGCATTTTCTAAGATCAACACGTAATCGTTTAGATTAACCCCTAAAGCCCTAGCTACTGGAATACATTTAGCACATAGAAGAAAGATAATCTCCCGCCCAGCAGAGGTGCTAAGGGTCTCGAAGTGCCCCATTCCCTTGGCTGCCAAAACATCTACCGCGAAATAGAGCTCTTTAAAAGAGGGGGCTGCCTCATGGAGACTTAACCCCACCATCTCGGCCCCGGTAGAAACCACCTTTGCCGGGATCTTGAGATCTAACCTTTCGAGATCTGGAAGGGAAAGGTCGTTCTGAATAGGTTTGGGTTTCACAGCGTAAAAAACCTCAAGCCCTCTTTCTTTCAAATGAGCAAGAAGTGGTAAATCGAAAAAGACCTCGCCGGCGTTATCGGTGATGAGAAGAAAGGACCGGGCCTTTGAAAGTCGCTCTAAAACTTCTTTGCTATCATCACGAGCAAGTTTAAGCCCTTCCTTAAAGGCGGCTTCTATCTCTTCGGGAGGACGAAAAAAATCGATAGCATTACCCAAAAGGCTGAAAAAGAGTAGTTTTTGGAGATCTCCCTGATAAAAGGAGAGAAGTTGTGAAGCCATCCGGCGGGCAACTTCGATTTCTTTTTGTTTAAGAGGGGCATAGGGATCTTCATTCTGACAATATTTTTTGACCCGACGATGAAGATGAGAGGCAATAATGGGAGGAGGGATATCGGGGCTGTAAAGCTCTTTTAACCACTTCAGTGCCAATTTTAAATTTTCCTCACTAGGATGGCAGGCCAAGGTCATGGCCTGACGCGCCAGTCTTTCCAGGCATGGTTTGCAGTATGAGGGAATTTGCTGGTATGGCATATCTTGTTGATATCACAACCAATTCGTGTTTTAAAAGACGCGCAACAAGAAGTATCTCGGAAAAAGGAGGAAATATGGCGGCTGAAAAGATAAGACTCACCGAGGATCACAAACTCATTGTGCCTGACGAACCCATTATCCCTTATATTGAGGGGGACGGCACCGGGCCAGATATTATGCGTGCGGCTTTACCCGTATGGAATGCCGCGGTGGAAAAGGCCTATGGTGGCAAGCGTAAAGTACACTGGAAGGAAATCCTTGCAGGAGAAAAGGCCTTTCGCGAAACCGGAAGTTACCTGCCTGAAGAAACCATTGAAGCCATGCGGGAATATGTAGTCTCCATCAAGGGGCCCTTAACTACCCCGGTAGGAGGGGGTTTTAGGAGTTTAAATGTTACCATCCGCCAAGTGCTTGATCTTTACTCTTGCGTGCGTCCGGTAAAATGGGTTCCAGGGGTGCCAAGTCCGGTCAAGCACCCTGAGCTCGTAGATATGGTTGTTTTTAGAGAAAACACCGAAGACGTTTACGCTGGTATCGAATGGGAAGCTGGCTCACCGGAAGCCAAAAAGATCATCGCTTTTATTCGTGATGAGCTTGGCAAAGAAATTCGGGAAGATTCTGGCATTGGAATTAAACCCATCAGCCGTTTTGGCACGAGACGCCATGTGCGTAAAGCCATTCAGTATGCTCTGGATCATGGGCGGCGAAGTGTCACCTTGGTCCACAAAGGAAATATCATGAAATATACCGAAGGTGCCTTTCGAAATTGGGGTTACGAGCTTGCCAAAGAAGAGTTTGCAGGGGTGACTATTACCGAAGAAGAACTTTGGGAAAAATATGAGGGCAAGCTTCCGGAGGGTAAAATCCTCATCAACGATCGCATTGCCGACGCCATGTTCCAATGGGCCCTTTTACGACCGGCAGAATACGATGTCCTGGCTATGCCCAATCTAAACGGAGATTACATGTCAGACGCCTTAGCCGCCCAAGTAGGAGGTTTAGGGCTTGCTCCCGGCGCCAATATTGGCGACGGTTATGCGGTCTTTGAAGCTACTCATGGTTCAGCCCCTAAATATGCCGGTCTTGATAAGGTAAATCCAAGTTCTGTCATTCTTTCCGGAGCTATGATGTTTGAATATCTTGGCTGGAAGGAAGTGAAAGATCTTATCTGGGAGGGTATTTCAAGGGCTGTACAAGACAAGGTGGTAACTTACGATTTAGCTCGTCAAATAGAAGGAGCCAAAGAAGTTAAATGCTCAGAATTTGGCCAGTATGTAGTAGAAAAAATTAAGGAACTCTAGAAAGCGGAGGCGCAAAGATGGCGCGCAAATATGATTTCGCGGCCATAGAAGAAAAGTGGCAAAAGGAATGGGAAAAACAGGGTACTTTCCGGGCTCAGGATTTAGAAACGAAACGTCCTAAATATTACGTGCTTGAGATGTTCCCTTACCCCTCTGGCCGCATTCACATGGGGCACGTACGCAATTATTCCATCGGAGACGTGATTGCTCGTTATCGCAAGATGCGCGGGGCAAATGTCCTTCACCCTATGGGCTGGGATGCCTTTGGCCTACCAGCCGAAAACGCCGCCTTAAAACACGGTATTCACCCTGCAAAATGGACTTACGAAAATATCGCTTACATGCGCCACCAGTTAAAGCGCCTCGGACTTTCTTATGATTGGGAGCGAGAATTTGCTACCTGCGACCCAGATTATTACAAACACGAACAACGCTTTTTCATTGAGATGCTAGAAAGGGGGCTCGCCTACCGTAAAAAGACCACCGTTAACTGGTGTGAACATTGCCAGACCGTGCTGGCCAACGAACAGGTAGAAGAAGGAAGGTGCTGGCGTTGTGGCGAAGAGGTAATCCAAAAGGAGATGGAAGGGTGGTTTCTGAAAATCACGGCTTACGCTGAAGAACTCTTGCGTGATATCGAAAAACTGCGTGGCAAGTGGCCGGAAAAGGTCCTTGCCATGCAGATCAACTGGATTGGTAAAAGCAAAGGGGCGGAGATTCGCTTTCCACTTGAGGATCTGCCAGAAGAAATTGTTGTCTTTACTACCAGGCCAGACACCTTATATGGGGTAACATTTATTAGCCTTTCCCCAGAACATCCCCTGGCTCGCAAACTTGCTGCACGCGATGAAAAACTTCTTCGAGAATTTGAAGTTTTCCTGGAAGAAACCAGGCGTGAACGCCGCCGAATCGAAGAGGGGCTTGCTGAAAAAAAGGGCCTTTTTTTGAAGGCCTATGCCAAACATCCCTTAACAGGGGAGCGCTTGCCGGTATTTGCCGCCAATTTCGTACTCATGGAATACGGAACAGGAGCAGTGATGGCCGTTCCGGCTCATGACCAGAGAGATTTCGAGTTTGCCCAAAAATACAATCTTCCGCTCAAAGTAGTCATCCGTCCGGAAGATCAAGATCTTAACCCCCAAAATATGGAAACAGCCTACGAAGGGCCTGGCATCATGGTAAATTCCGGCCCTTTTACAGGGCTTCCCAGTGAAGAAGGCAAAGAGAAAATTGTGGCTTACCTAGAAGAAAAAGGCCTGGGGCGAGCGCGGGTTACCTACCGCCTCCGTGACTGGGGTGTTTCCAGACAACGTTATTGGGGTTGTCCTATCCCGATAATTTATTGTCCTAAGTGTGGTATCGTACCGGAAAAGATCGAAAATCTCCCGGTAAAGCTTCCTCTGGAAGCCGAACTAGACGAACATGGCCGCTCACCCTTGCCAAAACTTAAAAGCTTTTTGGAAACCACCTGCCCCCGTTGCGGAGAACTAGCACGACGCGAGACCGACACCTTTGATACCTTCGTAGAATCTTCCTGGTATTTTGCCCGTTTTGCCTGTCCCAAAGCAGAAGAACCCCTTGAAAAAGACAAAACCGCCTATTGGTTGCCGGTAGATCAATACATTGGCGGTATCGAACACGCCATCCTTCATCTTCTTTACGCCCGGTTTTTTACTAAGGTATTACGAGACCTTGGTTATCTTAAACTTGACGAACCCTTTGAACGTCTTCTCACCCAAGGTATGGTCCTCAAAGAAACTTACCGGTGTCCAAAACACGGCTGGCTCTACCCTGAAGAGGTCTCAAAAGAGGGCACCTGTCTCAAAGATAATTGTGGCGCACGGGTAGAGGTTGGACGTTTTGAAAAGATGTCCAAAAGTAAATGTAATGTAGTTGATCCGGGAGAAATGATCGACCGGTATGGAGCTGATGCTGTGAGGCTCTTTATTCTTTTTGCTGCACCCCCTGAGAGAGACCTGGAGTGGAGTGATCAGGGGCTTGAAGGGGCCTATCGTTTTCTCCAGCGGATATTTCGCCTCGTAGATGAGAACCTTGAAAGGCTTCGGAACGCCAATCCTTACCGCGGCCCTCAAGAAAAGCTCCCTGAAGCCTTAAAGGCTTTACGTCGTAAAACCCACCAAACTATCCAAAAAGTAACCCAGGATATTGAAGAGCGTTATCATTTTAATACAGCCATCGCTGCCATTATGGAGCTCGTGAACCTTTGTTTGGAAACTTTAAACAAGGCCTCTCAAAGCGGGCCTTTTTGGGAAGTGATGCGAGAGACGATCGAGGCGATCCTTCTCCTTCTTTCCCCTATGGCCCCCCATCTTTGTGAAGAACTCTGGCATGCTCTTGGGCACGAAGGCCTTATTGCCAATGCCTCTTGGCCTTCCTACGACAAAGAAGCTCTCAAAGAAGACGTAATTAACATCGTGGTTCAAGTAAATGGAAAGGTGCGGGATCAGCTAAAGGTCCCTGCCGGGGCCTCGGAGGACGAAATAAAGACATTTGCTCTTGCAAGTGAAAAGGTAAAAAGGCACCTCGAAGGTAAAGAGATCAAAAAAGTTGTCTTTGTTCCTGGTCGTTTGATAAATTTTGTTGCCCGCTAAAAGTGGACGCCGTCCGAGTCGAAAATCTCGTCAAACGTTATGGAAAAATTGAAGCCCTGCGAGGGATAAACTTTCGGATTACTCCGGGAGAACTTTTCGCCCTTTTGGGTCCTAATGGTGCTGGAAAAACAACCACCATCCGTATCCTCTGTGGGCTTACCCGTCCTACAGCGGGAAAGGCCTATTTTTACGGAGTAGATGTCTTTCAAAGGCCAGTAGCAGCCAAAAAGATGGCCGGCCTTGTGCCCCAGACTATCAATCTCGACCTAGAACTCACAGTGTTTGAAAATCTACTCATTCATGGGCTCCTCTTTGGGCTTTCAAAAAACGAAATCTCTCAACAAGGCCGGCAACTCTTACGTTTTGCCGAACTATTGGAACGTAAAAACCACAAAGTACGCACTCTCTCTGGAGGGATGCGGCGAAGACTTTTAATTATCCGGGCCCTCCTTCACCGACCACGTATTCTTTTTTTAGATGAACCTACGGTAGGCCTTGACCCTCACATCAGACGCAGGCTTTGGGGACTAATAAAGCGTATCCAACAACAGGGAACCACCATTCTTCTGACCACTCATTACATTGAAGAGGCTGAATTTCTAGCAGATCGAGTGGCCTTTCTTGACGAAGGTCGGTTCATCACTGAAGATACACCCCAGGCTTTAATAGCTCGCCTAGGGGAATTCGCAGTAGATGTAGTCCGAGAGAAAGGTCTTGAAACAAAGTATTTTCCAAATCGAGAAGAAGCTGAAAAATTCGCCCTTACCCTTGCCGAAAAGGCGGAAACCGTTACCATCAGGCGCGTAAACCTTGAGGATGCCTTTGTTTATTTTACCGGACGAAAGGTATGAAAGGTTTTTTGGCTGTTTATCTACGAGAAATCCTAATCATTTGGCACCGTCTGCCACGGATGCTCCTTTCTTTTTCCGTCTCCCCCACCCTTTACCTTATAGCCTTTGGTTTTGGTTTAGGAAAAAATCTTCAGGTAGGAGGAAGACCCTATCTGGAGTTTCTTATTCCTGGGCTCGTGGCTGCCTCCTCCATGACCCAAGGCTTCGGTATCAACGTGGAAATAAACGTAGCCCGCTTTTACCTCAAGGTTTTTGAAGAGTTTCAGGCTGCTCCTATTTCAAACCTGGCTTATGTTTTAGGAGAAATCCTTTCGGGAGTCACGAGGGCCCTCCTTTCGGTTTCAATCATCCTTCTCATCACTTCTCTTGCCGGAGTTTCTTTTTCTTTTGGTCCGGCCTTTTGGATCGGGGTGATAATGAATGCCTTCATCTTCGCGGCCCTCGGAGTAACCTCTGCAATGGTGATCAAATCTCATGCAGATCAAGCCTTGGTAACCAACTTTATCATCACCCCCATGGCCTTTCTTGGAGGGACCTTCTTTCCTATTGAAAACATGCCACCTGCGGTACAGATAATATTGAAGGCCCTCCCCTTAACTCATGCCGCTAAACTCATCCGGCAAGCAGCTTATGGGGAAGGCCTTCGCTGGGAGTCTTTTGTTATTTTGTTGCTCTTGGCAATTTTAGGGCTAGTTCTCGCATATCATTCCGTAGACAAAGCTCGCGACTAAGTTTCTTTTATCTTTTGGGCCAAAAAATGCAAAAGGTCTCTCGGGTGAGGTACTGGCCCTTCATGTTCTTTGATAAGCGCGTCAAGGGCTTTGCCTTTCACCACCAAACCCTCTAGTCTTTCAGCAATTTCTTCTGGTTCTGCCGGCCAAGAAAGCCCCTTGATACGAGAAAGGACCTCTGCTGGCCATCCTACCCCTAAAACCCTAGCACTTTCCTGGAGCACGGCAGAGAAAAAGACTAGGGCATCGTGCCCCTCCTTGATCTCTTTATAGGCTAATTTTGCCAATCCTCCTGCAGTATGCGCCCTTGGGGTCTTTTCTTGAAGCTCACCTTCGAGCTTTTTCATAACTAATTCTGGATCAGCCCGTAAAATATTTCTCACCGTCTGCCGGGTGAGCCCCAAAAAGTCTGCAATATCATCTTCGGTCTTGAAGGCTTCTTCGGCCAAAACGATAGCATAAGCCGCTTCCATCAAGCTTGTAATCCAGGTAAGATTACGGTACTCGATAAGTCTACGTGGCCCCCCTAAAATCTCCAATGCTTTTAAGAAAACCCGGATAGCCATGCTATCTACGTCAAATTCCTTTATTTCTTGCGGACCTATCACTAGCGGCATCTTCCAACCTCCTTTTAAAGTTTTTTCTGGTTTAAAGATAGACATTTTTCTCTTTCATGTAGTGGAAAAAATTACTCTAAAAGAAGCCACTTCCTTCGGGAAAGGATATAATTGTTCTATGTTACCCTATCCTCAAATTGACCCTGTAATCGTCAAAATTGGCCCTTTAGCCGTCCGCTGGTACGGCCTAATGTATCTTTTGGGCTTTTTGGCCGCCTATTTCTTGGTCCGGAAACAGCTTTTAGAACAAGGCTTTAGGGAACTTCTCCCGGAGCTTGAAAATCTAATATTTTGGCTGGCAATCGGCCTTATCATAGGGGCTAGGTTAGGACACGTCTTTTTTTACTTTCCTGGCTATTATCTCAAACATCCTTTTGAGATTCCTGCCCTTTGGCATGGAGGAATGTCTTTTCACGGCGGACTTTTGGGAGTGGTGATAACCGGACTTATTTATTGTCGCAAACATGGTTTTGATTTTTGGTTCTGGGCCGATCTATTTGTAGTGCCTGCCCCAATTGGTCTCGGCCTAGGACGTTTAGGGAATTTCATTAATGGGGAGTTATATGGCCGCCCCACAGACCTACCTTGGGCCATGGTCTTTCCAAAGGGAGGTCCTTTGGGAAGACACCCTTCCCAGCTCTACGAAGCCCTGGGAGAAGGGCTCTTTCTTTTTCTCCTCCTTTGGAAATTGAGAAACAAAGATTGGCCTTGCGGAGCAAAGTTTGCCCTTTTTCTCGGAGCCTACGGAACAATCCGATTTTTGATTGAATTTTTCCGGGAACCCGATGTGGGAGTTCCTCTTCTTTTCGGTTGGATGACACGCGGGCAACAATTTTGTCTGCTCATGGTTTTTGCAAGCCTTCTCTTGTGCTGGTACTTAAAAAAACGTGGACGTAAACCCTGCCTACCTTATCGATAAAGATAAAAAATGTAAAAAAGATATCCCCCAAAGAGTAAAGCCCCTTTCATCCGGCCTAACAATTTGCGATGAGCCAGCATGACCCAGGCTGCAAGAGAAAAAGCCATCATAATAACGAGATCGAGAATAACCTTTTCGCGGCTAAAAGAAAAAGGATGTATAAGAGGGGTTACCCCTAAAATGGCCAGAATATTCATAATGTTAGAGCCGATGATATTTCCGAGAATTATTTCTCCGGCCCGCCGGTAAGCCGCTACCAGAGTGGAGGCAAGCTCTGGAAGACTCGTTCCCACAGCTACCAAGGTAAGGCCGATTACTCTTTCAGAAATACCAAAACGTCTTGCAATACCTACTGCTCCCTCTACCAAAACGTTAGCTCCTCCTGCAAGAAGAGCTACTCCTATGAACACTCCGCACACATAATAAAAAATCCTTCGAAAGGGCACCTTTTTTTCTCCGGGTTCCAGAGCGGCTACAGAACCGTCTCTCTTAAACAAAAATCCCAAGAAGAGAAAAAGCAAAAAGAGGAAGAAGAGCCCCTCCCAACGTCCTAGATAGCCATCCCTTGCTAGAAGAAAAAGGAGGCCACTGGTAAAAAGCATAAAAGGTACTTCTTGGGTTACAAAGCGAACGGTGGTTTCCACCGGGCGGACTAACGCCACTAACCCCAAAACCAGACCTAAATTGGCGATATTGGAACCAATAACATTTCCAAAAGCTACATCTCCCACCCCTTTAAAACTTGCCACCAAAGTGGCCGCAAGTTCTGGAGCAGAAGTACCAAAGGCCACTAAAGTAAGACCTATTACCAGAGGGGAAACACGCAAAAGAAGGGCCACCTGCGTAGCGGAATAGATTAAAATTTCTCCGCCACCATAAAGCAAAAGGACTCCCAAAACAATAAAGATGATATCCCGCATGGCCTTTTTAAAGATAAGCTGCGGGGCTTAGAAAGGAAGCTCTTCCGGCTCGATTACTTCTTGCCCTCCCATATAAGGCCTCAAAACTTCCGGCACCACCACGGTACCGTCAGCCTGCTGGTAATTTTCCAAAATGGCCATCAAAGTGCGGCCCACTGCCAAACCTGAACCATTAAGGGTATGTAATAAGCGAGGTTTTCTACTTTCCTTGGGCCGGAAACGAATATTGGCCCGACGAGCCTGATAATCTTCAAAATTGCTACAGGACGAAATTTCTACATAGCGGTTCTGCCCTGGAGCCCAGACCTCAATATCATATGTCTTAGCAGCAGCAAACCCCAGATCTCCGGTACAAAGTACCACTACCCGATAGGGAAGACCCAATTTTTGAAGTACCTCTTCGGCATCAAGGGTAAGGCTTTCAAGCTCCTCGTACGAAGTGTCCGGATGGACAAACTTAACGAGCTCAACTTTGTTAAATTGATGTTGACGGATAATGCCTTTCACATCACGACCATGGGCCCCGGCTTCAGCACGAAAACAAGGAGTATAGGAAACATAATAAAGGGGAAGCGCTTCTTCTGGAAGGATCTCGTCACGATGAAGATTGGTTACCGGGACTTCGGCCGTAGGGATAAGATAGTAATCCCAATCTTCAAGCTTGAAGAGATCTTCTTTAAATTTTGGCAATTGGCCCGTACCGATCATGGAGGCCGCGTTTACAATAAAAGGAGGAAAGACTTCATGGTAGCCGTGCTCTTTAGTGTGGAGATCAAGCATAAAAGAAATAAGAGCTCTTTCCAGCCGCGCTCCTGAGCCCCGATAAACCACAAAGCGGCTTCCGGTAATTTTAGCAGCGCGGGCAAAATCAAAGATTTTAAGCTTCTCTCCGATCTCCCAATGAGGTTTGGGGTTAAAAGAAAAGGCGGGCAAATCTCCCCAACGCTTGACCACCTGGTTTTCGCTTTCATCTTCCCCAGGGGGTACAGACTCGTGAGGAAGATTAGGAATCTCAAGGAGTAAGGCCCGCAAACGAGCCTCTACCTCGCGGAGTTCTGCTTCTAGCTGTTTGAGATGTTCTCCAAGCTTTTTGACCTCTTCCATAAAAGCCGTTGCGTCCTGACCTTTGCGTTTGAGATGACCAATCTTTTCGGAAGCCACTTTGCGCTCGTGCCGTAGGCGTTCAACCTCTTGCAGAAGTTCTCGTCGACGTTGATCCAACAGAAGGACTTCGTCGATGGGATATTCGCCACCCCGTAAGGCCAATCTTTTCTTGACAAAATCGGGCTTTTCGCGAATAAGGCGCAAATCAAGCATAAAAACCCCCTTTTTAGACTTTCATCACTTTGCCTAGCCCACTTTAGGAAGTCAAGAAGTTATAGCCTCTTTGTATTATTGCAAGTCTAAAAATCGGCGCGTAAAGGTGCCTGCTTAAGTGATTGCCGTTAAGATGGTGAGCATGGCTTCAGGAAGTGCCACAAGGAAAATCGCAAAGGGAGCCCGTTCGGTTACAATTGCTGTTTTTCTAAGCCGAATTCTAGGCCTTGTCAGAGAACAGGTCCTGGCAGGGCTTTTTGGGGCCGGCTTCCAAATGGATGCCTACGTAGTAGCCTACCGTATTCCAAACCTCCTTCGGGATCTTCTGGCAGAAGGAGCTTTGGCTTCAGCTTTCGTAACGGTGTTCAGTCATTACAAAGAAAAGAAGGGAATTTCTGCCACCTGGAAACTGGCCCAAAACGCCTTAGGAGCTATCCTGGTCTTGGTTCTCGGAATAGTAACCCTAGGAGAATTTTTGGCTCCTTATCTCGTAAAAATTCTCGCACCGGGTTTTTCTTCACCCGAAAAATGGAAGCTTGCCACTACCCTTACCCGTCTCATGTTCCCATTTTTAGCTTGTGCAAGCATTTCGGCACTTTTGGCAGGAATGCTCAATACATTTCGAGTCTTTTTCCTTCCCGCAGTTTCTTCCGCTCTTTTCAATTTGGTCTCTGTAAGTACCGGTGTGCTTCTTTACTTTTGGTTTGTAAAGACAGGCATCCCCCCAATTACCGGAATGGCTATCGGGGTAGTACTTGGTGGCTTGGCCCAAATAGGACTCCAAGTTCCTGCTCTTAAAAAACGGGGCTTTAACTTCCGACCGGTTTTCAGCCTAAAAGACCCGGGAGTACGAGAAATTTTCCGTCTCATGTTCCCCATGGTTATAGGCCTTTCAGCGGTACAATTAAGTGTTTTTATCAATACCTTTTTTGCTTCCTTCTGTGGAGAGGGAGCCCTTTCTTGGCTTTCCTATGCCTTTCGTATCATGTATGTGCCTTTAGGACTTTTTGGAGTGGCTCTTTCAATAGCAGTTCTTCCAGTGGCCTCCTCACAGGTAGCCCGCGGAGAACTTGAGGCCTTAAGACGTACTTATATTTCAAGCCTTCTCATGGCCCTTACTCTCGCCCTTCCTTCAGCCGTGGGATTAATCACTTTTTCTGGCCCCATTGTAAAGCTTATCTTTGAGAGGGGACGTTTTGGCCCCCAAGACACCATAAATACCTCTCTTGCCCTCGCTTTTTTTGCACTTGCTCTTCCAGCGTACGCTTCTACCAAGGTCTCAACCCCGCTTTTTTACGCCCTTAAAAAGCCCAAAATACCCATGGTTTCTAGCTTTCTTTCGGTAAGTATTAACCTTCTGGTGGTATTAAGTACTATCAAGATGCTTAGCTTCCGAGCTATCGCCCTCGGTACCAGCATCGGAATCTTTGCTCAAGCCGGCTTTCAGATAGCTTTTCTCTCTTCCCTAATAGGAAATTTGTGTTGGAAAGAATTTTTAAGCGGTGCAGCTCGTCTCCTAGGAGCAAGCCTCCTTATGGGACTGCCAGCTTATTTTTCTAAAAATTGGGTCTTTAAGATGGTAGGTTTCAAACTTGCAGTCGCAACCCTGGGAGTCATCACCCTTTGTGGAGGGCTTTATTTTGCCTTGGTGGCCTTCTTTGGCCCGAGAGAGGGCCTCTATCTTTTTCGTTCCTTCAGAAGGCAGTAATAGCAAAACCAGCTTCAAAGGCCTTAAGGTTAGCCTCTAAAAATTTAGGCTTGACAAGTTTTTTGATCGCTTGGAGAAAATCTTCTTTCGAAAAAGGAAGAAGGCCCGTTCCGGCAAGAGCTCCAAGAACGACTATATTCAAAGCCCGCTTTGTACCTGCTTCTTGAGCCATTTTTTCCCCTGGAAAAAGATAGACTCTGCTATAGGTCTCTTTGAGTTTTTGGAAGGGACCTTCTAGTTCAGGGTAAGTAGCCAGGCCATCTTTTACAATTTGAGGAATTACAGGATCAGTACTAGAAATAATTACGGTATCTTTTTGGGTACGAGGAAGGGCCCTTAAAGTCTCCACAGGTTCAAGCCCTACTAAAATATCTACTTCTCCCTCCGAAATTAAAGGGCTCCTAATCTTACCAAGGACGATATTTGTCTCCACCACACCTCCTCGCTGGGCCATGCCGTGGACTTCAGACATGGCCACCGGTATATTCGCGCAAAGGGCCACTTCTCCCAACACCCGGGAGAAGAGCAAAATTCCTTGACCGCCAACTCCTACCGCTAAAATCCGAAACCTTTCCATACAAGCCTCCTACTTTTTGGCTACTCTGGCCCGATATAGAATACAAGGAGCCTTAGAAATAATGACCGAAAGCTCGTCCGCTTCAAGGAGGGGCCTTATCGCCGCTTTGGCCTCTTCTTTTTTATAGGGGTTAATGGTCACCACTTTTTTAACCCCCAAAGCCTTTACAACCGCTTCGATATCTATGTAAGGACGATCCTTGAGCTCTGGAGGACGGAGTTCTTGAGAAGGAACGGGTTGATGCCCTGTCATCGCTGTAGTCTCGTTGTCCATAATTACCAAGGTAAAACGGTGCTTGTTATAAACGGCACTTGCCAAAGAAGAAAGACCAGCATGGAAGAAAGTAGAATCACCGATAAAAGAAACCACCCGTTGATCTGTGGCCTTAGAAAAACCCCCAGCAGAACCTACACTTGAGCCCATACAGATGAGATAGTCTGCCATCTGGATAGGAGGAAGTAGTCCCAGAGTATAACAACCAATATCGGTGGGAAAGATAGTTCGGGAAAGTTCTCCAAGTTCTTCAAAGACCTCTTTTACTACTTGATAGGTTTCGCGATGGGGACAGCCCGGACAGAGAGTAGGTGGCCGTGGAGGTAGCTCTGGGAGCCAAGATAGATCAGGTATCTGGGGAGGAGTGTAATTTATACCAAAAGCCTTGGCAATAGCCTCTTTAACCAGACCAGGGGTAAATTCAAGAGCTCGTGGCAGATGCCCTGTTGCTTTTCCAAAAATAGAAACCTTTAAGCCCCTTTCTTGGGCCACAACACGGCTTGCTTCCTCAAGATAGGGCTCCAACTCTTCTACTATTAAGACTGCCTCTTTCTCTTTTAGGAAATCCGCTAAAAGTCCGGCAGGATAAGGATGGGTAAACCCTAAGGTTAGGATCGCAATTTGGTCTTCTAGGCCAAATTCTTCAATAGCATCAAGGACATAATTTACCGCTACCCCACTTACAATTATTCCTTTAGAGCCCTTACCGAACAAGCGGTTCCACTGAGAACCATCTGCCAGCACCAAGGCCTCTCTCATTTTTTCAAGTAACACCTGATGTCTCACCCTTGCCACCGCCGGCACAGGTACCCAGCGTTTAGGATCCTTTTCGAATTTTCCCTTACCAATCCCTTCATAGGAAGCCAGCTCTCCGACCTTTACCACCGCCCGGGCATGAGAGACCCTGGTAGTAGTCCGCAATAAGACCGGAAGCTCTAGCTTCTCGGAAAGCTCAAAGGCGTAAGATGTCATTTCAAGGGCTTCTTGCGGATTGGCGGGCTCAAGCATAGGAAGCCCAGAAAGCCTGGCATAATAACGATTATCCTGCTCATTTTGGCTAGAATGGCAGGAGGGATCGTCAGCAGTAACAATCACCATTCCTGCTTTAATACCAATATAAGCAAGGGTCATAAGGGCATCTGCCGCCACGTTAAGACCAACGTGTTTCATACAGGTAAGGCTTCGCTGCCCTGAGGCTGCAGCAGCTGCTGCTACCTCCATGGCCACTTTCTCATTGGTAGAAAATTCAAAGTAAAGACCAGGTAGAACCTGCTGAAGTTGAAAAAGGAGATTACCTATTTCGGAAGAAGGGGTTCCAGGATAAGCTGCCCCTACCCTTACCCCCCCTTCCAAAGCCCCTCGTACAATGGCTTCATTGCCCAAAAGGAGAAGTTTCTCCTGTGACTTCGCTGCAAGAATTGGGTGCATAAAAACCTCCCGCCTTTGGAATCCAAGCGCTTTTTAACCGGCGGGAGACAAAAAGGCAAGCGGAAAAAAATTTAAAGATCCTGGGCTCGACGCCAACCTTCGGCCTTTAGCCTTTCAACCCGCGCCTGAGCCCATTCTCGAAGCTCTTTAAAGTAGCGGTGAGGATCTTCTTTTAAAATGGCTACAATGGCCTCTTTTTCATTTTTGATATCTTCGTGTTCTCCGGGATAAAGTTCTTTCCAGGTAGCATATCCTTCATCAAAAAGAAAAGCCGGAGTTATCTTTTCGGGAGGAAGACCAAGCTTTGCAACTGCCATAAAACGGGCCATTTCTATATCGTATTCGATAACCCAGCCATTATCATTGAGCATAGTCTCCGGATCAAAGGAGATTTGGGACGAACATTCCGGACAATAAAGGCTAACTATCACCTCTGGAGGCATTATATTATCTCGCAAATTAAATTCGGCCTCCTTTGCTCCGCACTCACAACGTATCCTAACCTCCATACACATGGCTTACTCCTAAGATTCCTTTTTCATCGTACCCTGTTCCCCACATTTAGGGCATTTACGTGGCTTGCAACGCCCCTCTTTGGTGGCACCACACTTCTCACACCTAAAAACTGCCATCTTTACACCTCCTTCTCTTGGCATTCTTTGCAAAGCCCGTAAAAGACAACTTCACAACGTTTAACTTTGAAATCTTTGGTATATTTCTCCGGAAGATTTACAGCAAAATCTTCGAAAACATCGAAAATTTTATGGCATCTCTCACATATCATATGATGATGAGGCTCTGTATTGGGATCAAAACGCTTTTTGCCAGGCTCAATACTGAGCTCCAAAATAAGCCCCCGTTCCTTAAGGGCCTCCAAGGTATTGTAGACTGTGGCAAAAGACATACTAGGAAACTTTTCCTCTACATGGCGAAATATATCTTCTGCCGAAGGATGAGAGGTGTTTCCCTCGAGATATTCTAGGATTGCCAACCGCTGCGGAGTCATTTTGAGGCCCAGTTTTCTGTAATATTCTATTTTTTCTTTAGTCATTGTTTCACCTCATAAAAA
>JALSPG010000113.1 GCA_026986115.1 Thermodesulfobacteriales bacterium
AAATAAAACCAGAAAAAAGACCATCTTTGGGGTCATGCCCAGATTGTGGAGGACCACTTGAAGTCGAATCTGGCTGTCTCCTATGTAGGAGCTGTGGTTATTCTAAATGCGACTAAGAGGGGACCTTATGAAAATTTCTACTATAAGGCCATGTATAGGCTTGTCTCGCCTTCTTGCGGCCTCCCAAAATCCTCTCCTCAGGGGGGAGCGGGAGAAATTTGTGCAAGGGTAGACCTTGGAAAATCCTGGAAGGAGGTGGGCCATGCCCAAATGAAAACTCCGCTAACGGCTTATACCACCGAAACCTCTACTTCTCCTTCGGTAACCTCAATCTCAAATACCTAAAGTCCGAATTGGATATCCCTTAAGACCGCCCTTTTCCCTGATCGCTGAAAACGCATAGACAAAGACTACGAAAAATTGTTCATCGCTATGCTGGCCAACGGTTACTCAAAGGCCCAAATCTAAAAAAACCTTAAAGAAACCCGGCCTCCCTTATTCCGAAGAATCCCCAGAGGATGTCTTACCGCAAACAGCCCCTTAAGCCCGACTGGTTCACCGTCTTTATCGATGCTTATTGGGAAAAATCAAAGACCCAGAGTCCGGACCTCGAAAGATCTCTCAGTCTTCGTGGCTCCAAAACCTTCTGGACTGAAATCCTCCAAGACCTCATAAACCAAGGCCTCAAAAGCCCCTCCTTTTCATGACCTCCTGTAGCCTCAAGCACCATGAGATGGAGGCGATTTGTTTGAGAAATCGGGCCAAATCTCCTACCTTGCGGATACGGTTTTCAGAGGAAAGTCCGGGGTAACCATTTGTGTTTTTTTCTTCTGATGTTTTTTAACTTAAAGATTTTAACTTAAGATCAATATACAAGGCCCCATTCCTATTTTAACGTTCCGAAAAAATAGGAACGGATCCAGAAAGAATACGATAAAAAAGTGCTCAATAATATATTTAAGTTTTTAATCAAGGTAGGCGATTTCTCCGGAAAAAAGGGTGATTGTTTCTCCTGAAAAGGTCTTTATTACGAGGCCTCCTTTGGGATCAAGACCTAAAACTTGCCCCTGCCCCTGCTCTTCCCGGAAGAGGTCTTCCCCGAAATAAACCTTCCGCCCCACAGTATCACTATAAAACAAAAATGGTTCTTGAAGGGGAAGAGACTTCTCTTCGCGTAATAAACGTGCTTCAAAGGTTCTTAAAAGCCCATAATATTTCGTCAGCCTTACCAGAATTTCAGCAGCCATTTGAGAAAGGGGAATTTCTTGGCCAAGATAGTCTTTTACAGATATAGCTGGAAGGCCTGCTGGCAAATTGTTATTGATGTTAAGCCCTACGCCTACGAGAGCCCAGCTCTCATCTGATAGAACTTCTTCTTCGATGAGAATTCCGGCAAGCTTTCGTCCTGCAAGCCAGAGATCATTTACCCATTTAATACGAGCTGGCACATAATAATGCCAGAGGGTTTCTGCTAGAGCCACCCCTACGTAAAGGGGGAAAAACCCCCTTATTTCTGGCAAAAAATCGTGATAAAAGGCTATGGCCAACCAGAGCCCCCCTTTTGAGGCCCACCAAGGTCTATCAAAACGCCCTTTGGCCGCCGAAAGTTCCTCAGCTATTACCACCGTACCTTCTCTGAAGGAAGGTCCCTTTCGGAGCAATTCCCTTAATTTATCAAGGGCCCTAGATAGTCTTTCGAAACAAAAAACCTCAGAACCCACTACAGCCCCACGCCGAAAGACCTCTTCTTTGGGACAAGAAAAGATAAAAGCCGGGCTTTCCTGAAAAAGAGATTTTAAGCGCCCTTGGTAAAGGGTCAAAATCTCTTTTTCAAGCTCTTTTAGGCGGGCCATTCCTCTTTAACACGGGAGATAAGCTTTTCGACATAGGGTCTTTCATTCTCAAGACAAAGGCCAAAAAGAGGCTCACCCTGCTCTATCATCTGCCCTTGTGAGAAAAAGACCCGAAAAACTACCATAGGAGGGCCTTCATGAAGGATCGGTGTTTCCCTTTTCATAAAAGACATAATAGCTAGTTCCTCACCAGGTTTTACCACCACCTTGCCCTCGCCTTCTTTTTCGATTTTTTTGGCAAGCTCCGGGGAGAGAAAGTAACGGGCCTTTTCAGGAGCCGTAACGATGTGAAGGGTTTTTCGCAAAAGTTCAGCAATAATTTCTTTCTGGGTTAAAGAATGTTTAATTTCAAGAACCGGCTCAAAGGCTTCTACAAAGCGGCCTTCAAGTTCGTAATTCACTTTAGAAACAATTCCGCTTGCTTTAGCCCGGATGGTTTTGGGATTTTTTTCTCGCTCGAGAATAAAAAGAGGCGTGCCTAGCTTCTCAAGCCATTTTCCGGTAGGGCCTTTTACCTCATCTCCCTCTTTTACCAGAAATTCTCGAAGATAACCGGTATGAGGGGTAACCACCACGAAAATCCTATACGGATTAGCACGAAAGCTCTGGAGAAGTTGATTTATCTTGCGGTTGTCAAGCGCCATAATTTAAATCTATTTGTAATAGAGATTTTTGCCCCCCATGGTAAGTAAGGCTTCGTAAAGTTTTTTCCGCAGTTCCCTGCGATCCCATATGCCTTGAATATGACCACGTCGTAATGCATTCTCTGCACTATGATAATCTGGTGGAATATCTTCACCGGTGGTTTCCCGGATAACACGTGGGCCTGCAAAACCTATTCGTGTAGATCTAATTGCAAACTGATAGGGAGAACATCCCAAAAAACTTGCTACTGGCCCGGCATAGGAATTATTGTCATAAACCACCAAATAAAGACCACCTGCATCTATATATTCTCTCACTGCCATGGTACAACGCGGCATCTGGATAACTCCCAGAGTACCCTCGTGAATCCGGATCCCTCCTGTAGTATGGACAAAGGCCAAAAAAGGGCGCTTTGTTATCCGGGCCCGGTCGCAGGCCTGAATAAACTTTTCTCCCTCTGCTACCCCCACTGTACCTTGGCGAAAATCAGCAATTAACATGGCTACAATGAGAGAAATACCACCAATGCGGGCCTGGAAGGTAATGATAGCCGAATTACGACCAGTCTTTTTCTTTGCCAGAGCTAACTTTTTGTCATAGCCTTTAAACCCTAAGGGGTTTCCTGAAGCAATGTTTTCGTTAAATTCTTTTATACTCTTGGCGTCAAAGATATTACTCAAATACCATTGGTATTCCAACGGAAAATGATACCCACAATTAGGACAAACCCCACAAAACTCGCCATAAAGGTCAGGCACCCAAATATCTGGACAGCCACGAGTGTCGGCATTAGGGCAGGTAACGGTTCGATCCTCAAGAGCCAGAGGGCTTACATAGAGTTCCGGTAAATCTACCAGCCCTTCTTCTACTGGTAGTACCCGCGCTTTGGGACGCTTAGGACGAGTACTTAGAAGATCGTAAGCAGTTTTCAAAGGCTCGGTAAGTTGCCTCAAAAAAGCCGCCCCTTCCCCTGAAAGATCTTCCATCACTCGCTGAATTATTTTTTGGCTTTGTTTCAAAACTCCATAACGAAAATCATGATAAAGTCTGAGACCAACATCTTGGGTCTTTTCTACATAATTGCGAAAAGAACATTTGGTAAGTCCCAGCACATGCCGGCTCATTTGGCGGTATTTTTTAGAACGCAAATCCAGAAGTTTTTCTATTTCTACTTCAGAAAGATCCCACCGAACATGGATATCGAAGTCCTCGGGGGGGTTTTCTTCTTCTTTTTTGCGGCGCAAGGCATAACTACGAAAGGCTTTAAGGCTTTTAGTTCGCAATATGACTTCATCCGTAGCGCGAATCATTTCGTAGCGCAGTCGTTTAAAAAATTGGTAATCATTCCGCCGAGCTCCTAAAGGGGGCTCAGGAACAATGCGATCAATAGTGCCCAAGCGGAGATTATCTTCGGCGGTAATTTTGAGCTGACGGGCACAAAATTCCACGAGTTCACGGGGAGGCCGCTCTCCTTCCTTAACCTTACCTTCAATAGCTGCTGCCCCCTCCGGGCTTATCACAGAATAATATCCTCTAGAGGCCATAAGTCTTATATCAGCCAGCCCGATGGCTTCCGCCCCACCAGAGCCTCCTTCAGAGATAAAGGCCACGGTAGGGACCCGGAGTTTGCTCATAAAATAGAGATTTCGTGCAATCTGTTGTGCTGCCCCGGGATAGTCTTCAATAGGATATGCTCCAGGAGTGAAGATATAAAAATGAATAGGAATGCCTTCGGTCTCGGCTACTCTCATGTAGCGCAAGGCCTTTTCATTTCCCCAGGGCTTGGCACTTCCTCCATTTCGAAATTCTTCCCCGTGACCTTTTTCATGCCCAATCACAATTACTTGATGGAGATATATCTTGTCTCCCACACGGCGGGAAATCATCGCACGGGCACAAATCACTGCCGGATCAACATTGATATCCCCTTCCCCCCCCAATTCGGTATAAGAATCGTAAACATTTTCTAGGATATCGAGCAGAGTAAAACGTTGCGGATTACGGGTAATTTTTACGATTTCGTAGGGGGTAAGTTCTCTAGCAGCACGGTCCTCAAGAATTTTGAGACGGGTTTCATAACTTTCCAAAAGATGATGACATTCTTTCTCGGGGATCTGAAAAAATTTTTCCTTTAATTGTTTTAAGTCTTCGAGTAAATAGACGCTTCCTTCCCAATTTTCTCCCTTTATATCCTGGAGATAGACCACCCGATCTATTAATTCTTGAAGATAACGCTGTAATTCTCTCATAAAAATTTGAGAATCTCCGGTAATTTCTTTTTAAGATATTCAATATTGGTAAGAAGTGGTTCCCCTTTAGGGGTTTGTCCCTCAATTATTGTGCCTTCCAAAAACTTGAAACCCCGTCTCTCCGCTTCAAAGGTATCCTTCCCCCACACAATACCCAAGGCCAGGTTAGGATCAAATTCTGTGGGAATCCGGTATGGTTCATCTTGAGGGACGTGGGTGCGAACCCGCAACCATTCGTAAGAAGGGAATTCGAATCGGTTAATAATGCCGGAGAGGGGCTTAAAACCATGTTTGACGTCTTCGGCAATGAGCCGAAACTCAATACTCGTGCCTTTGAAACTGATGTCTTGCTGGGTATAGCCCAAACGCTCTCCAAAAGCCGCACGGATCTGTTCCTCAATGAGATTGGGTTCCTTGCCCTTAATACGACTGATGCGAGCCGAAATTTCGTTTTCAACTTGAATACGCGTATTGACTTCCATGAGATAAGGCTTCCCCGCACGAGTAACTAACCATTCCCAAGTGCCAACGCTATCATAGCCTACGTAAGAGGCGAGCTTGAGGGAATGTTTAACGATCTCATCCAAGACCTTTTGGGCATCAAAGGGATAATCGGTGTATTTCGGATCGAAACCCGGGGCAATTTCGATCCGCTTCTGGCGACCAATACTCTGGATGGTGCAATTTCTTGTTCCAAAGTGAACTAATTCTCCAAATTGATTGCCGAGGATCTGGACCTCAAGATGATGATAATCGCGAATAAAAACTTCTATTACTACCCCGTCATCGCCAAAAAGTCTTTTGGCGTAAGAGCGAATCCGTCGAAACACAGGACGCACCATGTCAAGGTCGTCAACTTCTTCAATTCCCATTCCTCCACCACCGGCAGCCGCTTTGATAAGGACTCGAGGGGGTTCAATACCCTGTTCTTCTTGCCAGAGAAAGAGCTCTTCGGCTTTGGCTTCTGCCTCAAGTTCGTTGTAAAGGGGAATAATGGTGCCGGGAATTACCGGAATACCCAGATCGTGAGCAAGTTTTTTGACATTTAATTTGTGTCCCAGATCTCGGATAACCTCCCAACGCGGACCAATAAAGATTAAAGGGTTATTCCGCTTGACCACCCTTCTTGCAAAGCGAAAATCTTCAGAAAAAAAACCGTAACCAGGATGGATAGCCGTACATTTGGCTTCATCAGCTACCGCTAGAATGTCATTGGCATCTCGATAACTTGCAATACGAAAACAAGCCTTTCCTTTGGCTTGGGGAAGTTTTACATGCAGACTTTGTTCGTCTCCAGGAGTGTAAACAACAACATAATCAAGGCCCAAATTTTCACAGGCCTCCATAATCCGGAGAGCAATCTCTCCTCGGTTGGCAATAAGGACGCGGTCCTTCATAAATTAAAAAGGATTTTTGAGGATAATAGTCTGATTCCGAGCAGGCCCCACAGAAATAATTTGAATTGGAATTCCCGCGAATTCTTCGATATAGCGAATATAGCGGCGACAATTATCGGGTAAATCTTCAAAGTGTTCTACCTTAGAAATATCTTCTTGCCAGCCGGGAAGCTCTTCATAGATAGGTTTCAGTCTCTCTACAGCACGAATGCTCCCAGGAAGATTCTCTATTTGCTTTCCATCAAGCTCGTAAGCCACGCAGACTTTAAGAGGATCAAGCCCTGTTAAGACGTCAAGTTTGGTAATAGCCAAGGCTGAAAGACCATTCAGCCTTACCGCCTCCTTTAAAACCACCCCATCAAGCCAACCACAACGCCTAGGTCTTCCAGTAGTGGAACCATACTCTCCGCCACGCTCACGCATATATTCTCCGGTCTCATCAAAAAGCTCGGTAGGAAAAGGCCCTCCACCCACACGGGTAGTATAAGCCTTACAAATCCCCAAAACAAAATCAATAGTTGTAGGACCAACTCCCGCTCCGTGACAGGCTCCCCCGGCCACCGTGTTAGAAGAAGTCACAAAAGGATAGGTGCCGTGATCAATATCAAGTTGGGTCCCCTGAGCTCCTTCAAAGAGAATTTTAGCCCCCTGCTGACGTGCTTTCTCGAGCTCTACAGAAACATTGGTAACATAAGGCGCCAGCCTTTCTCCCATCTGGCGGTAAGAATCAAAAATTTCCTGAAAAGAAAGGGGCTCTCCCCCGAGATATTTTTCAATATAAAAGTTTTTTTCCTCTAAAATTTCGCTTAATTTGGCCCGAAAAAGTTCCTCATCCAAGAGATCTCCTACTTTTATACCCCGACGCGCAATCTTGTCTTCATAGCAAGGACCTATTCCTCGGCCGGTAGTGCCGATTTTAGTTTTACCTTTTTTGGCTTCTCGACCGTGATCAATAGCTTTATGATAGGGCATGATGAGATGAGCGCGTTCGCTGATATTAAGATGCCCAGGAGGGACGGGAATCCCCTCTCTTTCAAGGTTTTCAATCTCACCAAGGAGAACCGCCGGGTCTATCACTACCCCGTTACCAATAAGACATTTTTTTTCTTGATGAAAAATACCGGAAGGAATCAGGTGCAAAATAAATTTCTTGCCATCAAAGACAATGGTATGGCCGGCGTTGTTCCCACCTTGGAAACGGACGATAACATCGGCCTGCGCCGTAAGAAGATCTACAATTTTACCTTTTCCCTCATCTCCCCACTGAGTTCCTACGATAACAACCGAGGCCATAATTCCCCCTTTCGACCTATTCCGCCGCTGGAAAATAATTAAAGCCCTGCCAAAAGTCAAATTGAATTGTGCATTGTATACTAACTCTCATTGCTCGTATTTAGATCTGTCTTTTTTCCGTTTCGAAAAATAGTAATGGACTGTATTCTACACCCTCTTTAACTTGGGCGCTTACAGTAAAAATATATAGGATCTTCTACCCGAAGTATTAAATAAGGTTCCCAGCCGGGCAAAGGAAAATTGGCACTCACGATGATAGTGCCCACGCGGACTT
>JALSPG010000114.1 GCA_026986115.1 Thermodesulfobacteriales bacterium
CTGAGGTGCATTTTAATATCTATCCTTTGCCTCGTGGGGCTGGTTTTGAGTTTGTGGAGACATTGGTAGGTATGAATGTCCCTCGTAATTTTGTGCCGGCAGTAGAAAAAGGAGTGCGGCAGGCGCTCGAGAAGGGGCCTTTGGCGGGTTTCCCGGTGGTTGATGTGAAAGTCCAATTCTACGACGGAAAGAGTCACGAGGTAGATTCCTCTGACATGGCCTTCATGATTGCTGCTTCTCAATGTTTTAAAAAAGGTGTCCAGGAATGCCAGCCGGTCCTTTTGGAACCCATTATGGAGCTTGAAATAGAGGTCCCGGAAGATGTTATGGGAGATGTGATTGGAGATATAAATGCCAGGCGAGGAAAGGTCTTGGGTATGGAGCCCAAGGGAAAAATACAGGTTATTAAGGCCCATGTGCCGTTGGCAGAAGTTCAACGTTATGCCCTGGACTTGAATGCTATTACTGGAGGCCGGGGAACTTTTCGCATGAAATTTTCCCATTATGAAGAGGTCCCCCCCCAAATAGCCGAGAAGATTATCGCAGAGGTAAAAAGTAAGGAAGAAGCAGAGAAAAAATAATGGAATATACCGCCGGAGTACTTACTCTTTCAGATAAGGGTGCTTTGGGAGAAAGGGAAGATCTTTGTGGCCCTCTTATCAAAGAGGCCCTCCTGAAGGCAGGATTCCAGGTTTTGGCTTCTAGAATCCTTCCTGACGAATACGAAGAGATTCTGGTGGTTTTGGTTGATTGGGTAGATCGTAAAGGTCTAGATCTGATTATTACTACTGGTGGCACAGGGCTGTCGCCGCGGGATGTAACCCCAGAAGCTACCCGGGCGGCAATTGAAAAAGAAGTCCCGGGAATTGCTGAGGCTATCCGGGCTGAGGGCCTTAAACATACCCCTTTTGCCATGTTAAGCCGTGGGATAGCTGGTATTAGGAAGCAAAGTCTTATTATTAATCTTCCTGGAAGCCCTAAAGCAGTGGAGGAATCCTTGGGGGTGATTTTACCGGTGCTTAAACATGCGCTTGAAAAAATCAAGGGAAGCACTAAAGAGTGTGCCCGATAAAAAATGTAGGAGGGAAAAATGAGCGTTAAAGTAGAAAAAATCGGCGTTGCTCTTGATGGTTCAACGGCGAGCTATAAAGCTTTGAAAGAAAGCCTTGATTTGGCACAAAAACTCGGGGCAGAAATTGTAGCCATTCACGTTTTGCCAATCCCGGTAGATCTTGCCGAATTTGGGGCTTCTATGGTGGAGCTTGAGGCAGAGCTACGCAAAGAAGCCGAAGCTATTTTGGCTCGGGGAGAAGAAGAAGCCCAAAAGGCAGGGATTTCTTATAAAGGAGTTATACTTGAGGGGCAAATTGCTGAAAGTATTGCTTCTTATGCGGAAAAAGAGGGTCTTGATTTATTAGCTGTAGGATATCAAGGCAAATCTAAACTTTCAGAATTTATAATTGGAAGCGTAACTTCAAAGCTTCTTGGTATTTCAAAAGTACCACTTTTAGTAATAAAGTAGAGACTTTTTTCAATTTACAAAGGTCCTAAAAATAAAAGTTTGCTATAGTTAAACGGAAATTTATGGTCCTAAAGTTTTTCTGACTTTTTTGGCAATCTTTGCTCTTCTCTCCCCGGTGTTGGCGGTGGAGAAGGCTCCGAAAATAACCGACCGCGAAATCGTGGAGCGCCTCACCCGCCTCGAAGAAGGTCAGCAAAGACT
>JALSPG010000115.1 GCA_026986115.1 Thermodesulfobacteriales bacterium
GAATGCTCATTTCTTTGCTAGTAGCCCGGGAATAACGACTATGGATATGAAGATCTGCCAAAAATATTTTTTCTCGTGGCGGAAGAGAAATATTATTTACCGGCACGACCTAAAACCCCTTCTATAGTTCCCAAAAGTTCGCTTGCCGTGAATGGTTTCGGAAGAAAGATGCTCCCTTTTAAGTTTTCGGGCATCTTTTTTTCGGGATATCCGGAGATAAAAAGAATTTTTAACTCTGGCTGCAATTTACGGGCTTTAAGCCCTAAAGAAGGACCATCTAAAACTGGTAATACGACATCTGTTAAAAGTAGATCAATTTCTCTGGGGTAAGAAGATAAGATTTTCAACGCTTCTTCGCCGTTAGTTGCTTCCAAAAGTTTAGCCCCTGTTTGACAAAGCGTTTCTCGCAGAAAACGTCTTACCTGGGGCTCGTCTTCTACAATGAGAATAGTCAAATCTTCCCAGTTTTGGTCAAAAGATTTTTTCCTTTCATAAGGTGTATCCTTCTCGGGAACCTCGTTAGAAAGGGGAAGAAAGACCTCAAAAGTGGTTCCGCTTCCGGGCTCCGAGGAGACTTTGATATAACCTCGAAGGTGCTTTACCGTGTTATAAACAACAAAAAGCCCCAAGCCAGATCCTGTTTCTTTGGTGGTAAAAAAGGGGTCAAAGATAAAATCTAAATTTTCTTTGGGAATTCCGGTCCCTGTATCTTTGACTTCTATTTTGGCGTACTTTCTCTCATCAGAAAAACTTGGAGCTTCACATAAAAGGCTGAGCACTATGCGCCCGCCTTGAGGCATGGCTTCCGCGGCGTTTAATACTAGATTTATAACAATCTGTTCGATATCGGATGGGTCCCCAAGGAGAGGAAATTCTTGTTCTGGCAGGAGAAGATCGATTCCTATCCTTTCTTCAATGAGTCTCCTGATAATGGGGTAAAGCTCTTTGAGCGTCTTTACCAGGTCAAAGACCTTTTTCTGCTGCGGACGATGACGAGAAAAAGTCAAGAGTTTTTGAGTTAAAGCAGAAGCCCGCTTGAGAGAAGAGAGGATATTTTCAGCATACCTGCGAGTAATAGGATCATCTTTGACCCGCAGAAAAATGAGCTCACTGTAGCCTGTTACCGCTGTGAGAATGTTATTGAAATCATGGGCGATCCCCCCAGCTAGACGACCAATAGCTTCTAGTTTTTGAGAACGTCTTAGCTGGGCTTCTAATTCCACCCTTTGGGAAATATCATGCAAGACCGCCACATAGTTAGTTATTTGACCTTGCTCATCCCGCACCGGAGAAATAGAAAGTTCTATATGGAGTTTGTGTCCCTTCTGATGGCGAATCTCCACGTTTCCATGCCAATTTTTTCCTTCACGAAGGGTCTTCCAGATTTCTCGATAAGAGGCTTTGTCGTGGTCGCGAAGAAAGTTAGGAGTCCGACAAAGGACATCTTGGCCTTTATAACCTGTTATCTCTTCAAAGGCCGGGTTGGAATAGATAATACGACCACGGCGGTCTGTAATAATGATGGCTTCAGCCGAATGTTCTATCGCTTGGGCTAAAAGTCTTCTTTCGTTTTCTATCTGGATACGAGCAGTGACGTCTTTGCAATGTTCGATAACCCCTACAAGCTTGTCGTTTTCGTCGCGTAGAGGAAAAGTTGAAAGCTCAATCCAACCCACTTGCCCTTTTTCAGTAACATAAGGGACTACTTCTTCGGCTGGCAGGCCAGTAGCTAACGTCCTTTTAGAAGGGCACCAAGGACAGACAAAATCTCGCTGCTGGTAGACTTGATAGCATTTCTTTCCTTCCAGAGGAAGAACGTGTGCGTATCTTTGTCGCATCCAGTAATTGACTTTGAGAATATTAAAATCTTGGTCAAGAATACTGATGCCATCTCTTAACCCGTTGAAAATATTTTCTAAAAAATTTTTACTTGCCCGCAATTCTTGTTCTGCCGCTATAAAATCTGAAATATTGTGAAAGAGAACCAAGCAAAATCCCTTTACCGGAAAAAGCAAGATTTCATAATGAATGGCTTCTTCTTCCTGTTTCAGGCTAAAGCGAAATTTCTGAAGCGTTTTTTGTAAAAAAACATTCTCTAAGGAAAGTTTGATTTGGCGGGAAAGTTCAGGAGGCCTTATTTCATCTACTAGCCCTCCAGAAAAACCATCCGGGAAAACCGAGAAAGGAAGATTTTCCTTAAGGCGGAAAGTGACAACATTGCCCGCCTTATCCACTTGACAGATAAAATCTGCCATCTGAAGGAGGACCTCTAAAAGGGCCCCTGAATCTAGAGTAAAAGTCATTTTCCCTCCCGTCTTTCCATTTTAACATCTACTTTCGTCAGCCACTACGTTGACGATTCCTTTAAGGACTGATACCCATGAAATCGTGCTAAAGGAGATAAAAATTAAAATCGAGGAAGGGAAAAGGCTCAGTCCAGAAGAAGCCCTCTTTCTTTGGGAGGAGGCCTCTTTTTATGATCTGGGCTTTTTAGCCCGCCAGGTTCGCTTCCGTCTCCATCCGGAACGGATCGTAACTTACATCGTGGATCGCAATATCAATTATACCAATGTTTGTATTTCTGGTTGTAAATTTTGTGCCTATTACCGAAGACCTGGAGATCCTGAAGGGTTTTTACTCTCCGAAAAAGATCTCTTACGCAAGATAGAAGAAACTCTCGCCTTAGGTGGAGTCCAAATTCTTTTACAAGGGGGCCTTCATCCCGAACTTCCTTTTTCCTTTTATGAAGACCTGCTTTACACCATCAAAAAACACTTTCCAGAGATTCACATTCACGGTTTTTCGCCCCCAGAAATCGTCCATTTTGCGAAGATCTCTGGTTTAAGCATAGAAGATGTACTTAAAAGACTTATAAGGGCAGGCCTTGCCTCTATCCCCGGCGGGGGAGCTGAAATCTTGGTGGACCGGGTGCGAAAGAAACTCTCCCCTCACAAGTGTTCGGCAAAAGAATGGCTTGAGGTAATGCGTAAAGCCCACCAGCTGGGGCTTAAAACTACAGCTACCATGATGTTTGGCCATATTGAGACCATCGCAGAACGAATTGAACACTTAGAGAAGATTCGACAGCTTCAAGACGAAACTAAAGGTTTTACCGCTTTCATTCCCTGGCCATTTCAGCCAGGAAATACCGAGCTCAAAGTCCCTAAAGTCCTTCCGGTGGAATATCTACGGATGTTGGCCCTATCTCGGATCTATCTGGATAATATTCCAAATATTCAAGCCTCTTGGGTCACTCAGGGGCCAAAAGTAGCTCAAATAGCCCTAGAATTTGGGGCTAATGACTTTGGAAGTACCATGATAGAAGAGAACGTAGTAGCTGCTGCCGGAGTATCTCACCGGCTCTCTTTAGAGGAAATTGAAAAGATAATCCGAGATGCAGGGTATGAACCACGCCGGCGACGGATGGATTATTCCCTTTTAGACTCCTAAAATATGGAAATCCGCCTTTCCAGAGAACCAACTCTTTATCGGGCCCGCTATTTGATTCCGGTCATAGGAAGACCTTTAGAAAACGGCGCTCTCATCTCTGTAGAAGGGCGCATTATCGACGTGGGGCCCTATACAAAAGTAAAAAAAGGACATTTAGGACCAGAACAAGACTTAGGAGAAGTAGCCCTTCTCCCGGCTCTGGTAAACGTTCACACCCACTTGGAGCTTTCAGCCCTTAAATGGCGTCTGACCCCGAGTGGTTCTTTTGTCTCCTGGGTCAAAAATCTCTTGAGGGTAAGGAGTAATATAAAGGCCGAAGAATTTGTAAAGGCCGCCCGCCAGGCTCTTAAATCTATGTGGCACGAAGGGATAGGCCTTCTCGGAGACCATGGAAATACAGGTCTTTCCATTTCTCTCCTCCGTGAAAGTCCTTTAACAGCTGTCTTTTTCCGCGAAGTGATCGATTTTCAAGGCAAAAGTTCCCTTAAAGACTATCTCAAGGACCATCTGAATGATCCCAAAATCACCTTCTCTTTAGCGCCACACGCCCCTTATACCGTTTCGCCTCTTCTCCTCCAGGCTATCAAAGCCTGGACTAAAAAATACAATCTTCCTTTCTCTTTACATGTAGCCGAATCTCCCGAAGAGGTAGAATTTCTAATGACCGGGAAAGGGCCTATCAGAGAACTGCTTGAAGGAAGAGGGCAGTGGTCTGCTTCCTTTGTAGCTCCAGGGTTGAGGCCGGTAAAATATCTGGATCGTTTGGGCATTCTAGATGAAGATACAATTTGCGTCCACCTCTCACAGGCTACCGAAAAAGAAATTTCCCTTCTATCCCGCCGCAGAGCAAGGCCGTGTATTTGTCTGCGCAGCAATACTTTCTTAGGGGTTGGAATTCCCAAAGTCAATCTCATGCTTAAATTGGGCCTCAAACCCTGCCTAGGAACGGATAGTCTAGCTAGCAATGACAAACTTTCCATCCTGGCAGAAATGGCCACAGTACATCGATTTTTCCCGGAAATTTCTCCTGAAATTATCTTCAAAATGGCTACTATTTGGGGAGCAGAAGCCTTAAAACAGCAAGGAATCGGATATATTGCTCCTGGTGCTAGGGCCGATCTCCTTATCTACCAATTACCTCAAAGAGTCCCATTAAAAGATCTCTTTTCTTGTATTGTTACTCAACCTCCAGAGCAACTTGGCCGACTTTATGGTTAAATAAAAACGATGTTTCTTTTTTTCTTGGTAGCCTTTTTTTGGTTATTAACCCTTCCTGAAGAGGCTTTGGCCTTTGGCCTAGGGGTGCACCTGGAACTTGCCCTTAAATTAGTAGAGAAATTTCCTAATTTCAAAGGGATTTTGGGCTTGGCCTTTCTTTACGGGAATATCGCTCCAGACTTTTTTGTTTCCTCTACAGCCCTGAAAAATTTGTTTCACACCCAAAAAGCCTATCGAAGACTCCTTTTCAAGGCCGAAAACGCCCTTACGCTTTCCTTTGCTCAAGGCTTTGGTGTTCATCTTGAGGCAGACCATTTTGCCCACAAAAACCTTATTCCAGCCTTTAAAAGAAGGCTGGATCTCCCTTTGCGCCTCATTCACTACTATTTTGAGTGGACGCTGGAACGCAACCGGGCTTCGTATTGGTATATTCTAAGAGGCCTTTTGACCTGGCCCGGTCACCGAGAACTAGACAATTTTCTTAGCCAAACTTTCGCCTTAGACCCACTCCACCTCTTAACCCGCAAATGGGTTGCGCTCTCGGGATATCGCCTTTTTAAAATTCGCAGAAGACTTCCTCTAACCAATCTAGCTCTCCTATTTGAACGCCGTTTTCAGGGGGCCCAGCCCAGATGTCTGGAACAAATGGAATCTTTAATCCTCTCTGAAAATGGGGAAAGAAAATGCAAATTGTAGGTTCAGGATCCTTAAATCTCGATCTGTTTTACGAGGTAGAAGATCTGCGAGAAATAGAAACAGTAAAGCTTTCACCGGGGGGAGAATGCTGGGGATCACGAAAAGAATTTGAAAAATTACGAGAAGAATTGGAAAAAAGAGGACGCTTCATTACCCAATGCGGAGGGGGTTCTGCTGCCAACACCATTTATGCCTTAAAAAAATGGGGTTTTAAGACGGGATTTATCGGCCTTGTAGGAGATGACCCAGAAGGGGAAGAAATCCTCAAAGAACTTAGGGGTACTAACCTTTCCCGCGTAAGGCGGATCGGAAAAAGTGCCTGCTGTCTTATTGTTCTTGACGCTCAAAAAGACCGAGCCATTTTTGTTTCCCCACATTCTAAGGAAGAGGCTTTAAAAGAATTTGAGGCCAACACTACATCTGAAGAATGGCTTCATCTAAGCTCGCTGGTTTCAGAGGAAGGACTTTCATTTCATCTCAGGCTAAAGAAAACTCACCAGGGCCCCTCAAGCATCGACCCTGGAGAAATATATGCTCGTAAAGGTCTCAAAATACGTCCGCTCCTAGAAGGACACCGCATTCTCTTTCTTACCGCTCAAGAACTTTCCTTCTTAGGAATTCCGTTAAAAGATCTTTCTGGCAAAGTGAAACTCTTTTTTTTAAAACAGGGGCAAAAAGGAGCTATCCTCTGGGATGGAAAGAAATACAAAATTCCACCAGTTTCCCCAGAAAAAACAAAGGATAACACTGGGGCTGGAGATGTCTTCAATGCCGGAGTCATTGCCGGCCTCTTAAGCGGACTCTCTCCCCTTGCTGCGGGAAAGCTCGGCTCTCATCTGGCAGCCCTTTCTCTGCGGGATTATGGTAGGTTGGGTTATCCCGAAGAAAAGGAGTTTGAATATTGGAGGCAATTTTATGGTTCCACCTAATGCTGAAAAAATCCTTCAAAAAGCATGTGGAGGAGGAATTTTTGCAGATCTCTATTTTGAAGAAACCGAAAGCACTTATATCGTGCTCGAAAACAACCAATTGGAAAAAGTCCTTTCTGGAAAAGACACTGGGGTAGGGCTTCGAAGTATTTATGGAGATTTTCACACTGCCTACGCTTATAGCAACGACTGTGGGCCTTCTGCCCTGGAAGAACTCGCTCTGGTACTTCGCCAGCTTACAGGCCCCCAAGAAAAGGAGGTAACTCTTTCCTCTCCACTTGAAGTTCCTTTTCTCGAAATTAAAAGGCCTCCTTACGAAGAACCTTTGGCCCAGAAGATAGATCTTGTTAAAAGGGCCAATCTCACCGCCTGGGGAGTATCTCCGGAAATAGTTCAGGTAAAAGTGATTTATCAAGATGTTCGTAAGAAAATCCACATTTTAAATTCAGAAGGGATATGGATAAATGGAGAACGTCTTTATACCCTTTTGGCAGTCCAGGTGGTAGCGAAAAGGGGAGAAATAATCCAAACGGGCTACGAACCATTAGGAGGAGCTATAGGACTTGAAATCTTTGAAAATACTCCTCCAGAAGAAATAGCAGAAAAGGCAGCCAGGCGAGCCATCCTCATGCTATCAGCCCGCAAAGCACCGGCAGGCACTATGCCAGTGGTACTTTCAGCTGAGGCTGGAGGCACCATGATTCATGAAGCTGTAGGACATGGTTTAGAAGCAGATTTGGCAAGGGAAGGTTTTTCGGTATATACGGGAAAAATAGGACAAGCTGTGGCTTCCCCCCTGATTACTGTTATCGATGATCCTACTCTTATGTATCAACGCGGGTTTTATCAGTTTGATGATGAAGGTGTCTTTCCCCAAAAAACCGTCCTCATCGAAAACGGCATCCTTAAAGACTTCCTTTACGACCGACTTTCCGCCTTAAAAGAAGGCCGCCCGTCTAATGGGCATGGAAGGAGGGAATCTTACCGTTTCAGGCCCATTCCCCGTATGTCCAACACCTATATTGCACCAGGCCCACACGACCCAGACGAAATTATCAGGAGCATTGAAAAGGGACTTTTAGTAAAAAAAATGGGAGGAGGACAGGTAGATACTATTTCGGGGAATTTCGTTTTCGAAATCACCGAAGGTTATCTCATCGAAAAAGGATTTATAGGCGAACCTGTACGCGGGGCTACTATTTCCGGAAACGGACCTCAGGTCTTAAAAATTATCGATATGGTAGGAAACGACCTTGGCTTTGCCATCGGCACCTGCGGCAAAGATGGTCAAGGAGTGCCGGTTGCTGATGGTCAACCTACTTTAAGAATTCCCGAAATTGTAGTAGGTGGCGCTTTAGAATA
>JALSPG010000116.1 GCA_026986115.1 Thermodesulfobacteriales bacterium
CGATAGCCACAGCCAAATCAAGGGAAACGGTTTCAAGCTCACGCGGTTCATTTCCGTACCAGCGTGTAATTTCTTCTCTCAGACGTTGTCGGAAAAGAGGGGGCTTAAGGGCTCCACCGTTATATAGGATAACGTCGATCTTTTCTATCTTTCTTTTGTAAAGGAAGGCTCCCAGATGTTTGGTAATGGCCGGATCTCTGGCAAAGGGAAGACCCCATTCCCTCATAATGCGGGGGACGGATTCTACCCGAGCCAAAGAAGTACCAAATTCGACAGGGGGAAAAAATTCCTTAAGAACTAACTCTAGTAGCTCCTTTTTAGTAATTTTTGCTACCAGAGTGTCTCCGATAAGAGATCTTCCGCGGCCTGGAAGCCTTACTGCTTCCTCTTCTGGCCCCTCAGGCTGGAGGAGTTTTTCTTTCAATTCTCGGCATAAAAAGGTAAGGCTTTGGAAACGGGCAAAATCCAGGCGCACATTAGAAAATTTGCGTTCGGCAAGGCGCGCTAGGGCCAAATCAATATTATCTCCTCCAAGGAGGATATGATCTCCCACAGCAATTCTCTCCAATTCAAGACCTTTGGGCCCCCGTCGGACTTCTACCACGGTAAAATCCGTGGTTCCCCCTCCCACATCACAGACGAGGAGGTGTTCTCCTTCTTTGAGATTTTCTTGCCAGTCTTCCTCATGGGCAGAAAGCCAGGCGTAAAGAGCCGCTACCGGTTCTTCTAAGAGGACCACTTTAAGGCCAGCTATTTCTGCCGCTTTAAGGGTGAGTTCGCGGGCTACTTCGTCAAAGGAGGCGGGAACAGTAAGTACCACAAGTTGATTTTCTAACCGAGCTTCAGGATCTTCGCGCGCCATTTCATAATTCCAAGCTTCTTTCAAGTGTTGAAGATAACGCGAAGAAGCCTCTACAGGAGAAAGTTTGGTAATTTCTTCTCCTGCTCCCCAAGGAAGAATACGAGCTTCGCGATCAACCCCCCCATGACAAAGCCAGCTTTTGGCAGAGGAGATCAGGTGGTTTGGTAAAAGAGCGCCATAGTCACGGGCAAAAGTTCCTACCGCATAACGTCGTTCTGGATCCCAGGGAAGCCCGAGGTCTTCTTCCTCGTAAGGCCCTGGAAGATAAAGAAACGATGGTAATACGGGCCTTTTCCCCAGCCGCCCTGCTCCTACTAGCTGAGGAATTTCAAAATGGCGAATGTGAAGCCGCGGGCCGGTATCTTTGAGGTCCACGTAAGCCAAAGCACAATTGGTAGTCCCCAAATCAATGCCAACAATATAACGCTTGGCCATTAATTATGCCCTAATAGCTCTTTGATTTTATTTAAAAGGTCTGCTGGAAGATAAGGTTTTTGGAAAAGAAAGACGGGATTATTGGTGAATTGTTTGACACTGGCAAATTTCTTTTCATCTACATAACCCGTGGTGATAATTACAGGACAAGAGAATACTTTTTCGTGAAAGAGATCACAAGCAGTCCCGTCAGGGAGGTTACAATCTATAACGCAAAGATCAAAAGAAGCTTTTCGAAGCAGTTGACGGGCTTCTTGTAAATTTTTGGCAAAAGAAAGTTTTAAATTGGGTTCAACCAGAGAAAAATATTCTTTAAGCATTTCTATGATAAGATCTTCATCTTCCACCACAAGGATACGAAATTCTCTCTCAA
>JALSPG010000117.1 GCA_026986115.1 Thermodesulfobacteriales bacterium
TTTTTAAAAAACGGGGCGGATCTCAAAAAGTAGTAAAAAGCAAAAAATCGCAAAATATATAAAAATATCATGGAATTTTTTAAGGTTCGTAAAATGTTCGAGATATTTGATGAAATTCTGAAATTTTCTCCTTTATCCTCTTTTCGTCTTTCTCTCCTCGAGTCTTTGGGACGCTTTCTGGCTGAAGATGTAAGAGCTCCGGAAGATCTTCCTCCTTTTGCCAGAGCCACTATGGATGGTTACGCCGTACGGGCGCGAGATACTTTTGGAGCCCGTGAAAACGAACCGGTCATCTTAAACGTGATAGGAGAAATTTTTATGGGCAAAGCCCCAACTTTTTCCTTGCATCCCGGAGAAGCTGCTCGTATTGCCACCGGAGGTATGCTCCCAAAGGGGGCAGACGCGGTGGTGATGGTGGAATATACAGAAGAAAATGAAGGACTCGTAGAAATAAAAAAGCCCGTCGCACCTTATGAAAATGTCATCCAGCCGGGAGAGGACTTTCGAGAAGGGGCAAAAATCTTCCCCGCAGGAGAAAAAATTACCCCTGCTATTATGGGTGTATTGGCAGGACTTGGAATCACAGAAATTAGCGTAAGAGGCCAACCTAGAGTAGGCATTATTTCTACTGGTGATGAGATTGTACCACCGCAAACAATTCCCGCACCTGGTAAGATTCGGGATATCAATTCTTACAGCCTTTTTGGCGCTGTCCAAGAAGCCTTTGCCATCCCGAAGCTTTACGGTATTGTGCCAGATCTTGAGGAAAAACTTTTCCAAACTCTCGAGAGGGCTTTAAAGGAAAACGACCTGGTTCTTATTTCGGGAGGTTCATCAGTAGGGGTCAGAGATTTTACTCTGAAGGCCATCTCCAAATTACCAGGAGCAGAAATAATTTGCCACGGATTAGCGGTAAAGCCTGGCAAGCCTACGATCTTAGCCAAGGTGGGGAACAAGGCCGTCTTTGGCCTGCCAGGTCAGGTGGCAAGTGCTCTGCTGATCTTTTATCTTCTTGTACGCCCTCTCCTCCTTCACCTTCAAGGAGCACAAAAAAAATACCTTTTTCTCAAGAAAATACTCGCTAAAGCCGGGCGAAACATCCCTTCTACCCCTGGCAGAGAAGATTTCCTGCGTGTGAGACTCGAGTTCAGCTCCGAAGGCCTTTTTGTTTATCCTATCTTCAGAAAATCCGGTCTGATTTCTTCTATGGTAGAAGCCGATGGTTTTTTAAGAATTCCCGAAAATGTAGAGGGAGTTTACGCTGGAGAGTGGGTAGAAGTTTATCTTTTGCCTTAGGCTACAGCTTTTTTAGAAGACGCCTCTTTTAAACGGCCGAAGACGATTCGCCCGGCAGGAGTTTGTAAAAGGCTTGTAACCACAATTTCTACCTCCTTACCTATAAAAGGCCGCCCATTTTCTACTACCACCATGGTACCGTCGGCCAAATAACCCACCCCTTGATGTTTTTCTTTGCCTTCTTTTACAAGATGCACTTTAAGGATTTCACCAGGAGAAACAATAGGTTTTAAAGCCAGCGCTAATTCGTTCACATTGAGTACTGGCACACCTTTGAGGCGAGCAATTTTATTGAGGTTGTAGTCGGTAGTAATGAGTTTGGCTCCCACCTCTTTGCAGA
>JALSPG010000118.1 GCA_026986115.1 Thermodesulfobacteriales bacterium
CCCTGGTCTGGAGACCGCGCCTTATGGCCCCGCCGATCCTGACCTCCGCCACCTGTTCCAGGTAAACGGGGGTGCCGTCCACGGACTTCACCACGATGCGCCGCAGATCCGAAAGCCCCCGGGCCAGTCCCACGGAACGCACGATGAACTCCTCGCCGTGTTTCTCGATGAAGCTTTCCCCCACATTGAAGTTGTTGGCCCGGATGGCCGCCACCACCTCCGAAAGCGTAAGCCCGTAACGCCTCAGGGCCTCCGGATCCACCTGCACCTGAAACTGTTTCTCGAACCCCCCGATACCCAGGACCTCCGTCACTCCGGGAACGCTCATGAGGTGGGGTTTAACGATCCAGTCCTGCAGGGTGCGAAGCTCGGTGAGGGAGTAGCGCCCGGTGGTATCCTCGAGATAGTAGAAAAGGACGAGCCCCATGGAGGTTGAGATGGGCCCCAGCTGGGGATCACCGAAGCCCTCGGGAATGGCCTGCCGGGCCTCGGCCAGGCGTTCGCTTACCACCTGGCGGGCAAAGTAAATGTCGGTGCCGTCTTCAAAATAGAGGTTTACCAGGGAGAGACCGAAGTTGGAGACCGAGCGGATCTTTTCAAGACCCGGCAGACCGTTCATGGCGGTCTCGATGGGATAGGTGACATATTTCTCCACCTCTTCCGGGGCCAGGCCTTCGGTCTCGGTGAAGACCTGGACCAGCACCGGGGTTACATCCGGGAAGGCGTCGATGGGAAGTTCCCGGAAGGTGGCGAATCCGGCCACGATGACCCCGATGGCGAGCACCACCATCAGGAGACGGTTACAGAGGGAAAAGTTTATGAGTTTCTCCCACATGGGTTGTCCTCCTCGAACTCGGAATTTAATGGGCGTGTCCTTCGCCGAAACGGTCCTTTTCCATTTCGGCCCGCAGGGTGAGGGCACCTTCGGCCACATAGGTTTCGCCGGGCGAAAGTCCCTCGAGAATTTCCACCCAGCCGTTCCAGCGCCGACCGAGCTTCACCCTCCGGGCCACAAAGCCCTCCTCTTCCCGCACGAAGACCACGGGGTGCCCCTCAAGGGTCTGCACGGCTCCCTCCGGGACCATGAGGGCCTTTCCCTTTTCGGATAGTGCAATTTTGACCCGCACCAGGAGACCGGGTTTTATCTCTCCGCCGGGGTTGGAAAGCCGTATCCGGGCCCGGGCCGAACGGGTATCCTCACTGAGGACGGGGTTTAGATAATCGATCCTGGCCCGGCGGGAAGGAATGCCCGGACCGAAGTCAAGCTCTACCTCCTGACCTTCCCGCACCCGGGGAAGCCACTTGCGATAGACGGCCACCAGGACCCACACCTCGGAAAGGTCCACGATCTGAAAGGCCACCCTTTCCGGCCCCACCCTCTCTCCGCGCACCAGGTGTTTTTCCACCACCAGCCCGGAAAGGGGGGCCCGCAGCTCGTAACGCCCCAGGGGACGCTTCCCGTTTTCGAAATCCCGGATACTTTCCGGGAAAAAACCCAGGGTGAGAAGCTTCTGGGCCGCGGTTTTCACGGCTATCCGGGCGAGCTCCAGCTCCTGCCGGGCCCGCAGGAAGGACTCCTCGGCGGTGATCTTCCTCTCCCAGAGGGCCTTCTCCCGGCGGAAGAGTTCTTCGGCCAGCCGCAGCCGGGCTTTCGCGGAAAGATAGGCGGCCTTGAGGTCCGCAAGCTCCGGGCTGTCGATCACGGCCAGCAACTCTCCCTCCTTCACCCGATCTCCCCAGGCCTTTAAGACCCGGCGAACGAAACCCGGCACCGGCGGCACCACATGGACCAGGCGGTCGGGGTCGGCCACCACCTCTCCCGGAAGCTCCACCGTTTGCGGCACCTCCCGCAATTCCGCCCGGGAAAGCCGGATGCCGAACTCCTCAAGCACCTTTTCGGAAAGCTTCACCACCCCCTCTTCGCCGGGATGATCCTTCCCCGCCAGGGCCGGAGCGAACATCCCCAGCCACAGAAATATGACGAGCACTCCCGAGATAGTCTTTTTCATGTCCGAACCCCCTTAAAGGAAATTTTTTCCCAGACGGGCCGTGAGGTAGAGGGCTTCGGCCCGCAACTCGTGATAGCGGCGGTAGGCCTCAAGCCGGGCCAGATACAGCTCGAACAGGGTTCTCTGGGCGTCGAGAACCCTCAGGAATTCCGCCTTTCCGAAACGGTAGGCCTCAAGATTGCGCCGGTAGATTTCTTCGGCCCGGGGAAGGAGCTTCCCCTCTAGATTTTCTATCTCCCTCAGGGTGCGGGTGAGGGCGCTTTTTACCCGGATGAGCTCGCGTTTCAGGTTGAGACTTTCGGTGCGCAGGTCAAGCTTTGAGGCGGTGATCTCCTTCCTCAGGGCCGCAATCCGGTCCTGATTGCGATTCCAGAGGGGAAGGGGGAGACTCAGCCCGAAGACATAGGCCTGCTCGTCGCTTTCGTTGTACCAGCGTACGCCGGCCGAGACCGTGACATCCGGGAGGGCCTCGGCCCTGGCCAGCTCTATCTCCCGCCGGAGGCGTTCCATCTCGGCCCGGTAGCGTCTGAGACGGGGATGATCCTCCGCCACCGACCAGTCCGGAAGGGCGCCCCGCCGGAGAAGGTCACCCGAGACCCCCTTCGGAGGCGGACCGTTCCAGAGGCGGGCCAGACGGCTGAGGGCCTCTTTTAGCTCCTCCCGGGCGTTTGCGAGCGCGGTTTCGGTGCGTGAGGCCACTATCTCGGCCCTTATCCTTTCGGTCTCGGGGATCTTCCCCGCAAAAAACTTGGCCTCCGCAACCTCCACCAGCCGCCGGGAGAGCCTGAACAACTCCTCGTAAAGCCGCACCTTCCTCTGGGCGTAAAGGGCCGCGGTGAAGGCCCTGGCCGTCTCCCGAAAGAGAACGAGCCGGGCCTCTTCAAGGGCGGCCTCAAGGCGGGCCCGTTCCGCAAGAACGGCCTCTCGCCGTTTATCTCTCTTTCCGAAAAGGGGAAGGCGCTGAGCCATCTCAATGGTGGTTTCTGCGGATCTCGTCCCTCCGAACTCCCCCGTTCCGAACACATCCTCGAAGGAAAGGGAAATTTCGGGATTCTCAAGACGGGCGGCCTGCGCGGCCCGAAAGGTTATCGCTTCACTTCTTTCCTGATAGGTCTGTAACAACGGATGTCTCTCAAAGACCTTTTCCAGAGTTTGTTCAAACGAGAGAAAATCTTCTTCCGCACACCCTTTCCCGAGGGGATGGCGTATGAGAGGTGAGACGAAAGAGAAGGGCTCGTTTTCAAGAAAAGTTTGAAAGAAATTTGGGATTAATGAAAATAAAGAAACCAGAAAAAACCGGAAGCCTCACTTGTGATTTTGTCGGGGCAAAACTTGCCCGGCTTTGTTTGCAGGAGGGAGGACATTTGCATCCAGTAGCACGATTTTCGAACTTGATAGCCTGGCCAGGGGAAAAGCAATAAATAAGGCCTCCAGACCATCCTATCAGAGTGCAAAGAAAAAATATTGTTAGCAAATTTATATAGATTAATTTCTTCACCAATCTAATTTTACTTTCGGTTTTACGGTTTTAGTATAAGGTCAAGCTTTTGTAGAATTCTTCTGTTATTGCAGAGCTATTTGTCATCCTTGAATTGCGAACCTAAAATGCATTGGCTTGAATCTTTCTTAATTTCTTAAAAGGAAGAGCCTATGGGAATTGTTTAAAGGAGGATGGATCGTGAAATCCGACAAACTGTTCTCAACTTCTTTCAGCCGTTATTCCGATTTCAATATCTCCACTTCATCGACACACCTAAAGAAGAATACGACCTTTCTATTTAAAGAAGCTGTTCGACCTTAGCTTGAAGAGGCCGGACTCCTCAAATTCCCAAACGCTGCTTGCGGTAGGGCCGGAAGAAAAAGAAAAGACCTGGAGAAAACTCCCTGAAGCTTAAAGAAATTCTTAGTTGAAGTAATGAATAGAAAAACTCTTTCAAATTTTTACCACTCTCGCTGCGGCTACTTTATATTCAGGGGTATGAACTTCAGTATCGATGCCAGGGCTGGTGATCAAATTAGTGAGGGGGTCTTCAAAATGAAAATCCATAAAGATGATACCTGGTCGCACGCGGGTGGTAATGTGGGCACGAGCATATACTTTACCTCGAGGAGTAATTACTTTTATAAGATCTCTTTCTCTAATACGTAATTTACGGGCATCTTTGGGATTTATCTCTACTAATTCTTCAGGCAAATACTCCCAAAGCCCTTCCACCCTCCGGGTCATCGAACCACAGTTATAATGGGGGAGCCTACGGCCAGTTATCAGAACAAAGGGATAATCTGCATCAGTTCTTTCTTCAGGACCCCAGTGTTTCGGGATAGCGAAAAAGGCCTTACCAGAGTCTCTGGAAAATCTCTCCTTAAACATAAGCTCTGTCCCATGATGATTTTCATCTGGTACGGGCCAACACAGGCTTTCTTTTTCCAAACGTTTATAGGTAATACCTGCAAAACTAGGCATGATGCGGCGCATTTCTTCGAAAATATCTTCCGCAGAATTATAATTCATCTCATATCCCAAACGCTTGGAAATTTCGGCAATAATCTTCCAGTCTGGCCAGGCCTCTCCTGGAGGATTAATCAATTTGCGAATTCGCTGGACCCTCCTTTCTCCGTTATCTGTAGTCCCGTCCTTTTCGAAAAGACAAGCTGCAGGCAATACTACATGGGCAAAATCAGCAGTTTTAGGCCAGAAAATATCTTGTACTACTAAAAGATCGAGCTTATTCAAAGCTTCATGGACTCTGCTGAGATTTCCGTGAGTGATAGCCACATCGTAACCAACCACATAAAGAGCTTTAAAGCGCCCTTCAAGGGCCTCTTTATACATCATGGTCTCGGTAAGTCCGGCCTTTTCTGGCAATGGTGTTCCCCATAAATCTTCAAACTTTTTACGTACTACGGGATCAGTCATTTTTTGATAACCTGGAAGAGTATAAGGAAGGGCGCCCATGTCGCAGGCACCCTGAACGTTGTTCTGGCCTCGCAATGGCATAGCTCCTGTGCCGGGCCTTCCCACATGACCACAAAGAAGGGCTAAATTGGCCAAGGCCATTGCTCCTTGGCTACCACTTCGGTGTTCGGTAACCCCAAGACCCCAGAAAATAAGGGCCTTCTCAGCCCGAGCGTAAAGATGAGCCAAATGTTCGATATGTTCTCGCCTGATACCAGTAATGCGCTCCGCTCGTTCTAAAGGCCACTCAGAAAGAATATAATTGGCATAGGCCTCAAAGTTTTCGGTACGTTCTTCGATAAAATCTTTTCTGTAAAGCTTTTCTTTGAGAATCACATAGGCCAAACCATTGGCAAGAGGCACATTGGTACCGGGTTTAAGGGGTAACCAAAGAATTGCCTTTTCTGCTAATTCAGTTTTGCGTGGATCTACCACTACAAGTTTGAGCCCTTTTCTCAGGGCGCGCAAAATTCTTCCTCCCACCACCGGATGTGCTTCTGTAGTGTTAGCCCCCCAAAGAAGGAGGAGCTCGGTGCGCTCAAGTTCGTCAAAAGGTCCTGTAGCAGCGCCAGAACCAAAAGTGGCCGCAAGACCTGCGACCGAAGGGGCATGTCAGACCCGGGCGGGATTATCTACATTGTGGGTGCCAAGTACAGCCCGGGCAAATTTTTGAGCTACATAGGTATCTTCATTAGTAGTTCTGGCGGAACATAAAACTCCAATAGCTTCAGGCCCATATTTCTCTTTGATCTCTCTCAACCTTTGGGCTACAAAATCAAGGGCCTCTTCCCAAGAGACCTCCCGAAAGGCCTCATCTCGATGTCTCCTCAAAAGAGGCTTTTTCAAACGCTCGGGGTGACGATAAAAGGTATAACCAAAACGACCTTTTACACAAAGATCACCATAATTGGGCGGGCCTTGAGCCGCCGTAACCTCAAGAATACTTCCATTTTTGACCCGCGCTACCAAATTACATCCTGTACCACAATAGGGACAAACCGTTCGAATCTCCCGAGCTTCAGAACGCCCAAAGGGAATGGTGGAATCCTTCCGGATCAAGGCTCCAGTAGGGCAAATATCTACACAGGCCCCACAAGAGACACAGTTTTCTGTAAAAGAGAAGTGAATCTCTTCTTCAGGACTACCTTGATCAAAAATAGTGAGTTCAATACCCCCGTAGTTACAAATTCGCACACAGCGGTAACAACCCACACATTTATTGGAATCGACTTCGATAAAGAGATGATCTGTCTCAAACTTATATTTGGCTCTCTTGCGACCTTTTGTAGCCGCTACGTTTTCCCTTATAAGGAGATCACGAAAACTGCACTTGTGAAAACCAAGACATCCACATTTAAGACATCTTTCCGCTTCTTTACGGGCTTGCTCTTCGGTAAAGGTAGCCAAAACTTCACTAAAATTATCTTTGCGGGCCTCAAGCGGTAATTCTGCCGGTCTTTCACGAGGAAGAGTTGGAAAATCTGCATAAAAATCTACGTCCATCTCTTCCATTCGCCGGCCGCGGTTAAAATCAAATTTAACACTTACGGTTCCCTTTTTTGCCTTCTTTTCCCCAAGAAGATAACGATGGATATCTTCCGCCGCCCTCCTGGCCGAAGCTACCGCCTGAATCACCGTCTTAGGGCCGGTTACAAAATCTCCTCCAGCCCACACTCCCGAAACATTGGTAGCTCCCGAAGGGCTCACCTTGAGCATCCCTTTGGGATTAGTAGCAAGTTGAGCTTCTATCTCACCAAACTTAGGAAATTCGGTAAAAGGTTCTTCTCCCCAAGCCCTAACCACTAAATCGAAAGCAAACTCTTGCTCCGTCCCCTCCACAGGTACTACTTTTCGACCTTTAGTTTTATCGGGTTCTGAAAGCCGGGTACGGGCCACAAGAACTTTATAAAGATCTTTTTCAAAAGAAATCTTAAGAGGCATGGCCATAAGAAAAAGCTTAACCCCTTCTTTCTCGGCTTCGCTTATTTCACGCTGTGGAGCTGGCATCTCCATACGAGAACGAGGATAAAGAAGGGTTACTTCTGCTCCTAGCCTTACTAGACTCCGAGCCACATCTACGGCCGTGTAACCTCCGCCCATAACCAAAACCTTGCGAGGAACTTCTATTGTGTCTCCTTTCTTGAGTCGAAAGAGTAAATCAAGCCCAGAGACTGTTTTTTCTTCCCCTGGAATTTCATGACCTCGGCACTTAGAAGCTCCAACAGCTAAAAAGATCGCCTCAAAACCTTCATTAAAAAGGTCTCGGAGGGAAAAATCTCTCCCCCAAGCTTTCCGAGGGCGAAAAGAGATGCCGAGATCAAGTATCCCTTGAACTTCTTTACGTAAGATATCTTTGGATAGTTTAAAATCTGGGATTGCCCAACGTGGCATTCCTCCCGGCTCATCTTGGGCATCAAAAATAGTAACTTCATGTCCTTTAAGGCGGAGATAATAAGCAGCTGTAAGGCCCGCAGGGCCTCCTCCTATGATAGCCACTTTTCTACCGGTTGGAGGGGCTATTTCGGGCTTGATTTCTCCATGTTCAAGTCCCCAATCGGCAACAAAGCGCTTGAGGTGATTGATCGCCACCGGCGTATCTACAATAGCTCGTCGGCAGCGAGGTTCACAAAATCGAGGACAAACTCTGCCCACTGTAGCTGGAAGAGGAAGTTTCTCTTTTATGAGACTCAAAGCAGAGGCATATTCTCCTCTAGCGATAAAAGCGATATATCCCTGGATATTAAGACCTCCAGGACAGGGCACAGAACAGGGGGCTTTACAATCACCGTAGTGATTGGCCACTATACCCTGGAGTTTCGCACGTCTTATCTCTTTGATAGTTTCAGTATCAGTATAGATCTTGAGCCCATCTTCTGCTGGAGTAACACAAGAGCGTACCAGCCCTTTTCCCTCTACTTCCACTAAACACATTCCACATGGTGTAGGAGGTTCTTCTGCTCCAGGAAGATAACAAAGAGTTGGCACTTCGATTCCTGCAGCCCTTAAGGCTTCTAAAATAGTTTGTCCTTTTTTGGCTTCTATTTCTTGCCCGTTAACCAGAAGCTTCATAGCCCCTCCTCACCTTGCAAAAATGGGGGGCTAAGGCCCCCCTCTGCTCTTCAACTCAAAAAAAATTTTTTTACAGTTCAAGCCAAGATTCGGAAAAGATGGTCTTACCAAGCAAGACGCGAGCAGTCTTGTAAATTTCTAGTTCTTTGGGGGAGAGAGAATTGGGATCTGGTTCATCTCCATCCATGATATCGTGGACCAATTTGACCCAGTCGGGATGTTTTCCCTTGGCAATTTCTACGAGTTCTTTGTCATAAACATTCAAAATGGCGGAATAAATATTGTATTTCATAAGCATCATAAGATAAACCCGGTCAAGATAAGGGCGTAAATGTTTTGGTACTCCGTTTGACACATTAGAAAGGCCGATAGTGCTTTTAGCTCCCGGAGCAATATCTTGAAGCATTGAGAGAAATTCAAGGCCTGCCAAAATTTGTTCCGCCCCCAAAGTGATAGGAGTAGCAATAGGATCCACCCAAATTTTTTCGTTGGGAATTCCCGCCTCATTAAGAGCCATCACTAAATCTACTGCCATCGCCGCCCGTTCGTTGGCATCACGTGGCATACCTTCTGGTCCCCAGAGGAGAGCTACCACGTCACAACCAGTTTCTGCAGCCACCGGAATTAACTTTTCCATACGTTCCGGCTGTGCTGAAATAGAATTCATAAGTACTGAACTTGGATCTTTGGCTGCCTTGATCCCCGCAATCATCGCCTCAGGATTGGTAGTATCAAGAGAAATAGGGGTATCAACCACCTCTTGAACCGTCTTTACTATCCAGGCCGCAAGATCCGGGCCGTCTTTTTTAGCGGGCCCAATATTAAGATCGAGGTAATCCGCCCCGAGTTCCGTCTCCTCTTTAGCCATTTTTTGGATGGGCTCAGGATTCCTTTCTTTCATGGCTGGACCAATAGTTTGAGACATGATGTTGATAGATTCTGCAATACACACTACCGTCTGGCTCATTTAACCCCCTCCTTGCTATTTTTCTAAGGCTTCGGCCTAAGCAGCCTTCCACTCTTTAAGAAATGACGGAAGACCACTTGCCTCCCGTGGACCTATAATAATTTCCCAATCTGGAAGTTCTTCTTCCAATTCTCCTTTAATAGAAGCTAGGTAGCCCGGAATAATGAGTTTGCGATGCTTTACTTTTTCTGCAATTCCACTCTTCTTTACAAATTCAGCAATGGTATCAGCCCCAAATTTACCCGCAGCCCAGGCGGTTAAAACCGAAAGACCTTCGGTATCCTTGATGAGTAGCCAGGTAGGTACTCGGCTGCCTTCAATCTCACCGGAAACAATAAAATAGGTAAGGGCAAAATTACAGGTAATGCAAACCGGAGACTCTTCATTCGGGCCGTTAATAGGATAAATCCCCTCTTCTACTACTAGAGGCCGCTGAGGATCTGTAAAGATATTCATACGTTCTACCATCAAAGGATAGAGGAGATCCCCCCGAAAATCCGAGAGCACTATCATCCCCGCATACTTGGCCACCAATACTGAAGCAATCATATACTCAGCCACGATATTTTCGGTGTAGCGGTAGGGGAAGGTAATACTTGGGAAACCAAAGGGCTTAAAACGTTTTTTAATAGCCGCCCGTCTCATAATTACTTGGTCTTCATAAAGTTCACGCACCCCTCGCGGCCCGGTATCCAGAACCAAATCTTTAAGCCCTTCTTTTATCAATTCTTCAGAAATCCGAGCCGCCTCCGCTAGAGACTCTCCTTTTACTGCCAGAGGAAACCCTATCTCCTTGGCCAAAGCGGCCATTTCTTTGTAGTTATCCATGGTAGCCCCATAAAGAAGGGCTTTGTGTTCACCGCACTCCTTAGCCCCAGCTTCAAGTACATCTTTCTTATCACTCATAAGCACTAGTACCGCCTCGGGTACTTCTTGACGGACCTTTTTTACTAAGGAAGCAAAGGTTTTCGGCTCTCCGGTTCTGTCTTCTACAGCTATTACTTCCGGTTCAAGCTTTACTCCTACTCGTTCCCAGCGGTATTTTTTAAACTTTTCAAAACGTTGGGAAATCTCTTCTTCAGACATTTGAGTGTGGATCAAAATACCGATCCCTGGAGGATGTTCAAAACGCTTTTCATGACGAAAAAGTACGGTTTCACCGCCGATGGCAAGAGTATGATCTCCACTACCGAGTTTTACCGTCCGGATAGGAGGCGCTGAAGCCTCGGCAATTTTTTCCTTTACCTCTTCAGAAACGTAAGGACAAGCAGCGATATCCGCCTGCCCTGCCGCTACTTTCATGGCAAAAGCCAGACAGGTAGGAAACCCACATTCTTTACAATTCTTCTTGGGGAGCATTCCGAGGATCTGAATACCGGTTAAACCCATTTCTCTACCCCTTTAAAACGTAGTTGTTGCCACCAGCTTACATAAGTGGCGGTAAATCTTTCACCGGATGATTTACTTTTTCAATCCACTCCCGGACTTCATCTTCCGTGTTGGCTACCGTCTCATCGGCAATCTTATCTATAAGATCTGGAATACCTAACTCTTCCGCACGAGCCTTGAGCTTTTCTTTTAATTCTTCCTTGAGCATTTTGGGCATCCAGACCACTCGCTTAAGTCCCCCTTCAGCCAGGAGAAACTTGCGCGAGGTAATGTAATGTTTGGAAACCCCCATAAAACCGGGAGTTACCTGCCCACCCCCAACCATTCCAGCCATAGTGGTGAATTTCATCCCTGTGGGGGTAAGACCCAAATAATCACGGTTTACAATCATGATTCCGTTACAGGTAGGAAGCACCGCGGCAATACATTCAAAACAACCACAGGCAGTCATGGGATCCACAAGAATGCTATAAAGACTCACTCGCTCCACCTTCCCTCGTGAGGCCTGTTTTACAAATTCATTGATCCCGGTGTATTGTCCCAGGGTTTCGTCAATCACCTCTCCCTTTTCAATAGGTTGGTTTGGCCCGGTAGGATTTATTTCGTAACAAGCTTTACCATCAAGCCAGTTATAAGCGCCACACATCCCGATTCGTTCTGGGGTAATCACACACACATGGCTGGGAGCAAAACTCTGACAAAGTGTGCAAGAATAATAAACATCTACCTGTTCGTCGGTAAGACCAGCAATTCTGGCGTCTCGACGAGCGTAGACCTCTTTGGCTAGCTCCAAAATCTCCTTGACCTTATCTTCTTCGGTATAGATGGTAACTTGGCATTTATCTACAATAGCGCCAAACTCCTGACGCAGCTTAGCATACAAGATCTCCCCTATGTGGCGAAAAAGAAATCCCTTCTCTGCTGCCGCTTTGCTTATCCGGAGCCACATGATATTACGCTGCCCCACATGCATGATCCCCTGGGCGTAATTGATAAGATGGTGGAATTGACGTTCGAGAATGGCCTCAAAGTCCTCCTGCATATTGGCCCCGGCTACTTCTACCACCACTGCAAAAGGCAAACGATAAGGAGGGCCTTGAAGGCCTAACTTTTCGACTTCATTTATCTCAGGACCGATAACTTCAATTTTTCCGTCTTCTACTTCATCAAGAGGTTTAGAAATAAGAAGCTCTACCGCTGGTGTGCGCCCTCCACCACACTCAAGGTAGAGATCGTCCTTTCTTACCCGCTCACCCTCAAAAGCGGGAGCATATGCTACAGGGATATCGAGTTTAACCGCCGTAACCTTAAGACCTCTTACCTCCAAGGCTCGGTCTACCATTTCATCGTAAGGAACCTTGGAGACTACGTGTTCATAAGTACAAATGCCGAAAGGTTTGATTTCCGGAATATCCCAATCCGATATAGTAGGAAACCCCCAGTTGATGGCTCCGGCAGCATTTGCATACCATTCATCTGAAACCGGCCCGAAAGCCAATACAAAGGCAAAAGTTCGGTCTTTGTTATAAAGAAGATTTCCCATATAATCGCCAGGCTTTATACCTCCAAAGGCCATGGCTACTCGGCAGGCAAAGCCAATGGCAAAAACTACTGAGCTGGTATAAGGACCAAAAGGAATAAGACGCGTTGGCCAACCAAGCTGGACTCCGAGTTCCTTTAATTGCTCGGCCATGCGCACCCCGTTGGTATCAGAATGCATGAACACGTAAAGATTTTTTTCTAGGAGCTCTTGCGCAATCTTTTGGGCTATCTCTTTTTCGGGAGGGGCTCCAAGACAGGCAGCAAAACCCGGGGCTGTACCATCTACGAATTCTACTCCCCTCTTTCGGAAGATTACGTCATCTGCAGCTCCGAGCCAAATATTTCCGTTTACGGGTTCTTCAGTCTTGGTATAAAAATCAGGTTCTTCAAGGTAACGAATGGCCTCGATGATTTCTTCTGCAAAAAAAGTGGCCATTCCGGCATCAAGGGCCGGCCCCAAATAAGGAAGCCAGAGATGTTCTGAAGGCTCTGGGGGCAGAAGCTTTTTGGCCTCCTGGAGGACCTCTTCACAATCTCCCAGTTTTTTTACCGGATAACCCAGCATAGCATAAATAATTGGTAAGTAATAAGCAGTATTCGGAAAGCCTATCTCTTGATCTTTCCCGAACTTTTTGACTGCCTCTTCATACTTTTGAACGGCTTCATTGACAATTTTATGTGCCCCTCTAATGGCAGCCGAAGCAATAATCTTTGACATTCGACATCCTCCTCCAAAACTTATTGAGCCATAAGGCCTTTTATGACCTTTTTGGTTACTTCTATGGCCTTTGGGTGTCTCATGATGAGAAAATCACCACCAGCTAAAAGGAGGGCTAAAGCAGTAATGGCCTCAAGGGCAATACCTCGAATTTCCTGCTCTCCAAGCATTTCGTCGCTGGGAAGCCCAGCCTCTTTAGTCTTCCAGACCTCACGCCCCACATTTATTACAAAAGGCACCTGGAGCTTTTCATCCTGAGCATACAAGGCTGCAAGCCTTATACGTTCCATAACCGAATAAGTATATTCAAGCCCGTAACCGAGTGCCCCTACCGAAGGATCCATGGCGATTTTATCTAAAGGAACCCCTACGTTTTCCAAAAGAATGTTGAGTTGTTTGGCAAGGTTTACATCAATAGGGCTTGAAGCTATAAGCGAATAACCATAACCCATGGCTGTGGCTCCAAGGGCGCGATGGTTAGCATCTACTACAGGACCTATCATCACGTTTTTAGACCCCAAAACGTTAGCTACCTCGCGCAAAATATCTACATCTTTTTCTGGAGATCCTGAACCCCAAATAACCAAAGGCACATCTACAGCTTTAGCCACTTTTTCCACAACTTTGGCAGCATGGTCCGGCCCAAGATTTAAGAAGTTGGGATCTGTACCCAAAAGATAAATATTGATGGCCTCAGCCCCGTAAACCTCCACACATTTTTTAGCCCAGCTACCTGGGTCATCAAAGACATCATCAAAATATTTGGCCAAGGCCTCGGGCCAATCTTCAGGCTTGACGTCCAAGACCTCCATAGCCACGTGGGGAGGGTTTTTCATCTCCCCTTCAAATAGATGGAAAGGAAGGACGTTCGTTCCTCCAATAGTAATGGCTTTTTCTCCTTCTCCAACGGTTACTTCGCGAATATAAGCGGTACCAGGCTCTTTATAAATGTCTTCCGGAATACCTGCCGCCCGCTCTGAAATGTCTCGATACTCAGAAGCCACCTCCGGGAAAACCAAAATATCCGCAACCTCAGGTGCCTCTAACCTTTCTTTTACAGGGGCTTCGGGCTTGACCTCTTCTTCAGCTTCTTTATGAGCAGCTCGCAACTGTGCGATCTTTTCGAGCCCTTTTTCTGCTTCGCTCTTCTGAGGAGAAAGCTCTAAGACCTTTTTGAAAGCAGCCTCTGCTTCATCTAAATCTCCCTCACCAAGTTTTTGTTGAGCTTTTTTAAGTAAGTCCTCAATCAAAAGTTCTTTTTCAATCTCTGCAAGAGCAGACTTGGCAATTTCATTTTCGGCTTCAAGTTCGAGGACCTGTTTATAAATAGAGGAGGCTTTTTCAAGCTCTCCGGCTTCACGAGCCGCCTTGGCCGCCGAAAGGAGATCTGCTACTTTCCTAGCCTGCTCTTCTTCTTCCGGAGTTACTAGAGGGGCCTCTTCTGGAGGCCTTTCTTCGACCTTAGGTGGAGCCCCAAGCTCTGGGACAGCTTCAATTCCTTTAGGAGCCCCTCCAAGAAGGGCTTTTTCCAGGCTGGCAAGGCCTTCGTGAAGGAGATTAATGCCGTCCCGCAGGGCTTCCATACTGCTTCGCAACGAACTAAATATTTCTTTAAGAGCCTCTGCAGGCACTTCTACCTTGGGAGGTGCTTCGGGGACTTCTTCGATAGGTCTTTCTTCAGAAATAATTTCCGGAGCCGCTTCCGGTACCGGACGCACTTCAACTGGTTTTACTTCTTCTGCCAGTGGTCTAGGATGCAGACCGGCCCGTTTCACTATTTCAGGCACAGCCTCTTCCCATTCAATCGCCATGATATGAACCCCAGCAATTCCAGGAATCTCCCGTACCTGTTCAATAATCTCAACAGCGATCTTTATCCCTTCTTCTCTTTTGTCTTTGGCATCCTTGAGGCGTTTTAAAATCTCATCTGGGACGTCAAGACCCGGCACAAAATATTTCATATAACGGGCCATTCCAAAAGATTTGGGCGGGGTAATCCCTGCGAGAATATAAACTTTTTCGGTAAGCCCCATATCGTGGGCCATTTCCATAAACTTTCGAAAACGTTCCAAATTATATACAATCTGGGTCTGAATAAATTGGGCCCCAGCTGCTACCTTTTTGGCCAAACGCTGCACTCGAAATTCAAAAGGATCCGCAAAGGGATTGGCCGCAGCCCCTAAAAAAAATTCAACGCTCTTGCCCTTGATCTCCTCCCCGCACTGAAATTTTTTCTCGTCCCGCATGCGGCGAACCATGTCAAGAAGCTGAATAGAATCGAGGTCAAACACCCCCTTAGCCTCGGGATGATTTCCAAATTTCTGATGGTCTCCCGTAAGACAAAGAAGATTTTTTAATCCCAAAGCTGCTGCCCCTAAGAGATCTGCCTGAATACCAATCCGATTTCGATCACGGCAGGTCATTTGGATAACAGCCTCTACCCCTTCTTGTTGAACCAATACCCCTGAGGCAATAGAAGACATGCGTACAATGGCAGTCTGACAATCTGTTATATTAGCAGCATCTACAAAGCCCCTTATCAAACGGGCCTTTTTTCGCACTACTTCCCCGTCGGCACTTTTCGGGGGACCTATTTCACAGGTAACCGCAAAATGACCTTCCCGAAGAACTCTTTCGAGATGGCTTCGATATCTTTCGTTACTCACTTCTTCCTCCTCTCGCCGCCGTTTTCAATTTATTTTTTACTTTTTGTTATTGTTAAACTGAAGGTCTGGCCTGACCCTTTCTCGCGGCCCACCATGACCAGCCGGGGTCCAATCCTTGGCCGGCCAAATTTGGGTGAGCTTTTCAAGCTCTCCGCGTTTTTTAAGCCTTTCATATATTAGATGCCATACACAAGGGACATCTGGCCTGATTTCGCACTTCCCACCTTGAGAGCCTCCGCAGGGACCGTTTAAAAGATTTTTGGCACAACGGGCAATGGGGCAAAGTCCTCCCGTCATATCAATAATACAATCTCCACATCCCCGACATTTTTCTTCCCACTGGCCCAAAGAGGGATTGGCACCGTAAAAACTTGTGTCAACACCAGGGTAAATTTTGAGATCTGGATAAAGATCTGCAGCAAGGTTAACCCCTACTCCACAAGCCAGAGAAACTACTGCTTCCACCTTCTCTTTTAGGCTTTCAAGGGGGGTTAAATACTCAGGATCACATTGGCGGACAAAAGTTTCTTCAATAGTTTGAAGCGGACGCCCTGCACGTTTACGAGCCAACCGCAGGGCCGCTGCTAAAATCTCTACTTCTCTATCTCCCCCAGCCGAACATATAGCTACACAACCCCGACAACCAATGATAGCCACCCTTTCAAAGGGAGCTATCATCTGTAATATCCTGGCCAAAGGCTTTCTTTCCGCGATGATCATGAGGTAGTCTCCCCTTTTGGCAAAATATCAAGCAACTTTTCAAAGGTCTTTTTGGCCGCAGCCACAAAAGCCCCAGTATCGAGACGCGGAATGAAGGCCATCTGTACACGCTCAGGCTCCATACCGATCTCTTCAAGAATTTTGCGGGCCGCCTCAACCCTCTTCTCCGCCCGCATACTTCCAGAACGATTATGACAACTTCCTTTTTCACATCCCGCCACTAAAACGGCCTCGGCCTCCGCCTCTAAAGCCTTCAAAATATCTGAAACCTCAATCCGACCCGAACAAGGAAAACTCTTAATCTCTATCTTAGCCGGAATATCTGCCAGGTCTTCTGCCATGGCCTCGTTCGTATAATGACAACATAAAATGGTTATCTTCCATCCAGACATCTAACCTAACCCCCTATACATTGCCATCATCTCCGGTGAAGGTGACATCTCGATTGCCCTAGCCGGACATTCCACCACACAAATACCACAAGCCTGGCATTTTTCGGGATCAATTACCGCGTATCCCTCTGACACAATAGAAGGTGCCCCAAAGGGACAAGCTCTCACACAAGTAAGACAAGCAATGCATTTCCCGGCATCTACCTTTGCCAAACGTCCCATCCGAAAACGCATCTCAAGGGCCTTCTCAGGGGCTTCCTCTTTTACCATAGCCTGAAGAGCCTTAATTACTTCCATAGGCTTTACTTCCATAGGACAAACCGGCACACAGGAACTACAACCCGAACACTTCCAGATGGTTTCTCCCTCAAGAAGACGTTCTTTAAGCCCTAAAAGGGTCGCATGTACTATCACCCGCGGATCAAAATCTTCAGCTACCTTCTCTACGGGACAAACCCCAGAACAGGCCCCACAACGAAAACACTGCGCTAAAGTCTCTGGGCCTCCATGGAGGCTAACCTTCTTAAAAAATTCCGCCTCTCGTGTCTTTAACTCAAGCATCACTTACTCCTTGGCCTTGGGTTGCCAAACATCACCTTGCTTTTCAACCTTCCCTTTTTTAGATAGAGATTCCAAAATAGGTACGATATCGTCTTGGGTTGCACCTGTTTTTTGCAGTAAAGCTTCAATAGAAACAGGCCCTTGAGAAAGCAAATTTTTAACTTCTGACTCTAAAAGCTCTTTTTTGATAAGGGGGACGAGTTTTTGTTCTACCCGGGAACTAATTCCTTCCGGGCTATAATCACCAACTTTTTTTAATTCACGGGCCAGATTCCCAAAGGCTGCCCGAAAACGACTCTTGGAGGTAAGCTCTCGAGCAGCTTCTAAACGAAGTCGCAAAGTTTCTCGCTCAAGCCCTTCGGCCTCACCTAAAGGTCCGAGCTTTTTAATGGCTTCTGTAAAATCCGTAACAATTTTGACAAAAAGGGGAGCCTCAGCAGCTGAAGCCCAATCTATCCGGAAACGTTCCAGCTTAATGCCCACTAATTCTAAAATTCTCTTTGTCGCTTCTGCCATCAATAATGCTTCATAATTACCAGACTGGTAATGGCACTCCCCTAAATGTCACCCTCCCACGAGGACACCGTCTGCTCCCACGTAAAAAGATTCGATAATGAAACGGGGATCAATCCGCCCTGTGCACATTACCCTGATAACCCGATTATTGGGAGGATATTGGTAGCGGGCTACACCAGCAGAATCTGCCGCGGCATAACAACACCAGTGACAGAAAAAACTTAAAATTTTAGGATCAAACCCCATAAAAACACCCCTATTCTTTTATTTAAGCAGCTTCTTCTTTCTCGGTTTTTTCTTCAGCCTCCCTTTCTACAAAGGCCCCAAAGGCCTCGATCTGGGCCAAAATAGCCTCGTCGGTAAAACCCCCCATACTTATGGCCAGAACTGGACAATGGGAAGCACAAATTCCACAGCCCTTACAAGAAGCTGTAATAGTCTGAGCCTTTTTACGCTTTCCCACCTTGACCATCTCAATTGCGCCGTAAGGGCAAAGAGCAGCACAAATTCCACAGCCGATGCACTTGCTCTGATCCACCCGAGAGACAATAGGCGCTACCTCTACATAACCCTTAGCCAGAGGAATGGCCGCTTTGGCAGCAGCAGCACGAGCCTGAGCCAGTGTTTCCTCAAGGGGTTTGGGGCCGTGGGCCAGGCCGCACACATAGACCCCTTCTACCGGAAGCTCTACAGGCATAAGTTTTACGTGGGCTTCTAAGAAAAATCCGTCCCCAGTAAGAGGGGCTTTAATTACCTTTGAAATCTCTTCATTTTCCCCCGGAGTAATTCCTACCGAAAGCACGAGAAGGTCTGCAGGTATGAACAGCTCCTCTCCAAGGAGGGCATCATATATTTTAACCCCCAATGACTTTCCTCTTTTAACCAGCTCGGGCTTACGGTCCACCTGATACCTGATAAAAATGATTCCTGCTTTTCTGGCCTCTCGGTAGGCATCTTCAGAGAAACCATAGGTCCGCATATCTCTAAAAAGGATGTAAATATCCTTTTTAGGATACTTCTTCTTTATCCGTAGAGCGTTTTTTACCGCCTGTTGACAACAAAGCTTGCTACAATATTTGAGATCTTCTCCTCGCGAACCTACACACTGAATCATCACGATACTCTTGGCCCGCGAAAGTCTTCCGCCTTTCTTTTCGAGTTCCCCTTCGAGATCGAGCTGGGTCAACACCCGCTCGTTTTCTCCTAGACCAAACAAGACAGGGCGGTGTTCTTTCCCTCCGGTTGCTAGAATTACCACTCCGTGATTTATAACCTCAGAACCTTCCTCCCGCCTCAAAGTAGAAGTGAAATTCCCCACGTATCCGGAAATATTTTCCACCGTGGTACCTTTATAAATCTTTACTTTAGGGTGAGATTCTACCTGTTTGATCAGATCCTCAAGAATCTTTTGAGGTCTTTCACCAGAAAGAAGCCCAGTTACTCGGCGTAGATTTCCACCAAGCTCTTCCTCTTTTTCCACCAAGTAGACTTCAAAACCCTGGTTTGCAATTGAAAGAGCAGCCTGAAGACCAGCTGCACCACCTCCTATTACCAACGCCGAAGGAGTTACCGAAACTCGCTGGAGTTCAAGTGGCATCAAGCGGGCTGCCTTAGCTACTGCCATCCGAACCTGGTCTTTGGCCTTCTGAGTAGCAGCCTCTGGATCTTCGGCATGCACCCAAGCACATTGATCTCGGATATTGGCCATTTCAATGAGGGCCGGATTAAGCCCCGCCTCTCTTAACGTTTCCTGAAAGAGAGGCTCGTGAGTGCGCGGACTGCAAGCCGCAATTACCACCCGATTAAGACGATTTTCTTTGATTTTCTTAACCAGCTCGTTGAGGGTATCTTGCGAACAAGAATAAAGTACATCTTCCGTATATACTACCCCGGGCAGAGTAGAGGCATAGCGGGCCACTTCTTTCACATTTACTACTCCAGCGATATTAACGCCGCAGTGGCATACAAAAACCCCTATACGGGGCTCCAAACGCTCAAGTTCTTCATCTTCTGGAGGAAATTCCTTATGAATAGCATCCTGCCCCCGTACCTCTGCCAGAAGCTCTGAACACCTGGCTGCCACTGCCTGGGCTTGGACCACGCTTTCAGGAATATCTTTGGGCCCCTGAAAGGCACCAGCCACAAAGACTCCGGGAACATTAGTTTCTAATGGAGTCGAAACTTTGGTCTTAGCAAAACCATAATGGTTAAGCTCTATCCCGAGTCTTTCGGCTAGTACCTCGGCATCCTGCGGGGCGTCAAGCCCTACAGAAAGGACCACCATGTCATAAAAATCTCGGTGGGTCTTCCCATCTTCCGTAACATAAGTAAGGGCTAAACGGCGCCCCACCTGATCTACCCTGGGAACCCTGGCATAAATGGTCCGAAAGCCGTATTTTTCTACCGCCCGGTTAAAGGCTTCGTCAAAACCCTTTCCCTGAGTCCTAATATCCATAAAGAAGAGGTCTATCTCGGCCTCTGGCAAATGTTCCTTCACAACCGAGGCCTCTTTCATGGCGTACATACAACAAACCGAAGAACAATAACCGTTACCACAAGTAACATCTCGAGAGCCCACACATTGCAAAAAAGCAATTCGGCGCGGGTGAGTAAAGTCTGAAGGCCTTATTACTTCGCCCTCAGTAGGACCTGAAGCACAGGTAAGCCTTTCTAATTCCAGACTGGTAAGCACGTCGGGATATTTTCCATAACCATATTTCTCAAGCACTTCCTCTGGTACTCGTCCAAACCCTAGGGCCAAAACCACTGCCCCTACTTCAAGTTCTCTTTCTTCAGGTTGTTGATCAAATACGATGGCATTCGGACCACAAACATTGGCGCAAAGCTGGCAACTTTCGTGTTGAAGACGCAAACATTCTTTTTCATCCAAGTAATAGATAGTGGGAACAGCCTGCGCATAATCGATCCGGGCCGCCTTAGTAAAGGTGAGACGTTCATTGTATTCGTCCACCACTTCTTTGGGACAATAAGTAGTACACATGCCACAGGAGGTACATTTGAGAGGATCTACGTACCTAGGCCTTATATGAAGCTTGGCACGAAAATTTCCAGGCTTTCCTGAAAGTTCTTTCAGCTCGGCTAGGGTAATAATCTCAATATTGGGAGACCGACCGGCCTCCACCAACTTGGGCGCAAGAATTCAGATCGAACAATCGTTAGTAGGAAAGGTCTTATCAAGCTGGGCCATGACCCCACCAATAGAGGCCTTCTTGTCCACCAGATAGACATAATAGCCCAAATCTGCTAAATCCAAGGCTGCTTGCACCCCAGTAATTCCCCCGCCCAGGACTAAAACCTTCCCGCTCTTTTTCTTTGCCATCTAAACACCTCACCCCTAAATATTTTTCTCCGCTTAGGAGGGGAGCCTCCCAAAGAGGAAGCCCCCCATCTTTAAGCGGCTTTTTCTTCTTCCTCTTCCACCCTAAGGTGAGTGGGCCCGAAACAACCCAAACCGTGAAAAGGCGAAGTAACTTTGGGGCTTTCAAGAGCTCGACGCATAGCCATATCAAAAAGAATTCGCGGCTTGGGTTTATCAATGCCTAAATTCTTTCGTTTTTCGTTAATCTTATCAATCATTACCGAAGCAAAATCCTTAGCCGAACGTGCCACTAACCAGTTTGCACCAAAGATATTTTTGAATTCGTGAAAGAGATAATCAGTAGCTACTTGACTTTTTTCCGTGGGAAAGTTTGGACCAAAAACCACACAGGCTCCGCTGCCAACGAAGTAGTTTCCAATAGCCACGGCCTTTTCACTCATCCACTGAGGAGCACAGCCCACCGCAGGCAAATCATCTATATCTTCCCCAAGCCCTCCGGTGTTTACCATTTCGGTCAAGGCAATCAAGATCCGGCTATTGTCTACACAGGAACCCATGTGAAGCACCGGCGGGCAGCCCACCGCCTCCAAGACTTCTCGCAAGGAATCGCCTGCAAGGCTTGCGGCCTCCGGAGAAAGAAGTCCAGCTCTTCCAAGCCCCGTAGCTGCACAACCCGTAGCTACCACTAAGACATTATTAGCAATAAGCTCCTTGGCGAGTTCGACATGTACTTCATCAAAGACCCGAAAGTTATCACAACCCACAATGGCTGCCACACCAAGGATGCGGCCATTAATAATGTTTTCATTAAGGGGCTTGTAGGATGCCCGAAAACGGCCACCTAAAATATAAAGAATGGTCTCGTGACTAAAACCTGCCACCACGTCCATCTTGTTTTTGGGAATATAAACCCGACTTTTGTCTCGTTTCGGAAAACGTGAAATGGCTTCCCGCAAGATCTTTTTCGCACTTTCTACTGGATGATGATGATCAAAAGGAATGTGCATGGCGCCTTCGATTTCGGCCTTGTCGCTCACCGTAATCACGGCCGTATGAAAGGCTTGCGCCACCGTAGCCACATTTTGCATAATACATTGCACGTCTACGATCATGGCCTCCACTGCCCCGGTAGCCAGCGCCATTTCCTGCTGAACAAAACTCCCAGCAATAGGAATACCTCGGCGCATGAGGACTTCGTTTCCGGTACAACAAATACCTGCCAAATTTATCCCCTTGGCCCCTACCTTTTGGGCTTCTTTAATGATTTCGGGATCTTGTGCTGCCATAGCAAGGGCTTCAGCTACTTCCGGCTCGTGACCATGAACAGTAACATTTACCATATCCTCCTTGAGAACTCCGAGGTTAACCGTAGCTCGAATAGGAACCGGGGTACCAAAGAGGATATCCTGAAGCTCGGTAGCAAGCATAGAACCTCCCCAGCCATCGGCAAGGGCACAACGTACCGAAGCTTTGAGGAGGCTGCGAAAATCTTGGTCCACCCCAACGGTAGTGCGGTGAAGAAGCTCCACTACTTCTCGGTCTACCCCGCGCGGCACCACTCCAAGTTCTTGCCATTTGGCCTGCCTTTTCTCCGGGGCCCGCTTGATAAAAGCTAGAGCCCCCTTTTGCTGACCAAATTGCTTAAGAGCCTCTACCGCCACTTCTTTGGCTAGCTCTTTAGTTTCCTTTTTGGGATCAAGACCAAAGTAATAGGCCACCAAACGGAGCTTGTTTTCGTCTTTGATTTCAAAATCCTCAGCTTCTCCATGGACTGTCTCGTAGAAAACCTCGGCAATCCCTCGCCCATGATCAGAATGGGCCGAAGTACCCCCTGCTACCATGCGGCAGAAATTACGAGAGGCCACCGTAGCCGCCGTGGCTCCGCAAACCCCTCGCATCTCTTCTACCCCTTCGATAATCTGGCAAGGGCCCATATTACAGACATGACAACAGGTTCCGCCCTTTCCAAAAAGGCAGGGCTTTGTACCACGTTTAAAAACCCTCTCCGGGGCCGTCATTACTTTGCCCTGGAGATGCTCAAGTATTTCTTGACTTACCGCACACTGCACCGTACAAGCCGGCTTGCGATCTTTAAACCTTGCCCTGGGATCCATCGCCATAAGGGCCTCCTAAAGTTAGAATTTTTCTAAACAAAACATGAAAATATATTCCAGGCAAGTCTAACCTACTTCCGAAGGAAGCCCTGCCCACAACTTAGCAGCTTCAACTGTATTTTTCATAAGCATAGTTATCGTCATGGGCCCTACCCCTCCAGGCACAGGAGTTATAGCCGCTGCTTTTTCTTTTACCGAATCGAAATCTACATCCCCACAAAGAATGGCCTTTCCTTCAGGGGTAGTGCCAATGCGATTGACCCCAACATCAATCACTACTACCCCTTCCTTTACCATGTCGCCGGTAACCACCTTGGGCTTACCGGCAGCTACAATCAAAATATCTGCTCGTTTGGTATGAAAAGTCATATCCTTGGTGCCAGTGTGACAAACCGTCACCGTAGCGTTGCCTACCGGTTTTCTCTTTTGCATGAGAAGAATAGCCACCGGCTTACCCACGATATTACTGCGCCCTATTACTACTACTTCTGCTCCCGAAACCTCTACTCCAGCTCGGGCCAGCATTACCAGAATCCCATGGGGAGTACAAGGTAGAAAACAAGGCTCTCCAATCACCATCTTACCCACGTTTACCGGATGAAAACCATCTACGTCTTTACGAGGATCAATAGCATGAATGATCTTTCTTTCGTCAATATGCTTGGGCAGCGGAAGCTGGACTAAAATACCATGAATGCTCGGATCGTTATTATATTTATCAATCATCTTGAGCAACTCTTCTTCAGAGACGTCTTCAGGTAAGTTCTCCTGGACAGAATGAAAACCTAAGTCGTGAGCAGTACGCTGTTTGGCTGTAACATAAGAAACCGAAGCCGGATTTTCCCCTACTAAAATCGTTACCAGTCCCGGGGTCACCCCGTGCTTTTCTTTCAATTCTTGTACCTCTTTTTTGAGCTCTTCCCTGATTTCAGCTGAAATTTCCTTACCACTTATGATCCTGGCTGCCATTGTTCTCTAACCTCCCCTAAATTTTGCTCTTCTACATGCAAAAATTATACCATTCGGAAGATTTTAAGAGTTTAGAGAAAAAGTTGTGCTTTTGCTACTTATTAAAGGCAAACCTTTTTCAAAGCTTTCCCGGACTTGAGGAAAAAGTCTTCAGGCCCGGGGAAAATTTCCCAAAAAGAAGGGGGCGTTAAGCCCCCTTTAAATCTTTTCTCTTAGAAAAGACCTTTGACCTTTCCGGTCTCTACATCCACGTCAATACGCCGGTAAGCAGGATCTGAACCCGTCCCTGGCATAAGGCTAATATCGCCTGCCACCGGAACAATGAACCCTGAACCACGGTAAATGAGAACATCTCGTACCCGAAGCTGCCATCCTTTGGGCACCCCTTTGAGATTGGGGTTATCAGAGAGGGAAAGATGGGTCTTTACCATACAGATAGGCATACGACGGAGTTCTTCATCGGCTTCGATCATTTTGATTTTGGCTTCGGCATCGGGGAGATAAATAACACCATCAGCTCCGTAAACCTCTTTGGCAATTTTTTCAATTCGGCTCTTGACCGGCTCGTCTAAATCATAAAGGAAGCGAAACTCGCTCGGTTCGTTACAGGCATCCATTACAGCGTCAGCAAGCTCTAAAGCTCCTTCGCCACCTTTTAGCCAGTGTTCTGAAACTGCAGCACGAACACCGTGTTGTTCACAGATTTTCTTAACAAGCTCAATCTCAGCCTTGGTATCCGTGTAAAAAGCATTAATACATACTACCGGGGTGACACCGCTTTTCTTAACAATATTCACACAATGCATAAGGTTTTCGCAGCCCTTTTCTACCCATTCGAGATTTTCTTCAAAATATTCTTGCGGAATGGGACGACCTGGTCTTGGAATCGGGGCTCCACCGTGACATTTAAGAGCTCTGATAGTTGCTACCACTACTACACAATCAGGAGTAAGACCAGAAAGACGGCATTTTATATTCCAGAACTTTTCGTAACCGATATCTGCGGCAAAACCGCTCTCTGTAACATTGTAGTCGGCAAGTTTTAAAGCTACATAGTCAGCGATGATAGAAGACTGACCAATAGCAATATTGGCGAAAGGACCCGCGTGGATGAGGACAGGTTGCCCTTCGATGGTTTGAATCATATTAGGATTGATGGCATCTACCATCCAGGCACACATAGCCCCTGCTACCTCAAGATCTTCAGTGGTCACAGGGTTTCCATATTTATCGAAGGCTACTACAATCTTTCCAATCCTTTCACGAAAATCTTTGAGATCTCGTGCTACCGCCAAAATAGCCATCACCTCTGAGGCCACGGCAATCCAAAACTTACTCTCCATGGGATAGCCGTCTTTCTTGCCTCCCAGACCAATGACAATATGACGCAAGGCCTGGGCGCAAAAATCAACCACCCACCCCATCTCTACCCGCTTAGGATCAATGTTAAGGCGTTTGAGACCACGTTTGGCCAGAGTTTCATCGTCATAGTTAAATTCGTGTTGCATACGGGCAGTAAGTGCCACCATGGCCAGGTTGTGGGCATTCATGATGGCATTGATATCGCCTGTAAGGCCTAAAGAGAACTTATCGAGAGGAATAATTTGGGCAAGTCCTCCTCCCGCTGCACTCCCTTTAATATTCATGGTAGGGCCACCGGAAGGCTGCCTTAGGGCCCCAATTACTTTTTGCCCTCGTTTTCCAAGCCCTTCAATTAGACCGATAGCGGTAGTAGATTTTCCCTCCCCTAAAGGGGTAGGAGTTATTGCCGTAACATCAATGTATTTGCCATTGGGTCTGTCTTTCAGCCTTTCCAAGACTTTCTTGTAATCAATCTTTGCCA
>JALSPG010000119.1 GCA_026986115.1 Thermodesulfobacteriales bacterium
CAAAAAAAAAAAAAATCATTAGTTGATTTGATCAAACGAAATATAAGTTGTTCATCGTATATGCTGCACGATATATTGAAAATATTTTTCAGGCTTTTTATAATGCTGCCGAAAATGAGTAAAAACTTTTAGGCAGTTGGAGGGGCTAATGCCTACGAAACACCCGCGGTTGTGTATTGTGTTAGATGAAGAACTTTACGAAAGGATCAAGCTGCTTGCCAAAATCAAGAATACCTCAATGTCTTCCATGGTTTGTGAACTCATCCGGGAAGCGCTAGAGTTAGAAGAAGATCTCTTACTTGCCAAGCATCTCAAAGAGGTCGAAGGCGGGCTTTCAGAAACAGAAAAGCCCGAGGAAGGAGGTGTGCTATCAAAAAAGGCATGCGAGAAGAAAAGAAATTCCGCGTAAGATTACATGAGAAGGTCCTCAACGAAGACCTCCAGAAACTAAAACCAACTGTTAAAGATTCACTCCTTTATTTCATAACCGAAAAACTGGCGAAAAAACCTTTCTCTTACGCCAGACCTTTACGGGGCGGGGTTGAAGGTTACTGGAAGGTGCGTTTGGGAGATTACCTTTTGGGCTTCAAAATTGTGGACGATATCCTCTTGATTTTGTCAATCATTCCGTTTTATAAACTTTATGACGAGATGCTGAAACTTCGTGAGACGCTTCACTGATGTGTGTTTGGTTTGAAAAGGCTGGCAAGCATAACACTCTAGAAGCCCTAAAGGTGGCTTACCAAGCTTTTAAAGAGCGTGGTATTTCCCACGTGGTTGTGGCTTCCACTTTTGGAGACACCGGCCTTAAGGCCTGTGAGATCTTTCGCGGTGAAGATGTAAATTTAGTAGTGATAACCCACAATGTGGGCTTTCGGGAGCCTGGAAAGCTCGAGCTTACTCCAGAAAGACGCCATGAACTCGAAGAGAAAGGGGCCAAGGTTTATACCGGTACCATGGTTTTTCGTAATATTGGCACAGCCATTCGGGAGCTCCAACATTATTCTCAGCAAGATCTTATCGCCAACACCTTACGCCTTTTTGGTCAAGGGATAAAAGTCTGTGTAGAAATAGCCCTTATGGCCTGCGATGCTGGTCTCATTCCTCCTGAAGATGTAATCTGCGTGGCAGGCACCGCCCGCGGGGCCGACACAGTGGCTATCATCAAAGCCATGCCTTCCAATAAACTCTTTAGTCTCAAAGTGCGCGAAATACTTGCCAAGCCAAGAGATTGGTAGCTTTTTGCTTTCCCTTTAAAGCTACTTTTGCTAATCTCTTTCACAGATTCTTCAAAGGAGGGATTTATGCTGGGGACTTATGCGGGCTGTATCTTGAGAGTCAATCTTTCTTCTGGAGAGATTCGTAAAGAAAGTCCGGAGCCGGAAATTTTGCGTCGTTTTATTGGGGGCCGTGGTCTGGCTTCTTATTATCTCTCGCAACTTATGGATCCCGGGGCAGATCCTCTTTCTCCTGCTAATGTGCTTATTTTCGCCACCGGTCCTTTAACCGGGACCTCTGCCCCGGCTGGTGGGCGTTACATGGTGG